>WLQG01000001.1 GCA_009698445.1 Actinomycetota bacterium
ACCCGAGCCTTCTCGATGCGCGAAATTCACGCGTGTGGAACTAGTAGCGGAGGCGGGATTTGAACCCACGACACAGCGATTATGAGCCGCTTGCTCTACCAAGCTGAGCTACCCCGCCAAGGGTTGTGCTTTTACAACTGATCTTCACCTAGTGAAGAACTCTCATCGAGCCCCCCACCGGAATCGGACCGGTGACCTTTTCCTTACCATGGAAACGCTCTACCAACTGAGCTAGGGGGGCAGGTCGAACGCTGAGCGTACAGGCAATTAACTACTTTGGAAAAATCACCTATTCATTGGGCTGGATTTAGCGTGATTTTGCCAGTTGTTTCGCGGGCCAACATCGCCTGGTGCGCAGCAGTGGCCTGACTCAAGCCAAATGTTGCACCGATGACCGGTTTCAACTTTCCATCAATAACAAGTGAGAACAATTCGGTAATTACATCATTAAGTAATTCTTTGTTTCCAAAGCAATGTGCCAACCAAAATCCAGTAATTGTTTTCGTTCCACCCATAAGTGCGCCTGGATGAATTGGAGTTGGTGCAGTACGTGATGCCATTCCAAATGTAACTAATCGACCAAATGGCGCCAAAACTTCAAGGCTGGCATCAAAAGTTTTCCCGCCAACCATTTCAAGAACTAGATCTACTGGTTTGCCACCATTTGCATCAAGAATTGCTGACGCTAGTTTGTCTTGAACGGCATCAATAACAACATCTGCGCCTAAAGACGTTGCAAGAGCTCGCTTTCTTTCAGTCGAAGCTACTGCAATTACTTTTGCTCCCCACATCTTTGCCAATTGAATTGCAATTGTTCCCACGCCACCAGCTGCTGCATGAATAACAACGCTCTCGCCTTTTTTAAGATGGCCAACAGTTTTTAAAATGTGCCAAGCCGTAGTGCCCTGAACCAACATACAAAGAGCTTGTTCATCGCTAACACCGACTGGAATCTCAATCATTGCAGCTGAATGTGCAACTGCTTTTTGTGCATATCCCCCACCATCAACTGGCGCAAGAACACGACGACCATTTGCAATACCAACAACTTCAAGCCCCGGAATAAGCGGAAGCTTCTGTGGAGAAAGATATGAGTTTTCTGTTTGATGTGTATCGGCATAGTTAATTCCAATTGCAGTTACTTCAATTAACTCTTGACCCGGACCAGCCACTGGATCTGCAAGTTCTACTAAGTGCATGGAATCTGGACCGCCAAATGCGGTTATCTGAATTGCTTTCATTATTTATCCCTTTGTTGAGCCCAAGGTTAGGCCTGAAACAAATTGCTTGCGCAGAACAAAGAATAAAATCACTGTTGGGGCAGCAACAATACTTGCGCCAGCAGCTAATAAGTTGAAATCTGTAATGTATTGGCCCTGTAACTGGCGCAAAGCCGAAGTGACCGGGCGCTTTGAATCCTCTGACATCAAAATCAATGCCCAGAAGAAATCGTTGTAAATCCAGCAGCTCATTAGCACGCCAAGTGCTGCAAGCGGTGGGCGCAGTAGCGGCAACATTACATTCCAATAGTGTCTAAATACTGAGGCGCCATCAATGATTGCTGATTCTGAAATCTCTTTTGGAACTGTTTTCATATATGAAGACAGAACAAAAGTAGCAAAACCAACTTGGAATGCAACGTGAACAAGAACAATTCCAAGATAGTTGTTGTACAACAAAGATCGGTTTCCAAAAAGATCACCAATTTTGATGTAGAGCCAAAATACCGGAATATAAGTCAAAACAATTGGCAACATGTTTCCGGCAGTAAACAAAAGTAAGAGGCTGAGATTAAATCTAAATGAGTAACGAGAAACTACGAAAGCAATGAGGGAACCTAAGAACAAAGTTAAAACTACTGCTGGAATCGTTACGTACAACGTGTTTAGGAAATAATGGGTCAAACCCATGACGCGAAAAGCGTGGAAGTAGTTATCTAGGTTTATATGCCGAGGCCATGAAAATACGCCATAGGAAATAATGTCGTTATAAGGACGAAGTGAAGTCCATACGGTCCAAAGGATTGGAAAAATCCAGACAAAAGCAAAGAAGCCGATAAAGGCAGATATAAAGTTATCTTTAATCTTTTGCTTATTCTTATAGGCCTTATTCTGGACGATCGTTGTACTCACTTGAGATCCTCCTTAAAGACGTTGCGAAGGTACAAAAGAATTGGACCAATGCAGAGCACCAGCAAGATAACGGCGTATGCCGCACCCTTCATTGAAATACCCTGTCCGGCAAAGTTCTGGAAAACCAAGATGTTGAGCAATGGCCAAGCCGTACTTGTTCCATAAATGATGTAAACCAGGTCAAATGCACGCAGGGATTCGATAATCGTGATGACCACAATGATGATGTTTACTGGGCGCATTGCCGGCAAGACGATCTTTCTAAAAGTTTGCCACTCTGTAGCGCCATCGATTGCTGCTGCTTCGCGCAGGGATGGATCAACCGACTTTAATCCAGCTAAATACAGCAACATGATGTAACCGATATGGCGCCAAGAAGCCACACCCATAATTACATAGGTATTGATGCTGTAGTTACCCCAAATTGAAACTGCGTTACCGATATCGCGGCCCATGACACCTTGAACAAAGCCACCAGGTTGAAGCATGAAGTTCCAGATAATTCCGATGATGGCAAGGGACAAAACCACCGGAATGTAAAAGACAGTTTCGAAAAGTTTGTGACCTTTGATTTTTCGATCAATCTGATAGGCCAACAAAATCCCCAATGGTGTTGCAAGGAAGGTAAACCATAGTAACCAGATGAGGTTGTTCTTTAGGGCATCATAAAAAACAGGTGTGCCAAAAAATATATTTTTATAGTTAGCTAAACCGGCCCATTTAATGTCGCTGACATTGATGCCGTTCCAATATGTGAAAGATAGAACGATTGTTATTAACGCAGGTAACCAAAGAAAAATAATCTGCATCAAAGTAGGAATACCTATGAACGCAGCGAGAGTAAACCGATCGTTTCTAGAAAGAGAACGACGGCTGCGAACTTTCTTGTTCGCAGCCGTCGTTTTCATTTCTTAACCTTAGTCTAATTCGTTTGTATTAACGAATTAAAGTGCAGGAAGTGCATCCCATTGTGCTTGAGTATTATCAAGAATCTTTGTTAGATCTTTTGGATTCTTAAGGAAACTCTGAATTGCTGGACCAACAACTGGACCAGCAAAGTCACCGCGAGTATCGCGGTCTAGGAAGAAGCCGATGTTCTTAGCTGCGCCAAGAACTGCAAGCTTCTGCTTGTTGAATGGATCATAAGTTGATGTATCAAAATCACTGCTGATGTAGATATTTGTATCTCCAGCGGCAACTGCTGCATCAATACCTTCCTTTGATCCCAAGAATCCTGCAAGGTCTTTTCCGCCTTCGACGTTTTTACCATTTGCGGCAACTGAAATACCGTCAAGTGGTGCATCGATTGAATCAACACCATGCTCTGGATTAATTTCTGGGAATGGAACGATCCATAGATCGTCATAGTCTTCCTGTGACTTAGCCTTAAAGTCATTAGCAAACCATGAGCCCATCATCATGGCTCCGCACTTCTTCTGTAGAAGAAGATCGCGCATGCCATCCCATGAAATATCAAGAACGTTCTTGTTCATGTAAGGAATCAATTGACCCATGTGTGTAAATACATCTACAACCTTGGCATCAGTCCACTTTTCTTTGCCATTGAGCAAATCAATGTGGAATTGGTATCCGTTTAGACGCATGTTGAGAATATCGAAAGTTCCCATCGCTTCCCAGCCGCCCTTGTCGCCAAGTGCGTAACCAACTAGACCCTTTTTCTTTGTTGCTTCACACAACTTTAGAAGGTCATCCCATGTTGCGATGCTCTCTGGGTTAAGACCCAATTCCTGCATTGTTGACTTACGGTAGTGAAGTCCCCATGGGTAGTAAGTAGTAGGAATGATGTACTGCTTGCCATCTGAAGGATTAGTTGCACCTTGGATTGCAGCAGCAGAAAGTGAACTTCCTAATGCTTTTACTTGCTCAGAAACATCTGCTAGAAGTCCTGAGTCAGCACGTGAATTGGTACGCCATCCGGCCATCCAACCAAATGCATCATCTGGAGTTCCTTGCATAATTTGTACGAAGTTATTCTGGAAGTCATCTGAGTTAACTGCCTGTGAAATAACTTTGTTGCCAGTCTTCTTTGTATAAGCATCGTTTGCTGCAATTGCAATCTTTGCACCAGCATCACTTAGATTTCCACGAATTGTGAAGTGAACATCTCCAGTGACTTTCTTCTTTCCGCAACCTGCGAGAAGTGATCCACCAGCAACTAGTCCAGCTCCACCGATTGCAGCACCCTTAAGTACTGAACGACGGGAAATGCCATTGTTTACGTCTGACATTGTTTTCCTATTCTCTAGAGTCGAGCCTTTCGAAAGGTCATCAGGGATTGAAGGGGCCAAGGCCTGGTAACACGCTCAACCTAGAGCCGATTAATACCGGGTGGTAGGTTTATTGGGTAACGAATTGATTACGTTTACGCTCAAATTGCTGGTTTGGATTAATTTTCACCGATTAAGGCATTTTGGGGCTAACCCCACTTCTTGCACCGGCCCTAGTGGCCTTGGCAGCGATCGGATTCGGGAATTCCAGCTAATGCCTGCTCTATGTGTTCACCACAACCAGTCCATGTTGCTTTACCGCATGTATTACAGGTAACTGCTGAGCACATTGACAACTCTTTTCTCGAAACGTTGGCCTAACCCTACAACCTTCCAGCTTGATGCACGCGCTTTAAAAACTCTTGCGTCTTTGGATTTATTGGAGCATGTAAAACTGCTTCGGCGCTACCTCTCTCAAGGATATTTCCAGATTCCAGGAAGCAAACTTCGTCGGCGACTTGAGTGGCAAAACCCATTTCATGCGTTGCTAAAACCATCGTCATTCCATCGCTCTTCAAATCACGAACAATACTTAAGACCTCATTAACTAAAACAGGATCTAGAGCTGAAGTAATTTCGTCGAGCAAAAGCAATCGAGGATTTAGTGCAAGAGAGCGAATAATGGCAACGCGTTGCTGTTGTCCCCCGCTAAGCCGATCTGGATACTGATCGGCTTTATCTGATAAATCAAAACGCTTCAGTAACGCAAGTGCTGCAGTTACCGCTTCATCTTTGTTCTTACCTTGAACTTTTACTGGTGCCAGAGTGATATTTTCAAGAACAGTCTTATGTGGGAACAAATTAAAAGATTGGAAAACCATTCCTAGCTTTCGGCGGACTTCATCAACGTTGATAAGTGGATCTGAAATCTCTTCGCCGTCTAGAAATATCTGACCATCATCAATTGATTCAAGTAAATTAATACAACGCAATAAAGTTGATTTTCCAGAACCTGATGCTCCGATTAATACAGTAGCCGTGTGTTCAGGAACTGAGAGTGATAAGTCATTGAGTACAAGCTCGGTGCCAAAAGATTTACGGATGTTGCTCAGTTCTAGGACGTTTGACATTAGATCACGCCCTCAGAACTCTGAGCATTAGTACGGGCTCGTATGGCTCTATCGGTGTAGCGGGTCATTGGAATAGTAATCAGCAAGAACATGGCTGCTGCTACAACGTATGGCGTGTAATTAAAAGTTCTTGATGCGTTTATCTGCGCTGCCCTCACGGCATCTGTCACACCTAGAATTGAAACTAAACCAGTGTCTTTTAGCAAAGAGACAAAGTCATTTAAAAGTGGCGGTACAACTCGACGAATCGCCTGTGGCAAAACAACATATCGCATAGTCTGACCTGAAGTTAAACCTAATGATCGTGCCGCTGCTCGCTGACTTGGATGAATTGAAAGAATTCCACTGCGGATGACTTCGGCAACGTAGGCCGAATAAGTAAGAACAACTGCAACAGTGCCAAGAAAAATAACATTGCTAGGGATTCCATGTAAGCGAAGGGCCGGAACTCCAAAGCCAACGAGCAAAATAATCAGAATGAGGGGGGCTCCACGAAAAATATCAACGTAGGCGGTTGCTAGAAATCTAAAAGGTGTGAGTGCTGGTGACTTTGTTGTTCGCAAAAGGGCCAGACCTAAGGCGATTACTCCGATGCAAAATCCACCGATAAATGTCAATTGAAGGTTAATCCATAATCCAGCAATAACTGTCGGAAAAACTTCACGACCATAATTGATATCGAAAAAAGTTTTCTTAACTACTGCCCACCCTGGTGATGTAACGGTGATACTTATCAATGTCCCAAGGACTAATAATGTTGAAACTGCGGCAATGAAACCTTGCCGTCTACTTATTCGCTTACGTGCTCCACGTCTTTGGATTTCACGTGAGCTTGGCGACCAAGCAGAGTTAATTCGCTCTGACATGGTCGCCAAACTACCGCCTTTACTTCTTTTTTTCCTTATGGCTTCAATACTGGCGCGCCAGCATCTGTTGCAAGCCACTTATCCGTTATGGCTGCCAATGTGCCATCAGTAGTAATTGCGTCAACTGCTCCACTCACACATGAAGTCAACTTGCTGTCTTTAGCAAGCAAGAGTCCAAATTGATCACCTGTTCCAGTTGAAGGCAACTGTCCAACAATGATTCCATTTGGAACTTCAACACCTGATAGATAGAAAGCAGTTGGGAGATCTACCACTAAGCCATCAATCTGCTTGTTCTTAAGTGCGGAAACTCCTGCAGCATTATCGTTAAATACCTGAGGCTTTGAACCAATTTGATTACTGATTGCATCAAGTGATGTTGTGCCCACTGCAGCTCCAAGCTTTGCGCTCTTAAGGTCTACAAGAGATGTCTTACCATCAATCTTGCTGCCCTTGAAGGAAACGATTGCTTGTGGAGCTGTGTAATAAGGAGAAGAGAAATCAACTGCAGTCTTTCGTTCATCCGTAATTGAGAACTGCTGCAAATTAAAGTCAAAGTTCTTTTCTCCTGGTGTTACAGCTGAATCAAATGTTGTACGGACCCATACAACTTCATCATTTGTAAATCCAAGTTGTTTAGCAAC
Organism: Actinomycetota bacterium; assembly: GCA_009698445.1. GTDB lineage: Bacteria > Actinomycetota > Actinomycetes > Nanopelagicales > Nanopelagicaceae > Planktophila. Next base: position 7,001 of record WLQG01000001.1, read on the forward strand.
TGCATAGGCAACTGCACCTTCGAAACCATTTCCAGTTTCTGGCTTGTCATCAATAATCCATGGGTAATAAGCAGGTTCGCCAGTTGCAATTGTTAACTTGCCTGATGTAACTGTTGCAAGATCTGCTTTAGCGCATGATGCTGCTGAATCAGTTGTTGCTGAATCACTCTTTGCACAGCCAGTTAATGTAAGTGCAGTTGCAATAACCACAACTGCGAAAATTCCAAAACGTTTCTTCACGTTAGCTCCTTATAGGTGGGGCGAAATGGATACCTGCAAAGGCTATTAAGTCAAAGGCTGGATGTCTATATGCAAACAGTGCGCATTTAGACTAACCAAGAACCACCTACTGCAAGAACACACTTTTCCTTCAAGTATTCATCAGAGATTTCAGAATTAACTCCCCCAGTCGGGATGAAACTCAAGCCAGGAAAAGGAGCACTCATGGCCCTTAAAGTCACTAATCCACCCAGTGGTTCACTTGGAAAAAATTTGAATACCGTTACTCCTAAGTTAACTCCGCCCATTATTTCTGAAGGAGTTGATATTCCTGGTATGTATGGAAAATTACTATCGACAGCTTTTTTGACTAACGGTGGAAAGAATCCGGGCGAAACTCCGAACTTTGCTCCAGCTTTTATTACATTCTCCATTTGGCTAACAGTAGATATTGAGCCAGCTCCAATAATCAAATCTTCGTCTGAACAAAATTCATTTATTGCATCAATACTTTGAGGCGTTCTAAGTGTGATCTCAATAATTCTAAAATTTCTAGACTTCAAATTAGCGACATCTTTGCGGGTTTGATCAAGATCTTTCACTGTCAAAATTGGGAGAATTCTTTGCTTTCTTAGTTCTTCAAAGAACATTGCTTTGCTCCTTAAATGCTAGTGCCCGCGCCGGGTTTAAAATGAAAAGAGCTTTGAGATCTTCTTCAGTAAGCCCAACATCAAATAAGACTTTACTCCAACCGGAGTACAGCCAGGCTAAGCCCGGCTCCCCTCCTAGAGATTTCCAGAGAGTGCGTCGCGCACCATCTGTCCCAAGCATGATTTGGCTAAGGAACCCACGTTCAATCATCGCTAAAGTTAAAACGGCACTCGGTGGTGCTTCTTCCTTAAACTGACGTAAGCATTGGTCATATTCAACTAGAACACCGCTGCTAAGAATCTCAGTGTGATATGAAGTGTCACTTATTTTATCTCCGTGAGAAATTGTTACATTTGAAAGTGAAACATTAAGTTGAGAGAATTCTTCAATCTGCGCTATGGCACCTGTTCCTTGTTCACAATGTGTAAGTATTGGGGCACCGGTAACTTTGTGAGCTTGAGCAGCCCCTTCAAAAAGTACCTTTTCTCTAGGTGTTAGTTTTTCGCCACTTGATGAAACTTTGATTAAGCCCGCTCTAGCGTCAGTATTTTGGGAACCCACCTCGATATCATTTATAAATTTAGTTGCTAGAAAATCTGCACCTGCTACTAATAATTTATCATTGCTCTCATAATATTTTTTAGTATGCATTCCAGTCGCAGCAATAATATTTATCGAACTTTGCTTACTGATGGTTTGTAGTTTCTTGATATCGCCACCTGAGCCCATTGGCATGCAATCAACAAGGGTGCGAACTCCGGCATCGAAACAAAGGTTTGCTTCGGCGATTGCATCTTCCTCGGAAGGCAGCCATATGTGCTCAAATTGGTTTTGCACAATATTTGAATCAATGATCAGGTGTTCATGCATATAAGTAACACCTAGTTCACTGGTTGAAATATCGCCCAATACTGTGCGAGTAAACGGCATTTCTAATTTGGCATTTCTATTATTGCTCCACCAGTTTTTAATACATTCTTAATCTCATTGAAATCAATGCCCCGAATTTCCTTAGAGTTCTGCGTTGCAATTGCAGCAACTGTTCCTGCAGCAGTTCCCATTGCCATACATTGAGCCATAGATCTGATACTCGCATGCGCATCGTGTGTGGCTGAAAAACACCTGCCAACGACTAATGTGTTTATGCTGTCTTTAACTTGAAGTGCTCTCAGTGGAATCCCAACAACTCCGCTATTGGGTATGTATGCCCAATTTGTGCCCGTTCCACTGTGATGATCCTCAATCGGCGCTCCACACAAAGCGATTTGATCGTCAAATTGTTGTGCATTTAAAACATCGTCGCGTGTGACTCGATAGTCGCCATATACCCGGCGGCTTTCGCGTATTCCAAGAAAAGTTGAAAGTCCATAAAGCGAAGAGTTTTCATAGCCTGGGACACGATCAATTAGAAATCGTGCGTATTCAAGGGCTTGTTCTCGACCATTAATCTCTGATTCGCTAAGAAAAAATGGATTATCTAATACCGATTCAATTTCATTATTTGCCTTCGCTCTTACAGAATCAACTCTTGTCATGACCGTGGCCATAGTGTTATCAACGGTAGTGATGTGATCTGATCCTTCACGACGCGGTAACTGGTATCCATCTGAAACAGCTTGTTCCATAGCTGCATGCAACTGATCTTTAGTAAAACTCTTACGTTTCTTAACATCAACATTAACCATGCGAAAAGTGGTCGTCATAGTTTGGGCAGGTGATATTTCACCCGCTCTTTCATAGGCAAAATTGGCGAAATATGTAAGATCAGCATCTCCAGATGCATCAATAAAATTTTTGCCTGAAACTGTAGCTAATCCAGAACGTGTTGCTAAAGTCAGAGAAATTACTCGACCATCGCTAACAGTTACCTCTTGCAATAAACTGTGAAGCAAAACCTTCACACCAGCATCGATTAATAAACGTTCCCATACAACTTTGAGATGTTCTGGATTATAAGTAACACCAGTTCCCGCACCGTATGTATTTGCTCGCTCTACAACAGGCCCTAATTTCTTTAAACCGGCAATCACATCGTCAGGGATTCCACCCACAATTTTTCTTGAAACCTCACCCGGTGTATAAAATCCGTAAAAAGTATCGAGAACCCCAGTACTAGTTCCTCCAATAAATGGAAGCCGATCAATAATTAAAGTCCTTGCGCCACTTCGTGATGCTGCAATTGCAGCTGAAGAGCCTGCTGACCCTGAACCCACAACAACGACATCAAAGTCGCCTAAATCAATCCGGGCAGCCATTTGATATGCCCTCCCATAAATTCAAGTACGGACTCTTCTCACTAGCCTTTAATTAGTATATACTACTTTGAAATCTAAACTTAAGGTAGCCCTTGGAGGAAATTGTGAAGTCGCACCGCATAACAATGCTTGGTACCGGATTAATCGGTGATTTTTATACAATGACATTGCAGGGACAGCGAAATCGAGATTCTGTAGCAGTTGTTTATTCACGATCTAGTGAACGCGGTGCAGCTTTTGCCCAACGATGGAATGTTCCTAATTACACAACGGACATTGATGAAGCAATTAACCATCCAGATACTGATGTAGTTGTAGTTGCTCTTCCTAACCACATGCACGAGGAAGTGATTGCAAAAATTGCGAAGGCGGGAAAGGCGGTACTTTGTACCAAGCCTTTAGCTCGGACTGCCGCTGAAGCAAAGCGAATTTTAGATATGGTTGAAAAAGCTGGAATATTTGCGGGCTACTTGGAAGATCTTGCCTATACCCCTAAGACTTTAAAGGCTGTGAAATCAGTTCACAATGGTGCAGTTGGTGACGTGCTGTGGGTTCGCTCACGCGAAACTCACCCTGGTCCTCACAGCGCTTGGTTTTGGGACGACAAACAAGCAGGTGGCGGTTGCATCATCGACCTTGGGTGCCATTGCATCGAGATAATCAGAAACTTTGTAGGAAAAGGAAATCGCCCAGTAGAGGTCCTTTGCTGGAAAGACACTCTTGTACACCCTATTAATGCCGAAGATAACGCTATCGCTTTAATTAAATTTGAGTCAGGTGCAATAGGCCAATTCGAAGTTTCTTGGACGTTCAGAGGTGGAATGGATTTACGTGATGAAGTTGCTGGTACTCACGGAACTATCTGGCTTAACCATTTCTTGCGAACTGGTTTTGAAATGTTTACATCGGCCGAAGGTAATGCATATGTCGCAGAAAAATCTGAAACATCTACCGGTTGGCTATTCCCAGTTGGAGATGAAGTCGCTGAGCTCGGTTACGTAGATATGTTCACGGACATGTTTAACTCCATGGAAAATGGGGTTGATCCAATGGAAACTTTTTATGATGGCTATGTTGTAAATGCAATCATGGACGCTTGCTTCAAGTCTGTTGAAACACATGGGTGGGCGCCAATTGACCTTGAATGGCGCGGTGGCACAACCCCACGAATTAGTAATGAGCCAAAGCTTTATGAAGGTCAAATAATCATTAAGCAAGAAACCCTGCCTGATGGACGTGTGAAATTGATTCTAAAAGATCCAAAAACAAATGAATTTACAGACCGGGTGGTTGCAACAGTAAATTCTTAATTTGAAAATCAAAAGAATTGTGTTACACAGGTAGGAGTGGGGCTATTTGATTGCGCGCAATCATAAAGCCCTGCTTTACCAATTCATCAGTTCCTTCAAACCTACGGTCTTCGTGCTCTACACATAAAACATAGTCGTAACCAACTTGCGATAGGGCAGAAACAAATTTAGCCCAATTCACTTCACCGTATCCTGGAAGTCGTGGTCTCTGCCAACCGATACCTGCGGACATAATCCCATTCTCATACAGACCTTCGCGATCGATCTCCATGTCCTTAACATGCGTGTGATAAATCCTGGTACCAAATTCTTTGATCACTCTCTCAATATCAATCATTTGCCAGACTAAGTGAGATGGATCCAGATTTAAGCCGACAGTAGGTCCAAATTTTGCAAACATTTCTCGCCATATTTTTGGTGAATATGCAACATTATGCCCACTTGGCCATTCATCCTTACTAAAAATCATCGGGCAATTTTCAATTGCAATCTTTACATTATTATCTTCGGCATATTTGACTATGTCTGGCCAAACTTTTTGAGCCTCTTCCCAATTCTCAGCTTGAGTTTTGGATGCATCTGCTCCAATAAAAGTGCTAATGACTGGGACTCCCATTAATCCGGCAGCTTTGATAACTTTCTTCGTGTGCTCATTCACGGATTCACGGTGGTTCTTATCTGGGTGCAGATTGTTTGGATAATATCCAAGAGCCGACATTGTGATGTTATGAGTTTTTAACTCACCAACGATTTGTTCGCCCTGATCTTTAGTCAAATTCTCAACTTCTATGTGAGTTATACCTGCATAGCGACGGTTAACATCAGCAGATTTAGGCCAACAACAGACTTCAAGCATCTCAAAGCGTTGTGCGCTTGCCCACTTAGCGATTTCCATCAGCGGAACTGAGGGAAGTGGTGCAGTTAGGAGTCCGAGTTTCATGTTATTTCCCTTTCGTTATTTTAACTTTACCCAAGTTGCTGTTTTTGAACTTTCTGCAATCGCATCCGTTAGTTCTAGGCTCTGAACCCCATCAGCAAAAGTAGGAAACTTTATCTCTGCAGTTGGGTTCTCTATGTGGTTGTAAACCGTTTCAAAAAGGCCTCTGAAAGTTTCGCCAAAGCCCTCTACATGGCCCCCCGGGTAGAAAGTAATACCAGCTGCGGAAGAAGATAAAAGTGAAGGATCTTTTCTAATAATTTCATTACCCGACCCCCGATTTCCCATAATGAGAGATTCTGGCTCTTCAGAATCAAATGAGAGTGAGGCTTTTGTGCCAGAGATCTCCCATTTAATTGCATTTTTTGAACCGAAAGAGATTTGAGAAATAGAAATTGTAGCTCTGGCGCCATTTCTAAATCTGAGCACTAGCCCCGCGGCATCATCTGAACTCATTGGGACTTCTTTACGATCTGCGTTACTAGAAGATGTAAAGGTTTGAACTTCGCCCATCGGACGGTTGCGAACTTTAATCAGTGTATGTAAGTCGGCGAATACTGACTCAATCTCTTCGCCAGTAATAAAATTTAGCTGATCCAATAAATGGGAGCCAATATCAGCAACCGCGCGCAAACCTCCCGCCTTCTCAGATTCCAATCGCCAATTCCAGTCAGTATCAAGTGCTAGCCAATCTTGATGATATTGGGCGTGTATATAACGGAGTTCGCCTATCTCCTTATTATGAAACCTACTTTGCGCCTCATGAACCATGGGATAAAACCTGGTATTAAAACAGAGTGCGTGAGTGATTCCTGCTTCAGTAGCAAGTTTTAGTAAATGAGCTCCTTCTGCTGCAGTCAACGCTAAAGGTTTTTCACATACGACATGTTTCTTGGCTGCAATTAACTTCTCAACTTGCTCGACGTGAAGGGCATTTGGGCTCGTTACGTGCACAACTGAAACATCTTTGTCACTACAAATTTCATCTATTGAAGAATAGGCAGTTTTTATTTTGTATTTCGCGGTAGCTTGTAATGTACTTTTTTCTGAACCAGAGAGAACGCCTTTAACATAGTTACCTGTGCGCCTAATTGCTTCAATGTGCACTGCCCCGATAAAGCCCGTACCAATTACCGCAGTTGCATTAATCTTCATTAGACTCAAGATTTCTCGGTCAACTTTGAGTAAGTCCAAGCAAGTGCCAAAACTATAGCTCCATAAATCATCTGCTTCACAGCTTCAGATGAATTTAAAGTTGCTAATAAGTATGAAAGAACCGTGAGAATTAAAGTTCCCATGATGCTTCCTGTATATCCTCCCATGCCACCCATAATTGAAGTTCCACCAATTACAACTGCTGCGACAGAGGGCAAAACTAGTGAGTCAGCTAAACTCATTGCTACTGCTCCTGATTGACCTCCAATCATTAAGCCAGCAAGACCTCCTAATAGTGCACAAAGAATGTATGCGGTTAATTGAACTTTCCAGACACGGATTCCAGCTAAACGTGCCGCCTTTGCGTTATCTCCAACTGCGTAAATAAGTCTGCCTAAACCAGTTTGCTTCAAGAGATAAAGCACAAATCCCCCAATAAGTATCCAAAGTACGAGGGGCCAGCTGATGGGATCTATAATTGAAGCAGTGCTCAACTTAATAATTATGTCAGGCATCGTTGAACTACCTTTTAAAAATGTAGTGATGCCGACAGTAAACACACCAATCAGGACAGCGTTCATTCCTAGGGTCATAATCAATGGATTCATACCAAGCAATCCAACTGCTAATCCATTAATAGCTCCGATCAATATGCAGTACAAAGTTGCATAGAAAATAGCCATACCTAAACCTGATGGTGACTTAATACTGACTATAAATGCCGCACCAGTGGCAATCATTGCGATTGAAAGATCTATGCCGCCAGTGAGCATGCAAATAGTCTGACCCGCAGCCAATAAACCCAGAGGTACAGCTAATTGAAAAGTTACTCCAATTGATGGAATTGTGAAGAAGTAGTGGTCAACTAAACCCGTAATTATAAAGAGCACAATCAAAATTGACCACAAACTAAGCATCGAAGCTGTTAGTCGTCCAGAGAATAAACTCTTAATTTTTCCCATTTAATTCTTCTTCCCACGGTTGCGAATTAAGCCACCAGCCAGAACGACTAATATTGTTAGTGCTCCCGTAATTATTTGGCTATACGCAGGGTCAATTCCATAATTCAGGAGAATTGTTGGAATGAAATACAAAATAAGAGCAGCTAATGCTGGACCAGTGAGTCCACCGACTCCTCCGGATAAGGCAACACCACCTAGAACTGCCCCTGCAACTGAGTTAAGGGTTGCTGTATTACTAATACTTGCAAATGGACTTCCACTTAATGTGATGGCAGTGAGAGCTATTCCAGAGATGCCAGCAAATAACCCACCAACTGCATAGAGCTTAATCCGTGTGAAATCTACATTTACACCGGAGAGAAAAGCTGAATCCTTATTAGAACCAATAGCAAACATAGCGATTCCAGTGCGACTGCGATAAAGCGGCAACCAGATAACTACTAGTGGAAGTATTAAAGTGATTAATGGCGGCAAGAAAGCCGATCCTTTGCCTGAAATCATTTGAGCCAATGTTAAATTCATTCCTCCACCTGGTGATGGTTGAATGTACATGGCTAAGCCGATCAAAATAAAGCTTGTTGCTAAAGTTACAATTATATCAGCAATCTTTGACTTCGAAATAATGAGACCAGTTAATGCTCCAACTAAAATAGAAACTAAAAGAAACAATAAAGTTAACAAGACGCAAGCAATAAAACTTTTCCCCACCATAAATCGTGCGGCTAAACAGTTGATTAGAACTGACTCAGCTCCAATTGCTAAGTTGATTCCACCACCAATAATAATTATCGCTTGACCCATAGAAAGAAGGGCTATTGGCAATATCCCAAGCAGAAATGTTCTGGCCTCATAGGAACCAAATACGGGCAAGCGACTTATTTGCCAAGCCCCGAGAATTGTCGCGATGAGAACAATGCCGATATTCCATGATTGCCTTTTTACTAGCATCATATTCATTTCTTAACCGCCAATCCATGAGCAGCATTGAGTAATGACTCTTCATCACAGTCTTTGTGCTCCAAATTGGCCTGAACTTTTCCTTCATACAAAACAATTGCTCGATCGCAAGCTAGGGCAATTTCACGTAATTCAGATGTGAAGAGCAATACCGATTTGCCTTCATCTGCAAATTTTCTAATTAATTCATATATCTGTCCTTTAGTACCAACATCAATTCCACGAGTTGGATCAAAACACAAAAGTAAATCAAAGCCAGTCGTGACCCATCTTCCAATTGTAACTTTTTGCTGGTTACCTCCCGATAGGCGCTTTACTTGAGATCTTGCACGTGTATCAATCTCCAAGCTTCGAATAGCTCCATCGACTTTCTCATCCTCATCTTTAAATTTAATTTGACCCCAGTTGCGTAATCCTCGCATCCTCGTAAGCGCCAAATTTTCACGAATTGAACGCTGTGGCATAAGGGCGGATTTTCGATCACCTGGAACGTAAGAGATTCCTATTTCAATAGCATCGTCGGGGTGATTAAAGGTAACTTCTTTGCCATTAACAACTATTTTTCCCCCTGCCGGTTTTGTCTCACCTGCCAAAATTTCAAATAAAAGATCTTGACCTTGACCTTCTAGAGCAGCAACTCCTAAGACTTCACCTTTATGTACTTGGAACGAAACACTTTTTAAGAGTTTTCCACCAGATAGTGAATCAACTTTTAGTAGTACTTCAGATGATGCCTTATTTACCCGATTAAGGTTTCTTGTGTTTGAAAGATTTTTATCACCAAGCATTGCCGCAACAATTCGCTCTTCGCTTCCTTCTGCTGCATCAAATGTGTCAACGTTTATTCCATCTCTGAGGACAGTAGCTCGATCGCAAATCTCTTCAATCTCAGCCAATCTGTGTGAAATAAAAATGACTGACTTGCCTTTTGCTTTGTGAGCACCCATTATTGCGATAACTTTTTCGGCCATATCTACAGGCAATGCCGCGGTAATTTCATCTAATATGAGTAAATCTGGATCATGTGAAAGCGCCCGTGCCAGATCAATCATGCGCAATAAGGGTAACTCGATTTCACTCGCCAATTTATTTAAATCAACTTCAAGGCCCATAGCCAATATTTCTTTAAGGAATCGTGACTTATCTGTGCCAGTTAAATGCAAATTTCTTTGAATTGAGATGTCAGGAATCAGGGCAGGATCCTGAAAAACTGGAGCTACTCCCCCTTTGCGTGCATTATCCGGCGAAGTAAAAGTGATTTGCTTTCCACTTACTTCAATGACACCTAGATCGCCCGTAATTACGCCGGTCAATATTTTTACTAGTGTTGATTTGCCCGCACCATTTGCACCTAAGAGCGCATGGATTTCACCTGGAAGTACCTCAAAATTGGCATCACGTAAAGCAATTACGGGTCCATAAGATTTTGATAAGTGCGAAATCTTAAGAATTGGGCTTTGACTCAAGGTGCTCCTTTGTACAAATTTAATGGGCCTGACCTAGAAGAACCCCGAAGAATAATCCTCGGGGTTCTTCTCAACTTATCAGATACTTATTTGACTAAGTATCAGCTTGTTGTTTCAGGGTCATCTTGCGGTGCACGGCAACGGAATAGCTGCGCTGGGGTAAATGTTGTATACCCCTTGAGGCTAACCGTTGATGAGAAGTTTGCATCTTGTGATGCAAAGTATAGAGAATCAATTAGCGCCTTGTTTTTTGCATAAGTTAATGCAACAGGGGTTAGAAGATTCTTTGCGCCTACGGTTTTGCCATCAAGTAGATCAACAGCAACCTTGAGAGCCGCACCGCCTACAATTGCTGGGTTTGGAACAACAATTCCAACAAAACCCTTGCTTGCAAGACTAGCTGTCATACCAACAAACTTATTATTGTCAGCACCGACTACTGGAATGTACTTGCCCTTAAGGCGAGTTTGCATAGCTTGAACAACTGGATAATCGATACCTGAAGTCCATACACCTTGGAATTTTCCAGGAGCTAATAGCTGGTTAGCTAATTGGCCACCCTTTGTCCAGTCCCAACCGGTGAATACTTCTTTAGTTACCTTTAGCTTTGGGTACTTCTTTAATACAGACTTAAATCCTGTATCGCGATCTGTATCAGCACCTGCCCCAGAAGCACCACGCATGTAAAGAATATTGCCCTTGTAATTCATCGCTTTTGCTAGCGCTTCTGCACCAGCAGCACCGTATGCAACTTGGTCATTAGAAACCAAAGTTGTATTCGGTGCAGTGATTGAGTTATCAACGGCAATAACTTTGATTCCAGCAGCAATTGCTTCTGCGATTGCAGGGTTGTTGGCTGATGAATCACCAGAGTTAATAATAATTGCATTAACACCTTGAGTGATCAAGCTACGTACGTCTGCTGATTGACCAGCAGAGTCAGTGTTTCGTGAAAGAACTGTAACTTTTGCAACCTTGCCGCTAAGAGAAGCTTCTGCCTTAATGGCACAAACCATTTCTTCACGCCAAGCATTACCTGCCCAGCTATTACTTACGCCAATCTTGTAGGTAGCTGCTGCGCTAGCTGGTGTTACAACACCAGCCATAGTCACTATTAGACCAACAACAGATACTGCCGCAAATAGTGCGGTAAATCGCTTGTTACTTAACTTCATTGCTATCCCTTCGGTTATGTACTGCAGTTGACTTAATTCTTACTGCTACCCAGCAAGAATTCAAGGATTTTCTTAACTTGTTACCAAAACTATATAAATCATGCTCATTGATTTATATAGTTTTTAACCTTTGCTACCACCTCCTGGGTGATGGTTTGCTCCGGTTAAACGTGTTGAAATTCGACGCGCATGTTCGGCATATGCTGCATCAAATAACCTTTTACTTTCTTCTTTACCGACGACTGCAGAACTTGTTAAAACTTGCGGCACTATGCCGCGCTCAACCAAGTAATTAGCTACCAAGACTTTGATCTCATTGACTACTGCAATGGCAGTAATAGTTGATCCAGGACCTACTGGAGTTGCAAGCCCGGGGATGGATACCAGCGCATCGCCAACTGGAACCATTAAGTCAATTACTAAATCAGCATGGTCAATCAGCGTGGTTCCGGAAGAGTGAGTTGGTTTACCTGTTTTATTTTGGGCAACAGAAGTAATTACAATAACTTTAATTCCTCGCGCCTTAGCGCCCATGGCCATTTCAATTGGTACGGCTGTTTGACCGCCAACACTAAAGATCATCAATAGATCTTGTGGCTTAAATACCCAATTACTCAAAATTTGTTCCGCAAAGCCTTCAACGCGTTCGATAAACATTGCTTGTCGCTGTCCATTTGATCCGACAACTTGGGTATGAAAAGTCATAGAAAGTTCAGCCATTGGATTAAAGCCCGCAAAAGAACCATAACGCGGAAACATTTCTTCAAGTGGAATTCTCGAGTGCCCCGTTCCAAAAAGATGCACCACGCCATCAGCAGCTATAGATTCACCAGCCCACAATGCAGCTTTGGTAATTGCAGCGCCTTGTTCAGTAATCAAATCCGTAAGAAGGTTCTGGGCAAGTGAAGTCCAGGTACCGGTTACTGGCCCGGCTATACTTCCACTACCAACCTGTGATTTCATTGCATCCTCTACAGTATGTACATTAGATTTAAATGTCTATACCAATCCTAGGGTCAAGAAGGGGGATTTGTGAAGAGCCCCACCAAGAAAAAAACCCTCAAAGTCGAACATCGATATCAAGAGATTGAGGACTGGCTACGCGCCAAAGTCGCTCGTGGAAAAATTGGGGATGCAATCCCCTCTGAAGTTGATATTGCTACCAAGTTTTCTGTTAGTCGAATGACGGCCAGACACGCAGTGATGAACTTAATGCGGGAGGGTTTAGTAGATCGAAAGCGCGGAGCCGGAACTTTTGTTGCTGAGCAACCATTACACCGCCGCGAGGGTGTTCTCCTTTCATTTAGTGAAGATATGGCTCGCAGGGGGCTAACACCGAGTTCAATCATGATTTCTGGGAAGTTGGAGATTCCAGGCAAGAATGATTTAGCAGCTCTTAAAGTTCAAAAGAATTCTAAGTGCGTAGTAGTCAAGAGAATTCGAATGGCTGATGGGGTTCCATTGGCTATTGAACGAGTAGCCCTAGTACCTGCTGCTGTGGATGTCTTGAAATTCGATTTAGTTAATGGATCACTTCACGAGGCACTACGTCATATTGATCTTTCACCAATTGTGGCAAATGGTTGGTTAAGTGCGCGTGTAGCAAATGCCGCAGAGTCAAAATATTTACAGATACCTATAAAGACACCACTTTTAGTTGAAACTAGAATCATTGAAGACAAATCTGGAAATCCGTTAGAGTTTACTGAAACTGCTTACGTTGCAACACGTTATGTAATTGATATCAAATTAAATTGTGCCCCGGCTTTCATTGCACCATTTAATGCCGCACCAATAGATCCCGCATAAACACCTAAGCTCGCAGCAACAATTTTAATCGAACCATCTGGGACTAATTTCGCACGCTTAGCCGCTTCGCGTCTAATTAATTCTAGAAAAAACTCACCTGACTCGGATAGTCCCCCACCAATTATGAACAGCTCTGGTGCAAGAACAACCATGAGATTTGCGATGCCAATTCCAACCCATTTGGCAGACTCTTCAAATGCTGCAATGGCTTTGGGGTCCCCCGCAATGGCCCTTTTATAAGCCTCTTCGGGTGTTTGTGTCCCAGCTCTTTTTGAAAGAGCTTCGGCAGAAGTGAGAGTTTCTATGCATCCCTGTGCTCCACAACCACAAATTTCACCATCTGCTTGCACAATTTGGTGCCCTATTTCACCAGCTCCAAGCGTTGAGCCCATATGAACTTTGCCGTCGAAAATAATACCTCCACCAAATCCGGTACCAAGCACTAAACATGCAACAGGACTTTTCCCACGCGCAATTCCAGCATTTGCTTCAGCTAAAGAGAAAGCGCGTGCATCATTAATTATTGAAACTGGCCGTTGGCACTTTTCTTCAATTGATTTCTGCATGGGTTGCCCTAGCCAATCACCTGGCAAATTAGGAAAAAGAATAATCTCTCCTAAGTCATGATCAAAGATTCCTGGAACAGCCACTCCTACAGACCCTATGTCTGAATATTTCTCAAAAACATATTCATGTGCAATTTGAGCCAAAAGGTTAACCACATGCGCCGGACCTTTTATTGCTTCCGTAGGTACTGATCCTCTTTCAATAAGAGTAAGCTCACCATCTTGTAACCCGAGGACACATATTTTTATGTTGGTTCCACCAAGGTCTAAACCTAAATATTTAGTCACGGCCGAATCTTGTCACATACTCATCCAACATCACAGATGTTGTCGTGGCGCCTGAACGTGTGACTCCAGCATCTAGCATGTCTATGAGTGCATCGAGGGTTCTAACTCCACCAGCACTCTTAACTTTGATTTTTGGAGAGACACTGTTTTTCATTAATCTAACATCCTCGAGAGTTGCTCCAGTAGGGGCATAACCTGTGGAAGTCTTGACATAATGACCACCAGCTTTTTCAACTAGCTGGCATGCTTTTACTTTTTCTTCATCAGTTAAGTAAGCATTTTCTAAAATTACTTTAACCATTTTTCCTGAAGCTGCGTCAACTACGGCAGCAATGTCATGTTCCACTTCCGTATATTCACCAGATTTAAGAAGCCCAATATTCATAACCATATCGATTTCCGTTGCACCATCGATGATTGCCTTTTGTGTTTCAAATACCTTTGTTTGAGTCGTTGATGACCCATGTGGAAATCCCACTACAGTCCCTATTTCTACGTCAGTACCCTTGAGCAGATCTGCACAAAAACGTACATCTGAAGGTTTACAGCACACTGAAGCCACATCATATTTCTTAGCTATCGCACATCCGGCTGCTACTTCATCACGTGTCATTTCTGGCTTCAAAAGTGAATGATCAATCGTTTTTGCAATTGTTTGATACGAATAACGTGGATGTGCCATTGAAATGCTCCTATATGTTTGTGACAGTGGACCATCCACCATCGATTGTTAAGACTTGACCAGTAATTGCACTATTTTCCAGCAGCGCTAAATACCCAGAAACTAAATTCTCAATGGGCAATTGTGCTTTTACTAATGGTTGCTTGCGTTTTATGAACTCCGAAATAACTGGATTTGTTGCTGCCCTCGCAGCCATAGGCGTTGCAACTAATCCTGGAGCTATGGCATTGACTCTAATGTTGTCAGTTATGTATGAAGCAGAAATAGTTTTCATTAATCCACTAATTGCAGCTTTTGAAGCCGAATAGCCATGGGTTTGAAAATGTTCAGGAGATGGAGATTCTGCAAGGACGGAAGTCGTAAGAATTAATGATCCTCCCCCATTTTTAAGGAATATCTTTATGGCTTCACGGGCTGTTAGAAAAGCAGTTGTTAGATTTAATTCGAAGGTCTTATCCCAAGCCTCACGCGACATTGAATGGATTGGTCCATCACCAAAACTGCGACCAGAACCACCAGCAATTGAAACCACATCTGTAATATTTCCAAGTTCCCCTAAAGCTTTTTTGAAACCAGATTCAACAGCTGACTCATCTCGTAAATCAATTGGATTAAAACCCACGAGATGTTTGCAACGACTTTTTAAGGATTCTCCATCACTGTATTCACCGCCTAGTGCATAAGTTTGAATGCCCTGTGAATTTAACGCCTCTATAAGTGCAGCGGCCATACCCCTGCTGCCAGTAACTAATATTTTCCGAGTACTTTCCACGTCAGAAAAATAGCACCTATCTGGAAAGTTGTCTATACAACTTAGGTATTTCTTTAGGAACGTTAGCAGGCCGATATTTCAAGGTACAAAAGCCGATCCGTAAACTACGCAGCTCCCGAAATCAGAATTTTTTAAGTACCTTGAATCCACCGTCAACAATAATGTCAGTTCCAGTTACATAAGAGGAATGCTCGCTAACCAGGTAATGGACTACATCTGCAACTTGTTCAGAAGTACCTATTTTTCCAATTACATTTGCCGCCTCAACATTTCGTAAAAATTCTGTTGCCTGCTCGGTATTCATGCCCGCTAAATCTCGACGAAGCATTGGCGTATCAATTGTGCCGGGGGATACAGTATTAACTCGAATATTATCTTTTCCGACTTCTAGAACTAGGGTGCGGGCAGCAGAATTGAGAGCAGCTTTTTGTGAGGCGTAAATTACACAGTTCTTCAAACTCAATTCTGATTGAACTGATGAAACAAATACAATTTTTCCACCCTCCGTTTGTTTCATATGTTTAATAGCTTCTTGAGCACAGTAGATTGAGCCAATAAAATTTACATCAATCAATCTTCGCATTTGTGAATCCGTCATTTCTAGAAAATCAATATACAACCCAATACCGGCTGCAGTAACCAATATTGAGCAATGACCTAGTTGATTTTTCATTTTCTCAAAAGATTTAATAACGTTGTTTTGATTTGCAATGTCACACTTGTCAGTAAAAATCTCTAAATTTGATTTCTTCGCAACTTCTTCTAATTCAATTAAGCCTTCATCACTTGTGTCGACACCCCACACTTTTGCCCCCGACTTAGCCAAATCAATGGCAATAGCTTTTCCCATGCCTGAAGCCGCTCCTGTTACAAAGGCGACTTGACCACTGAATTCTTTGAGTGAACTATCAATAAAATCTTGGGTTGTCATAATATGATGTTATTACAAATCAAAATTTTGGCAATACCCGCAGCCTAAAAGACTAATAATGGTATTCCTTCTAGATCTGTTTCGATTTGCGCTACATCCCACCGACCAAAGTTTGGCCAAATTAATAAATTTCTTTTTGGCCCTGTTAAGACTGTGTTAGTTGGTGCCGCAACGAATGTTCCTTCATCATCTTGCGCCAGCACATTTAAACCTGTTGAATCCCACAAATAGATCACATCTGGCCGATAACAACTAATAACCAGGGCTCCTGATGTAGTGACAGTAACACCGTCGGGTACTGCGTCCATTTGACATAGAACCTTGACTTCACCGGCGGAAAAATCTTTATTGATTGCGATACTGCTTAGTTTTCCAGGGGTGCTCTCTAGTACCAATAATGATTGTCCATCTGCACTTAATGCCATTCCGTTAGGAAAATCTGGGCACATCCGTGACCACATACTTGAAATTCCATTTGAGTCCACTCTAATTATTGTGCCTTCGGATTTCTTCCAATCTCCCGAATCAGAAAAAACATAGGAGCCATCAGGTAAGAAGCAACCCCAATTTGGAAGATTGAGTGGAGCTCCATCAACGCTATTACAGAAAACTTCCCACGTTTTACTTTCTAAATTAACTTCCCAAACTGTCTTTGCCGCAGCATCACACACAATCAAATTACCATTACTTCGAATTGATAAGCCCAGTAAAATTCCTCCAGCTGCGCTCTGGGCAACAACATCTAATTTTCCGTCAAGGGTAAGCCGATATATTTTTCCAGATTCACTTCCCAAATAAATTTCGCCTTTAAGCCCAACACATAGCCCCTCTGAATGATCTATTCCAGAAGCTAGAGTTTTAATATCTTTATGTCCGTATTTTGCTTTCATAATTAGTGGTTAATCGATCCAGGCCAGGTACCCAATCCCTCTGTTACATCTCTGAGCAGCCATAGTTGCCCGCCCATGCTTGGGTCAGATGAATCGGCTAAAACGCCTGCATCTGTCATATAAAGATCTGAGCCAGAAAATACACAGTTAGTTGGAATTACACCCAGCTTTATAAACTGATCGTAACTTCCATCTTTGTTGACAACATCAATTCCACCACCATTTACAGTAGTGACGAACAGCCTCCCATCTGCTGCAACGGCCATTCCGTCGGCAACAGGTTTGTCTCCAGGCAATTTACAGATATCAGTAATTTTTAAGGTGTCAGGATTTAGTCGACGAACCATCCCTGTGTATGACTCTGCCCAAACAACACTGCCATCAGCTTCGATAGCAATTCCATTGGGAAAGGTTGGAGGAGTTAGTTCTGCTAAAAGTCTGCCTGATCCATCAGGAGAGAGTTCAAACAAGTAAGAAGGTTCAGGATTTTCAGGTCGATAAGTCCCTGGATCGGTAAAATAGAGTTTTCCATTTTTACCGAAAACTAAATCATTTGGACCGTTGAATTTAATGCCATCTATTTCACTACAAATAATTTGAGCTTTAGCGCCTTCTTTTTCAATCACTTGAATAGATGGTGTGACCATTTCCTCTGCACGCCATGGACCAGTTGTTCCACCATTTTGGCAGACATACATTGCCCCAGCAGTTCCGACAACACAACTATTTGGACCACCTGCAGTATATGAATATCTAGAAACCCCCTTACCGCGTTCCCAAACACTTACTTGACTGCGGTAAGTCTCAACAAAACACACGCGCCCATCGGGTAATACAGCTGGCCCTTCTGCCCAACCTAAACCTTCGGCAAGAAGTTCTGGTTCTTTACTCATTATTCCCCCTTTTATTTAACTGCTCCTGCAGTAATTCCTTGAACTATGTGTTTTTGTATTGCCATTGATCCAATGAGGAGTGGAATTAATGTAACCACACCTACAGTTGCAGCAACATTCCAATCAATTGGCCGTTGTGCACTAATTAGACCAGCATCTGCAATTGGGACGGTTTTTAAAGCCTCAGAATCAATGACATACATTCCTATCAGGAACTCATTCCAAATAAATATAGCCGCAAAGATGCCTGCGACAACTATCCCAGGTCGAACCAATGGCAGAAGAACTTGGAGCAAAGTACGCCATTTATTTGCACCATCTATTTCGGCTGCCTCGTCAATTTCAGTTGGAATTTCATCAAAGAATCCAATGAGGATCCAAATAACCAGGGGAAGTGAGAACGCCACGTAAGGGATAATTAAGCCAATTCGAGTATTAGCCACATGCAAAAAACGCATACTTAGCAAAATCGGAACCGCTACAGCAACTGGAGGCATAAATCTTAAACTTAAAATTGTTGTTGAAATGCGCTCTGAGCCTTTTACCTTGAGGCGTGATAGAGAATATGCCGCTGGAGTTCCAATAACTAATGAAAGCACCACAACAATTGAAGTAATAATTAAAGTGTTAATTGTGCTTGACACGTAACTTCTGTCAAATAAAACTTCTTTATAGTTTTCAACAACTACGGACCACTCAATTTTGAGAGAGGGAGGAACTTCCCCAATATCTATTCTCCTTTTTGTCGAAAGTAAGAATAAATAACCAATTGGAAATATACCTACAATGGCAATAACGACAAGAGTTACATACGAAACAGATCTACTGGCCACCCTAGACAAAGTAGTCATTTAATGATTTCTCCTGACTGGAATCCATTTTAAAAGAACTGAAAATCCAATAGTTGCCATTATTACCATTATGTAGGAAAGCGCCGAAGCGAACCCATACCGGTAGTACACAAATCCGTTTTCAAATGAATAAAAGCTCAGAGTTGTTGTCGATCGTCCTGGTCCCCCGAAAGTTAATCCGTAAACCAAATCGAAAGTTCTAAATGAATCGATTCCTCTAAATATTGCGGCAAACACAACTGCTGATGACACAAGGGGTAGGGTTATGTATCGAATAATTTTTAAAGGTGATGCTCCATCAACACGAGCAGATTCAAATACATCCATCGGCAGTGCCTGATACCTAGCAAATACAACGACAAATATGAATGGTGTCCACTGCCAGATATCCACAAAAATCAGCGTCCAAAGGGTCCACTTGGGATCAGCTAGCCAAATCGGTGGGTTATCTATTCCAAAAAGGCCAATAAACCAATTAATCAACCCCCATTGTGGATTAAGAAGGGCCCTCCACATAAGACCAACTACTACAGGGTTAAGGATCATGGGAGTAATCAAAATTGCCCTAACAAATTTGGAACCTTTAAGTTTTTGGCCAAAAAAGATTGCCAATGACACGCCGGCTACGACTTCAACTATTAAAGCAACACCAACCATGACTCCTGTTACAAGGATTGAACTCCAAAAAACTTTATCCGAAAGGATTTCTTTGTAATTGCCTAAACCAAGAAAATTCCATTTTCCGGCGACTCGATCAAATTCAAAAAAGGAGATTCCTAAACTGTAAAGCAATGGAAATACAGAAAAAAGCCCCAGGTAAACAATTGCAGGGCCAATTAGTGTTTTAGTTTCATGTCTTAACAGAAAACTTTTTGAATTTGAAATTTTATTTATCCCTCAGTCTTCAGTTACAAGAAGTTAACGGACTCTCCAAATAATGGAGAGTCCGTTAACTACCTTAGTTATTTATGCTAGGTGTCCAGCGCGCTTCAGGATTTTTTCCCATGAAGCTTGAGCATTGGCACAGGCTTGCTTAGCGGTTTGACTGCCAATGATCGCTAAGTTGAACTCGCGTGCTGCTTCGCCTACTAGTTCGAAGCATTCAGGAATTAACGCGACATCAAGCATCTTTGCATTTTCCATGGCCTGTCCGGCCACTTTCAAATATGGATACTTCTTGTTTAGAGCTGCGTCAACATAAGTTCCGCGACGATTTGGATCAGTCTGATACTTATCGAATTGGTACTTATCGAATTCAGCGCTAGTGATGTACTGCATTACCATCCATGCTGCATCCTTGCGCTTCTGTGGAAGATTCTTTGGAATTCCAAGACCCCAACCACCGCGAATTGGGCGACCTGAAGTATTTGCATCTCCTGGAATCTGAACCGCACCAATTTTTGAAGCAACCTTTGATGTTGCTGGGTTAAATGCTGAACCAGCAATTGTGGACCAGCAAAGCATAAGTGCAACGTCACCACGAGAGAATGCATCAACTGACTCAGTAAAGCCAAATGAACCAACACCCTTAGGTGAAACTTCAGCACAATCAATCATGTGCTGTACGGCGCGAACAGCTGTAGCACCATTCAAGTTTGGCTTGTAATTCTTTGCACCTGGAGTACCAGACATGAGCTTTCCACCCATTGAAGCAAAGCGTGCATACCAGTCAACCAAAATAAGTGAAACATCGTTTGCGGCAATCATGGTTGTGCCTGAAACTCCACCAGTATTTAACTTACGTGCAGCGTCAATATAGTCATCCCAGTTCTTAGGAACAGGAATTCCTGCAGCAGCTAGCAAGTCCTTACGGTAGAACATGATTACAGAACCAGAGTGCATTCCTGGAATTAAGTAAACATCCTTTCCACCAAATTTATTCTTGGCAACATCATAACGGCTTGTGTAATCAAGTTGGCCCGCAGGAAAATCTGCTGGATAATTGTAGGTCGATGCTGTCAGTTCTTTATTTGCAATATAGTCATTTAACTTTGTGAATAATCCTCCGCCAACAACTCCTGAAACTGTAAAACCTAAGTTGTCGATGATGTCATACTCTGATGTTGGTGCATGCAAAACAGATTGAATTTTTTCTAACTGTGCTCCAAGAGCTAGCGCAGTTACTTCAACTTTGATGCCATGCGTCTTTTGAATATAAGAAATCTTGTCTTTAATGCCTTCCTGATCTCTTTCGCCATCAACAAGAAGAATTTTTACTGTAGTACCTGCAAATTTCTTTGGGTTGAATGAAGCAGCTGTAGCTGATTCAGCCATCCCGACAGAACTTGCACCAGCAACTGCAGCTGCAGTTGCTCCGACCTTTAGGAAATCTCTGCGATTAACGCCACTGCTGCTGGAGTCAACGCCGCTTACTCCGTCTTTATCCTTCATTTTCGCTCCTATGTCTGAGGTTGATTATCACCATCACCCGACCAGCCAATCCCCGCAAGTGAAACTGACAATCTCGTAGTAAATGCAAATTAGACCTGCGAAAGGGCTAAGTCAAGCGTTTGATTAAAGGATTTTGCCTATTTTATGCAGGGATCTATTTTAGGCAGGCGCTCGGTATCGCAATCAGGGCACCAAGATCGTCTGAAACCTGCTGTTTCGTTATCCATTCGTAATCTACTAACTTGCCTAGGCCGATTGTGGTCGAAAGAGGCTTCATCATCCCATTTTCAATAATGGGTTGTTCTAAACCATCATCCATTGGGTGCACACCTGTTCCAGGAATTCCCCACTCAATTGGTACATCCTTAAAACCAAAAATAGGAAGTAAGCGCGAATGTAAATGAGGAAACATGTGAGGTGAAACTTTAACCTGTGCTACCCGTGCACGCTCTAGTGACTTTTTAAGACCAGTGACTCCGCCATTAGTTGTCGCATCGACTCTAATTATGTCTACAGCTTTTGCACTCAGGAGTGCCTCGGGGTGATAGGAGCCCCCTTGCTCGTCACCCATTGCAACTGGAGTTTTTGAACCTTGTCTAACTCTAGCGACCATTCCTGCATCACCCGGTGGAACTACATCTTCAATCCAACCCAACTTTAAATCTCTAATTCTTTTTTCAAAATCAAGCACGGCTTCACTAGATCGTAAAACCATATTTATATCAAAGCCCACCCAATCATTTGGCGCAGTTTCACGCGCAGCCCTTAGGCGCGCTTCTGAAAGTTCAAGATCTGGAGAAATAGGAATCTTGAATCTATTCCATCCTCGTTTCTGTAAGCCCTTAATTTGTTCAACAAGTTCGTCGGGCTGCATAGTAGGTGGGTAACCAACTATGGCTGTTGCTGGCAAGTCACAGAGTTCGCCCCCAAGTAATTCTTGAAATGACCTATTAGTTACCCTCGCAAATGCATCCCAACAAGCGATATCAACTAACGAAAGTGCACGCATTCCTATTCCTGCAGCATGCACGGCATGATTTGTCCAAAGTGCACCAAAATGCAATTCACTGGGGTTAGCCAGCTCTTTACCCACATAACAAGGAGCAATTGAGCGATGCACGATGGCACTTATTGGCCCATCTCGAGTCAAGCCATAAGCAAACCCTGCAGTTCCATCCTCTAAATCCACACGAACAAGCGCAAATTCTCGATGGTCCATAATCCAATTTCCATAAATAATTGGGACCGGCAAGATGTGATTGATCGTTGCGACACTTACTTTTGTGATTTTCATATGTTAAGCAATCAGATATCCATCGTCACACATGATGGTGTGACCATTAACCAATACCGATGCATCACTACCTAAAAATATTGCCGCTCCGACCAACTCTCTTGGCAAGCCCAACCGGTCTCTAAGCATTCTGCCTTTAATGAAATCAGCTGTAATGGATGTAGTTGCGGCAGCTTTTTTTGTGAGTGGAGAGTCCATTAAAGTTGGACCGATCCCGTTAACTCTGACTCCACGTGTTCCCCATTCTAAAGCAAAGGACTTTGTTAATTGAACTACTCCGCCCTTAGATGCTAAGTAAGCACTTGCAAGTGGGTATGCATTAAAGCCACCGATTGAAGCAATATTTATAATGCTTCCCTTTTGCTGCTTCAACATAATGTTTCCAAAAACTTGTCCCGCAAGGTATGTCCCTTTTAAATTTAGATTCAAAATAAAATCTAATTTATCTTCTGGAAAATCTTCAGCAGGACTGCGAAAAGCCGTTCCTGCACTATTGACCAAAATATCTACCCTTGAAAAACTCTCTAAGACTTTTAATGAAGCTGCTGTCAGATCTTCTTTTGAAGTCACGTCACATTTGAAACTCTTAACAGTTCCACCTTGAGAATTTATAACTGACTCAGTTTCCTGCATTCCTTCAGTATTAACATCTAAGAGGGCTACTTTTACGCCAACTTGTGCATAGCCCATGGCAATTGCAGCTCCTAAACCGCTACCGCCACCAGTAATAACTGCGACTCGATCCTGTAAATCAAAAAGGGTCGAGGCATACCCAGCTGGAACCACGTCAGAATCGCTCATTTTTTAACCTTTCGCGCTTACATGCTGCATTAGTGCACTCAGCTCTGGTCCATCGCTAGCCAAAACTGTCTTTATGGCTGCGGCAACCCGATTATCAATATCTGATTTCATTGTTTCAAGCTCATTTTCGCTGAGCGCACCTTTTGAAATCAATTTGCTAGCAGCTATATCTAGGGGATCTCTTTTTTTCCACTCATCTAGCTCACCTGGTGTGCGATACGTGGCTGGGTCAGATCGTGAATGTCCGCTGTATCGATACGTCTTAGCTTCAATCAGCGAAGGTCCATTTCCAGCTCGAGCAAAATCGACTGCCGACTGAATTGCGTTAATAACGGCATCAACATCTTGGCCATCTACGATTTCCTTACGCATTGCATAAGAATCAGCTCTGTCAGCTAAATCTGATATCGGTGTACTCAAATTAATGCGTGTGTATTCACCATAAAGATTATTTTCAATTACAAATATGACAGGCAGTTTAAATATGCTAGCCATATTCAAAGTTTCATGGAATGCCCCAATATTTGTTGAGCCATCTCCAAAGATTGTCAGTGCGACTGAGTCATTCTTTTTTAACTTTGCTGCAAGTGCTACACCGGCTGCAACTGGTAACCCAGCACCAACTATTGCAAAGGTTGGCATCAACCCAACACTCGCGTCCATCAAGTGCATAGATCCGCCAATGCCACCTGAACAACCAATGACGCGCCCACAAATTTCACCAAGTACGCCTTCGGGAGTGACTCCAAGGGCAAGGGCTGCTGCATGCCCGCGATAAGTGCACGTCACCACATCCGTAGGTCTTAAAACGCTGGCAATTCCAACTGACACTGCTTCCTGTCCATTTGCTAAGTGCGTACTTCCGCGCACGTGCCCATCGTTATAAAGAGTCTGAATGCTTTCTTCTACTGCGCGAATTTCTAACATTCGCTCTAAGCGGCCAACCTCTGTGTTTAGCTGACTTCTACGCGTTAATGATGTGACCATTATTTTGCTCCTTCCCACCAAGCAGCGGGGCTTTTACCAGTTTTTAAAAGCTCATTAATTTGTGAAACAACGTAGTCAGAGCTCGGTAGATATCTCTTTTCAAGTTCTTGCGCATAAGGGATCGGTGCATCTGGTGAAGTGATTCTGTGTGGAGGAGTTTTCAATTGTCCCCACAATTTTGATACAACTTCAGAACAAATTTCTGCACCCCAGCCACCTGAATATGAGCTTTCTTCAATGACAACTAGTCTGCCGGTTTTTGCTACTGATTTCATCACTGCTGATTTGTCCCAAGGGACCAATGTTTGTAAATCAATAATTTCTGCAGACCATTCAGATTGAGATTCCAGCGCAACCTTGGCTGTTAAAACTGTGCTACCGATTGCAACGATTGTTACATCTGATCCTTCAGTAACTGTACGTGCTTGGCCGATTGGAATAATTCCAGCCTCACCAGTAATGACATCACCTCGCTCGCCGTACAGACCTTTGTGCTCAAGAATTACAACTGGGTCGTTACTACGAATCGCACTTCTGAGAAGGCCATACATAGATTGTGGAGTTGAAGGAATTACGAGACTAATTCCAGCATTTCCTCTAAACCATTGATCCAAGATTTGAGAATGCTGACATCCAAATCCCATTCCAGCACCTGCAGCTGCTCTAATTGTTAAGGGCACTTGATATGCACCTCTAGATAAATATCTAAAAAATGCGCCTTGAGTTGTTAGTTGATCTAAAGCAACTCCAATGAACTCAATAAACATCATTTCAACGACAGGACGCATGCCCATCGCTGCGGCTCCAACCCCAGCACCAAGAAATGCCATTTCCGAAATCGGTGTATCGATTACCCGGGTATCCCCAAATTTTTCAATCAATCCTTCAGTGGCTTTAAACGGCCCACCAGATCCAATATCTTCTCCCATAAGGAATACGGTTGGGTCGCTTTCCATTTCATCGGAAAGGGCTTGAATAACTGCTTGGCGTGTCCGCATGACGGTCATTTGATTTCACCATATCTCTTCGGGTCGTTTGGATGTTCTGCTAAAGGCCAAATCTCAGTCTCGAGCCATGGGAAGAATGGCAAACTAGAAATCGCTGCATGCAGTTGCGTTGCATCAGCAGCAACCCAAATACCAACATTAGATTTCTGGCCAGGTCGTCGCCAAATTTTCTTAATTACGCCTTCATTAGCCAACACGGTTGCGCGGGCACTTTCAGCTTTTGTAAGAGAGGCTAGTAAATCTTTGTCCCCATCGGCAGGGTACGTATTCTTAATTAAAACCATAAATTCCATAATTTCACTCGCCCTTATATTCGCCAAATGAGGTTGAACTTTGAATCAACTCCACCCGAACACCATCAGGATCAATCATGTAAATTGCCCGTCCGCCCTTGTTTGGTCCAATCGTTGGAGTTACAGGAGTAGAGACACTTTTCACGCCTTTCTTTGTTAACTCCTTGAACCACTCATCGACATCATCGACAAAAAAAGCAATGTGAGCGATACCTGGGTTGGCATTTCCATGATCTATATCCTTCAAATCCACATTCCCATATTCAAGTAGTTCTAAAAAAACATCTACGCCTGGCATTTTTAAAATCGTAGCGTTGAGGTCAACATCCGGATAGCCGGTCAATACACCTATGTACTCTGCTTGTGGATTCCAGGAAAACACTTCTTCAAATCCGAGAAGCTCTTTATAAAATTTAGTTGATTCTCGCAACGACTTTACAGAGATACCTGTGTGATGCGCTTTGGTTATCTGGGCCAACTTTAATTCCCCTTCTTCAGCAGCTTTTCGAGCGTTCCCAAGGCTATGTGAGGTCGCTAGGTTAGTCAACCGATTGACTAAAATTATTTAGCGCTTCGGTTTTCCCGTGGAATCTCGGGCCACTAACACCGGCGGAGTATCCACAATCAGATGGCCAGGTGATCCTCCACCAATGATTCTGAGCAGTAAATCTACAGACTGGCTACCCATCTCAACTGTAGGCAAATGAACTGTGGTTAAGGAGGGCGATAAATAATTTGCAATATCGCTATCGTGCAATGCTGCAACCCTCACATTATTAGGAATATCTACGCCTAGTTCATGGGCTGCGCGAATAAATCCGATTCCCATCATAATTGTCGAGGCAAATACTGCGTCTGGTTTGACCTTCTTTGACAGTAGTTCTAGGCCGGCTTCTCTTCCAGCTTCCATTCCCCAAGAATTTTTTTCGATAACCGTATGTTTGAGTTTGTTTCTTGCTGCTGCACTTTCAAAACCCTTACGACGTCGTTGTGCCGTATCGATAATTTGTGGGCCGAATATACCCGCAATGGACTTAGTACCAAATTGAGCTAGATGATCAACTGCAAGTGATGCCCCCAGTTCATCGTTCACAGTTACACTTGCCGAGACACCTTTAACACGACGATTTACCATGACTACAGATTTATAGTGATCAAGGATTTCTTTCTTTAGAAATGTATCGGAAAGAGTGCCTGAAGCAATTAAAAGACCATCTACTTGCCCTCGTTCAAGTAAATCTGTGAATGTTTTTTCAGAATCACCTTCAGCATGATCTCCAATTAAAATTCCATATCCGAGATCTTTACACCTCTGCTCTACGCCCGTAATTATTGCTGAATACATGGGATTGGCCATATCAGGAAGCAGAAGGCCAATCATCTGCGTGCGGGCGGTTTTCAACATTCTCGCCGCTGAATTAGCTCTATAACCTAACTCTTGAACGGCATCTAAAACTCGCTGACGCGTTGCTGGCGATGCACTCGCTTTGGGGTCATTATTAACAATTCGTGAAACAAGGCTGGGATCTACTTTAGCAATGCGAGCAACATCTCTAATTGTCGCGCGTACTTGCTTTACATCGCTCGCTTTTTCGCTCTTTGGCGTCGCCACAATTCTTGCCCTCTGTTTCACCTATTTATTCACAAGGATTGTAATATACGGCACACCATGGGGAAAGGCCCTATCAATCTTGATTTGAGGAATTTTGGGCACAGTACGCTCTATTGCTAAGAAGTCAATCAGCAATAAAACAATTTCAGACCTCGCCGCTGCCATTCATGCTGGGCGCTTAGTAATTTTACCGGCAACATCGGGCTACATAATCGCTTGTGATGCACAAAATACATCGGCAATTACTGATTTAAACATACTTAGAGAAAACAATGAGGAATACATTCTTTCAATGATTTTTTCATCAATAACCCAAATGGATAGCGAAGTGACTATTCCCAATTTTGATGAGGAAACCAAAAATTATATTGAAACTGGACAATTAACATTAGTTCTTCCTCGCGATGAGTCCATGCGGGTAAATGCATCTGGTTTTAGAGAGTTAGTTGCCGTCAACATTCCGGTGAATCAAAACATTAAGAAATTACTAGAAAAAACTGGTCCGTGCGTGGTAGCTGCCGCGGCATTACCTGGGCAAGGATTACCACTAGAGGTCAAAGATATAAGTTCAAAAATCAAAGAAGGGGTTGAATACATCTTGGATGCCGACAAGATTTCAGGGTTGGTCTCCACAGTTATAAATTTTGAGAAAAGAAAACCAATAATTTCAAGAAATGGCGCAGTGCCAGAAGAGACTATAAAAAAGCTTTTCCCGGAAATTTAATTAAAAATTCCTTCAGGATCTTCAAAATTTTGTGTATGGATCCAATCCTTATTAACTAGGTTTCCAAAACCACTCTCTTCAGCAAGTGGGCTCATATAGCCGCCATCAATAATTTCAGGTTGGCGCAAACTGTCCGCATAGGGGTCGACGCCAGTCCAAGGTACGCCCCATTCAATTGGCACAGATGCATGGCCCCAAGCGCTGAATACTTGACTGTGAACATGGGCAAACATGTGTGGCGCAAAATCTACTTTTGATTCAAGACACTGTTTTACTATTTTCTTTCCACCAGTTATCCCGCCCATGCAGGTCAAATCAATACGTACGACATCAACAGCAGATTTTGAAATTAAAGATTCTGGGTAATAAATTCCACCTTGTTCATCTCCCATAGCTATAGGGATGCGAGTTCGTTGCCTCAGCTCGCGTACTACTTGTGCATTACCGGGTGGAAATACATCTTCAAACCAACCCAAATTTACATCCCCTAATAAGTTTAATAAATCCATCGCAGAATCAACATCATCAAAAATCCATGCTGCATCGCAACCAATCCAAGCATCGGGAGCCGCTTTGCGCGCTGCCAGTAAGCGTTCAGCAGTTGCCATATTATTTACACCCACTGGAGCTTTGAATCTTCGCCAGCCCTTTTTATAAAGATCGCTTACTTGTTCAAATACTTCATCGCCCCCCATTTTCGCTGGCGGATATCCAATGATTGCCGTGGCAGGCATCGGTGCAAGATGGCCACCTAGAAGAGATGAAATTGATTTGTTTGACTGCTTTGCATAAGCATCCCAAGTGGCTAGATCAAGGATTGATAACGCCCTAAGACCTAACCCAGCCGAGTGTGAGGCCAAACTTCTCCGCAAAGCTGTCACGTATGTTTTCTCAACATCTTGTGCATCTGTTCCTATGTAAATATTTTTTAAAGTCTTTCGAATCTGCTCAGCGACTGCTCCATCGCGCGTGAGAGTAAATGCCCATCCTTCAACACCTGAATTTAAGGTAACTTTGACAACCACGTACTCTCTAGTTTTCATAATCCAATCGCCAAAAACAACCGGTGCAGGTAGTTCCCCTGCAACTGTGGCCACATTGATACTAGATATGGTTGACGCGCTCATGAATGAAAAGTAAACCCAGCCCCCCTTTTAGTCAACCGATTGACTAAAAGGGGGGCTGGGTTTAAGGTATTGCCAAGAAGTTCAGGGACTAAGGGCAAGGATCAGCAATGAAACGTGAATTTGATGCCCGAGCTGATCGGTATGGGCGTTTTTATGATGAATTTGAAGTTGGTGACATTTACCGACACTGGCCAGGGAAAACAATAACCGAGTCTGAAGATCATCTTTATTGCATGTTAACTATGGCCGGTAGCCCGCTGCATATTGACTCTCACTATGCCAAAGTTGAAATGCCTCAAGGAAAAAATATTGTTGTGGGCACTTATATCTATGCATTGTTAACCGGAATGTCTGTGGCTGATATTTCAGGAAAAGCTATTGTAAGTTTAGGTGTGAAGGAACTAAATCATATATTGCCAGTTTTTCATGGAGATACTATTTATGCCTCTACTGAGATATTAGACAAAAGGTTTTCCAAATCAAAGACAGACCAGGGAATTGTAAGTGTTAAAACATCAGGGTTTAATCAAAACAAGGAATTAGTTTGTACATTTGAGCGCGCATTTTTAGTTCCTTTACATGGGCCAAAGTAATGACTGCTAAAGAACATTCAGGCCCACTCGTCGGGCTAAAAGTCATTGACTTAGCAACAGTTGTTGCTGGTCCAGGGGTAGCAAAATATTTTGCGGATTATGGTGCAGATGTAATTAAGATAGAAAGACCCTCTGGAGACTCCACTAGAGCAATGGGATGGACCGAGCCAGGTGAGACTGATTCTCTCTGGTGGAAATTAGTAAATCGTGGCAAACGTTCACTAGTTTTAGATTTAAAGAATGACGCAGATCTTTCAATATTAAAGGAGCTTATTGATTCTGCCGATTTATTGATAGAAAACATGCGCCCCGGAAAAATTGAACAACTTGGGTTGGATCCTGAAGAATTGATTTCTAGAAATCCAAAACTAGTTGTTTTACGCGTTTCTGGTTTTGGACAAACTGGTCCATACGCGCAAAAACCTGGCTTTGCCACAATTGCAGAAGCCCTTTCAGGTCTCTCTTCGCTTTTAGGAGAACCTGATGGGGGTCCACTATTGCCGCCAATCGCACTTACTGATGAAGTCACAGCGCTAGTTGGATCATTCTCAGCCATGATTGCGATTTTTCACGCAAAGCTAACTGGGCAAGGCCAGATAGTGGATATAGATCTTGTTGACTCAGTCTTGCAAATCATGGGACCACTGCCAGCAGCCTGGGATTCACTTGGTTATCTTCAGCCACGACTAGGTTCAAGCATTCCTTATTCAATTCCCCGTGGAACTTATAAGTGTTCTGATGGAGTTTGGGTAGCACTTTCAGCTTCAGCGGAATCTGTGGCTAAGCGGCTCATAGAAACCGTAGGAGGGGCAGGTGATCCTCGATTCACATCCTTTCAATCTCGATTTGAGAACCGAGAAGCTCTTGAAGAGCTGACAAGTAACTGGATTGGCTCGAGAACTTCTAAAGAAGTCATTGAAACTATTGAAGCCGCAGACGCAGCTATTGCACCAGTTTATAATATGCAACAGGTTATTGAAGACCCTCATTTTATCGCCAGGGAAAGCTTCACAAAAGTGGACGGGATTCTCATGCAAAACTTGGTAGCTCGGCTTTCGAAAACTCCTGGCAAGATTATTTCAGCTGGGCCAAAATTAGGTGAGCATAATGAAGAAATTAAAAGAGAGCTTCATGACAAGAATTAATCTCTTGTCAAAAAGAAGTGTCCTAGCAGTTCCCGGCTCTAGCGAAAAAATGATTCAAAAAGCACGGCTATTGAATGCTGATGAAATATTCCTAGATTTAGAAGATTCAGTGTCGCTACCCGAAAAGGAATCTGCTAGGTCATTAGTCATTTCTGAATTGAATAAGGGCGGTTTTAATTCAGCCTCAGTGGCTGTTCGGGTTAACGAACAAAACCAATCAATAGGAATCCAAGACATCGAAGAACTTATTACTAAAGCGCCTACTAAATTTTCTTCTATCATCATTCCTAAAGTTGAGACGTCACAACAAGTTACTGAGATTTGTCAGAGATTAACTGATTTAGAACTCTCACAAGGGTTGAATGATCAAACAAAAATTCAACTTCAAATTGAATCAGCACGTGGACTACTAAATGTTAAAGAAATAGCCAGTGCATGCGGGCGCACAATCTCCTTGATTTTTGGCCCTGGTGACTTCGCGGCAAGTATGGGGATGCAGGTTTTGAATATCGGTGAGAACCCAGTCAATTATCCAGGTGAAGATGCATATCATCATGTCCTATTTTCAATACTTACTGCTGCACGCGCAAATGGTTTATTAGCAATCGATGGTCCCTTTAGCGATCTTGGAAATGAGCCTGGACTAAAACATAGGTCTCAATTATCTGCTTCCCTTGGCTACGATGGAAAGTGGGTTATTCACCCATCGCAAATAGAAGTAGTGAATTCTATTTTCACACCTAGTGAGGAAGTTTTCGAGAAATCTTCTAAAATTATTGCTCACTTTAACCGTTCGAATGCAACTGAAAAATCTGCGGGTGCCTTTTTATTCGAAGGGAAAATGATTGATGAGGCAACTAGGAAAATGGCTGAAATGATTTATTCAAAAGGTATCGCTGCAGGTTTAAAGCCTTCTATGAATGGGGATAATAATGGCAAAGCATAAAGCTGAACTGGGTAGATTTTATGAGGATTTTGTTGTTGGTGATTCGTATGAACATCCTTTTGGTCGTACCATCAGTGAGACTGATTGCACATGGTTTACACAATTAACATGTAATACAAACCAAAACCATTTTAATGCGCATCTGGCTCTTTCTAATCCGGTCTCAAATGGAAAAATAATTGTCAACTCTGGTCTTACTGTTGCCATTATCCTGGGCATTTCAGTTATTGATATGAGTCAAAATGCAGTGGCTAATTTGGGCTGGACTGACATTAAACTTACACACCCGGTCTATGTTGGGGACACTTTGTATGCCGAAAGTATCTGCACAGAAGTTCGCGAATCTTCTTCAAAACCAAATATGGGAATTATTTCTATGTTCACTAGAGGGTTAAACCAGGATGGCATCGAAATAGTGACTTGGTTTAGAAGTGTCATGATTCCAAAGCGAAGTTCTGGAATTGGCCAGAATTATTTTCCTACGCCAAAATCTGGAGCAATTGAAGGGCGAATGTCTTAAGCATGACTCTTGCATCACCAATACTTTCTGGTTTGAGAATTATTGAAGGATCGGCCTTTGTAGCTGCCCCTCTCGGTGGGCTTACTTTGGCTCAACTTGGAGCAGAAGTAATTCGCTTTGACCCCCTAAGTGGAGGGCTGGATTTCAAACGTTGGCCAATTACCAAATCTCATGCATCACTTTTTTGGGCTGGATTAAACCGTGGGAAGAAATCTATTCAAGTGGACCTCAAGAGCCAGAGAGGTAGAAAGTTAATATCTGACCTAATAACTTCGCCTGGCGAAGGATCTGGAATATTTCTCACGAATCTTGCCTCTAAAGATCAATTGAGTTATGAAGAACTTCGTAAGAAAAGATCTGACGTTATTGTAATTTCTTTAACTGGTAATTTTGATGGTTCAAGCGAAGTTGATTACACGGTGCATCCAGCATTTGGATACCCAATGATTACAGGGCCAAAAAATTCGGATTCGCCAACAAATAGTGTTCTGCCAACCTGGGATTTGATCCTTGGAAACCTTGTCGCAATTGCAATTTTAGCGGCAGAGCGAAAACGACGTCAGACAGGTGAAGGTGAATTTGTTTCGATTGCACTCTCAGATGTCGCATTGTCAGTTGTTGGTGCTCTAGGTCGACTATCACAAGCATATATTGGTGAAGAGATGATTGCCCAAGATGGAAATTACCTTTATGGGTCTTTTGGTAAGAATTTTCTTACAGCAGATAAACAACAAATTATGCTAGTTGGTTTAACTTCTAGACAGTGGAATTCACTTACGACCGCACTTAATATAGAAAGTTCATTAAAGGAACTTGAAAAGGATTTAGCTGCCGATTTCCAAGATGAAGGGCAGCGATATGCGCATAGAGAATCGATAGCGCTCATCATAGAAAGAGTTGTTGCATCAAAAGAATTACAAGAATTAATTCCTATTTTTGTAGCCAATAAAGTGAGCTGGTCTAAATATCAAAGCTTTGAGGATTTGCTCAATAATGATGCAAGGGCTTCTGATCAAAATCCTATTTTCTCTCTCCAGAACCAGCCAGGGGTAGGAACAACGCCAAATATTGCATCGCCAATAAGATTCCAATTTAGCCGCAATCTAGAGCCAGAGATTGCGCCTTACTTTGGACAGCACACCGAGGAAGTCCTAAAGGAGATTCTAAATCTGAGCCCTGAAGAGCTTGATGACTTGGTTAAGGAAAAAATCATAAAGAGAGATAACAGGGGGTAATCAGTGCAAACTAAAGTGAAGATGCCGAGAGTTGGCGAAAATGTTAATTCTGCTTTCGTGGTTGACATTAAAGTCCAACCCGGACAAGAAGTTAATATTGGTGACATATTGATATCGGTCGAGACGGACAAAGCAACCGTTGATATTGAATCTCCGGTCGCCGGTAGAGTTATAGAAGTCTTAGTAAAAATGGATGAAGAAATCGAACCCGGAGTACCTTATATAAGTATAGAAACTTGATAAAGTGAAAATAACGGTGACTGGTGCGGCCAGTGGAATAGGTAAAGCCACAGTTCTTAAGTTGCTTGATTCAGGCCATGATCTGATTGTTGTCGACCTACCGGGCGCAAATTTTGATTTTTTGTCAGATTCAAAAGCTCAAATTATCTATGGCGATGTTTCTAATCAAGATGACAGAAACGCAATCATTGCCGCTTCTAAAGGCGTAGATGGATTAGTCAATGCTGCTGGGAAAATTGAAACTAAAAATCTCTCTGATTATTCAATTGCTGACATAAGGGAACTCTTTGCCATAAATTTCGAGTCAGTCTGGGACTTAACTGCCAATATCGGAGCCACAATGCCTAGTGGAAGTGCAATTGTGAATTTAAGTTCTACCGGCGCAAAGGTTGTAACTAATTCTAATGTTGGTCCTTATGCGGCAACCAAGGCTGCAGTTTTAAGTCTGACTAGAACTTTTGCTTTCGAGTTTGCTAAAAAAGGTGTAAGAGTCAATGCAATTTGCCCAGGACTTATTGAAACACCTATGCAAACTAAAGTAAGTGAAGGCCTCGCTAAAGGTCAAAACCTACAAATTGGTGATGTCATCCAAAAGAGAGTTGAAATGATTCCACTAAATCGCTTTGGAACTGCTTTGGAATGCGCCAACTTAATTGTTTTTCTTCTTTCACCTGATTCCAGCTATATGACTGGGCAAGCAATAAACATAAGTGGCGGTTTGGTTACTTTTTAACTGCATTCTTGCTGAGCTCTTGAGCAACAAATTTCCAATTAACAGGAATTGACTGCTGATTTGCGGTCGTTAATCCAGCCCAAATTGTGCTCACTGTAAGCATGTCGATGGCGGATCTATTTTCATATTGAGAAAGAACCACACCGGCTAAAAATGAGTCGCCGGCACCAGTTGAATCAACTACATCGATTTCCATAGCACGAATTGCGACCTCTTTGTCATCATGAAAAAGCGTAGAGCCATTCGCACCATCTGTAACAATGATTTTTGAAAACCTTGATTTAAATTTTTCTAATGTTTCAGGTCGATCTACTTCACCATTTGAAAGTACCAATATGTCTCCTGATATATCTTCGGCACTATTAAGACTATTAGAACCTATAATCGTTGTGCAGATCCCACTTATTTCCTGGAGCATAGGAAAAAAAGCATCTACCCAAAACGGCCATACAACAATGTCGCCTGGTTTGACTGGAAGTGAGAGGGAAGAAATTTTCGCAAGTAAATTCTTCTCCATTCCAATCATTGTTCTTTCACCAGATTTTTCTACAAGAATAGTTACATGCGGAGAAGGCGAATCAAAAGTCTGAATATATTTTGATGATAGACCACTTTCTGAAATTGCTTCTCTTAGATTTGATCCCACAGAATCGTTCCCAACATATCCAACTAGATTGACTGGGAGGTCAGCGCTCTTAATTCCAGAAGCCACGTTGAAACCTTGTCCTCCAGCTCGTTCATGATGAGAGTTCGCGTGCAGGAATCTTCCTGAAGTCGGGATTTGCGGTACATATAGGACTGTGTCCCAGGCTATTGGACCTATCACCCAAATGGAGGCTGAATTCATAAATAGGACTCTATTCCAGTTTTGTTCTTGCTGTAGGTAATAACTGGTAATTTTGTACTATGTCCCAAAGTCAAGTACCTAATAATTTACTGGGAAGTCCACTCGGAAAAAATGCGTTCATCGGAGATTTTGATAGCGAGTTATCAAGTACCGAAATTACTGAATTCATTGTCAGGGCATTAAAGTCAATCGATTTCACTGGCAAGAATGTAACTCTTGTTGTACCCGACGCCACGCGCTCTTGTCCCTTACCAACAATTTTACCTATCTTTTACGAGGCAATCTCTCCTGGTGCAAATTCTCTGACTGCACTCATTGCATTAGGCACACATGCTCCTATGACCCCAGAAGCAATCGATAAATTCTTAGCGGGGGAAAATCAAACAACTAATCAAAAATATCCAACGATGAAAATTTATAATCATGAGTGGTGGGAACCTTCAACTTTTACACACTTGGGTTCAATAACTGCAGAAGAAATTACAAAAATCTCTTTGGGCCAGATTACCTCTGAAGTGCCAGTTTCCATAAATAGACATGTCACCGAATCCGATTTAGTCATAATCATCGGTCCTGTTTTTCCACACGAAGTTGTTGGCTTTAGCGGCGGAGCAAAATACCTATTTCCAGGTGTATCAGGTGAAGAAATGATCGATTACTCTCATTGGCTTGGGGCAATAATTTCAAGTGCAGAAATTATTGGTACTTTAGGAATTACTCCAGTTCGCGAAATGATTAATCTCGCTGCAAGCAAAATTGAAGTTCCGCTTCTTGCACTGTGTCTTGTTGTAGAAACTGGTACCAGTACTATTTCATCTCTTTCCTTTGGTGCCCCCCATACTGCCTGGGAGTACGCTTCTGCTGTTTCGGCAAGAAAGCATATTAAGTTCTTGGACAAACCAGTTAAGCGAGTAGTCTCAATAATGCCATCGCGGTATCAAGATATTTGGACTGCTGCAAAAGGTATGTATAAAGTTGAACCAATCATTGAAGACGGTGGTGAAGTTATTCTTTTTGCCCCTCACATAACTGAGTTTTCTATTACTCATAAAGAGCTTGAGGATATTGGGTACCACTGCCGAGAATATTTCTCATCACAAATGGACAAATTTGCAGATGTATCAAAAACTCTTATGGCTCACTCATCACATTTGAGAGGAGCTGGAAGTTTTTCTGCCTCTCAAGGGGAGCAATGCAGAATCACAGTGACACTTTCAACAGGAATCTCAAAAGAGAGAACTGAAGCAATGAACCTGAAATATCTAGATCCTTCTTTATTTAACTTGTCGGACTATGAAAATAATTCAGAGGTTTTGGTCAACCACAATGCGGGTGAAATTCTTTATAGATTAAACTAGGCCAGCTTTTGAGGGTAATTAAGCCTTGTATATTGCACTGTCATTAACTTGTTCAGCACCAGCAAGAGGCGCTCAGTACTTGCGCTTAAATTGATAAGCTCTTACTGGTGGCGGGTGAAGGATTTGAACCTTCGAAGGCAGAGCCGGGGGATTTACAGTCCCCTCCCATTGGCCGCTCGGGCAACCCGCCAAGGTCGAACAAGTACTGCGGCAATTATGGATAGTGCGAAGGGTAAGGATACCTTAGGACAGTAGGCGTACAAACCGCCTTTTCCTTGAACAGAAGGGCCGAAACCATGGCAGCAGATGCAAGTTTTGACGTAACCTCCAAGATTGATCGCATGGAGCTCGATAACGCTATAAATCAGGCGATTCGAGAGATTGATACTCGTTTTGATTTCAAAAATACCGGGTCAAAAATTGAACTTGAGGGTGAAAAGATTTTAATTGAAGCCGATACAGAAGAGCGTGCAAAAGCAGCCCTTGATGTGGTTAAAGACAAGATGATTAAGCGTGGAGTTTCACTCAAGCACTTAGATGCTGGAACCCCACAGCTGAGCGGAAAAATTTACAAAATTTCTGCACCATTAAAGGAAGGCATCTCAACTGAGAATGCCAAAAAAATTGCAAAGTTAGTACGCGACGAAGGTCCTAAATCAGTAAAAACACAGATCCAAGGCGATGAACTGCGCGTCACATCAAAGAGCCGTGATGATCTGCAGGACACTATGGCAATGATCAAAGATGGTGGCTGGGATTTCGCAGTTCAATTTACGAACTTTAGATAATTGAGTAAATATAAGCTCGGCCTAGTTTATGGCTTCAGTGCATATTTCTTTTGGGGCTTTCTGCCTATCTATTGGAAGCATATTCATAACGCCTCATCTTTTGAAATTCTTGCCAATCGAGGAATCTGGTCACTTGTTATGTGTACCTTACTTCTAATGTTGCGTAAGGAATTAAAAAGTACTTTCCTCATCATCAAATCGAAGAGAATGTTTTCAATACTCGCGATTTCATCTGGATTACTCACCATAAATTGGGGAGTATTTATCTGGGCAGTTGGTGCTGACAGAGTTGTCGAAAGCGCATTGGGATATTACATAGCACCCTTACTCAATGTGTTATTTGGTATTTTAATTTTTAGGGAATCTCTGCGATTTTTGCAATGGGTAGCTGTAGGACTTGGCGCCACTTCCGTACTTATTCTCACAGTTGAATATCACCACTTCCCTTGGATTGCGCTCTTACTGGCACTTTCATGGGGAACATACAGTTTGGTTAAAAAACGAATTGATCTTGGAGCCCTTGAATCACTGACCATAGAGACTCTAATTGCGTTCATCCCAAATTTGGCATTCCTTTTCTACATTCAGGGGCAAGGAACAGCACAGTTTGGTCAAGGTTTAATGGTGACAACGCTGCTTTGTCTTGCTGGAGTAGCAACCGTAATTCCACTGTTGCTTTTCAATGGGGCAATAGTGCGGTTACCACTATCCACCTTAGGATTACTCCAATACATAACTCCAACTATTTTTTATTTATTAGGCGTCTTTTTGTTTAACGAGGACATGTCTAGTGGAAAAGTTATGGGGTTTGCATTTATTTGGGCGGCGCTAATTGCTTTGAGTGCAGATTTAGTTCGATCAAGCAGATCGGTCGATAACCGCGTCGCATAGCGACATCAATGCACCTGTTGCATCGCATACAGGTAATGGACCAAGGGCAGTTCGGGCTTCTCTAGCAACTTGTAATAACTGTTCGCGAGATTCACCAAGGGCATTGTGATTGCGAAGCTCTACTAGAACCTGTTGAACAGTTGCCTCATCCTCAATTGGTGCCGATAAAAGCTGTTGTAGTTCGCGGTCAGAAGAATCAGTGGACTTCATAACATTGAGCGTGACTAACGTTGGTACCCCTTCACGCAAATCAGTCCCAGGGGTTTTTCCAGATTGATTTGATTCACTCGCAATATCAATAACGTCATCGGCGAGCTGAAATGCAACACCAATCTTTTCACCAAATTTTGTAACAGTCTCGGTAATTTCTGCAGGTGCACCAGAGACCATTCCGCCATATCTGGCAGATGCCGCAATTAGCGATCCCGTTTTATCTGCAACAACTTTTAAGTAATGTTCTAATGGATCTTGGCCTGGATTAGGTCCTTGAGTTTCCATGATTTGACCAATTACAAGACGTTCAAAAGTGCGAGCCTGTAAACGAACCGCTGCAGGACCAAGATCTGCCAATAGATCAGATGATTTTGCAAAGAGAAAATCTCCCGTCAAAATTGCAATTGTGTTTCCCCAACGCATGTTTGCACTTTCAACCCCGCGGCGAAGTGGAGCTTCATCCATAACATCATCATGATAAAGCGTTGCTAGATGGGTAATTTCACACGCTACTGCTGCGGCGATTATCTCTTTTCGTGTTGGGTCACCATATTGCGAAGTCAGAAGAGTTAAAAGTGGGCGCAAACGCTTTCCGCCAGCGGCAACTAAGTGGTGGGCGGTCTCGTCAACAAATGGATACTCACTGCGGGTATGGCTTCGAAGAAGTGATTCAACTTCTGCCATCTGTGCGACCAGAGTTGCTTCCAACTCTGGTGCAACATTTGGAATACCAAAAGAGGACATTAGCGAATGAACGTTGCAAGAGTTGAGATGAAGTTCAGAACTGGTGCTGGGTATACACCCAAAGCAATTGTTACGATTATTGAGAAAATAACGGTGATAGAGGTAAGTGATGACGGGATTTCAACGCCAGTTCCATCTTCAACTGGATCAGTGAAGAACATCAAAACAATGACTCGAATGTAG
Organism: Actinomycetota bacterium; assembly: GCA_009698445.1. GTDB lineage: Bacteria > Actinomycetota > Actinomycetes > Nanopelagicales > Nanopelagicaceae > Planktophila. The sequence goes on from WLQG01000001.1 coordinate 46,442, forward strand.
AAGAAAGCCGCAATCACACTTGAAAGAACACCAGCGATAACCACACTCTTGGCACCGCTTTCATAGGCGGCCGAAAAGATTGAAAATTTTCCTATAAAACCACTTGTTAGTGGAATACCAGCAAATGAAAGAAGGAAGCCAGCAAATGCTGTCGCAACCCATGGTGAGCGCTTTCCTAAGCCTTTCCAACGATTTAAGTCAGTGACTTCACCGGCAGAGTCACGAACCAAAGTCACGATAGCAAAGCCACCAACTGTTGCAACGCCATAAGCAAAGAGATAAAAGATTGATGCTTCAAGTCCGGGTTTATTAAGTGCGATCACACCTGTGAGCAAAAAGCCAGCATGCGCAATGGATGAATACGCCAACATTCGCTTTACATCGCGTTGGGCAATTGCAACCAAGGAACCAAAGACCATTGTGATGATGGCAATGATTGTGAGCATTGGTGTCCATGACCACTGAGCGTTTGCAAATGATGTGTAATAAATACGGAGCATGGCACCGAAAGCGGCAACCTTTGTAGCCGCTGCCATAAACGCAGTTACTGGTGTTGGCGCACCTTGATAAACATCTGGTGACCACGCATGGAATGGAACTGCACCGACTTTAAATAGTAAGCCAACTGATAAAAATGCGATTCCGATCAGCAAGAAGACATCGTTGCCACCGCCGCCAACAACTGCGTTGCGGATTCCAGCAAAAGTAATTGATGCTGAGTATCCATACAAGAAAGCTGCGCCAAACAAGAAGAAAGCCGATGAAAAAGCTCCTAATAAAAAGTATTTCAGGGCTGACTCTTGTGAAGCTAAACGGCGACGGCGTGAAAGCCCTGCCATTAGGTAAAGCGGAAGTGAAAGCATTTCAAGTGCGACAAATAAAGTTATTAAGTCATTGGAAACAGGGAACAAAAGCATTCCAGCAACAGCAAAGAGTGTAAGAGGATAAACCTCAGTTACTTGATTGCCTGTCTGTAGCGCATGGCGTTCTTCTTCTGATCCTGGAAGTGAAGCCGCTAATGCTGTGAACTGTTCGGTATCTGCAATAAGAAAAACTGAGATTATTGAAATAATGAGAATTGATGCTTGAAGCAATACAGCAGGGCCATCGATAACAACTGATCCCATTGCTGCGCCGGTAGATTGTTCGTTACGGATTTTCCAGACCTGAAAAAGGGCTAAAACAAGTGAACCAAGCGTTACGGACAACTGTGTAATTGGACGTAAGGCTTTAGACATAAATGCTTCAACTAATACACCAATGAGTGCGCCGCCAAGCAAAATAAGCATTGGTGATAAAAGTGTGTAATTAAGAACCGGTGCGCTGAATTCCATTATTTATCACCATTCGTTGGAGCTGGATCAGTAAAGCCCAATTGAGCAATGACATGTGCTGAAGCTGGGTTGATTACCTTGAGCAACGGCGCTGGATAGAAACCAAGGGCAATAATGATTGCAATGACCGGGGCAATTGCAATCTTTTCGCGAAGATTTAAATCACTTAAATTTTCATTACCTGGAGTCGTTGGGCCATGCAAAGCTTTTTGTACTGGAATCAAGATGTACAAAGCCGCAAGTACGATTCCAAATGTTGCAACCACTGCATGCACTGGATAACGAGTAAATGTTCCAACAAGAACTAAGAATTCGCTTACAAAGCTGGACATGCCTGGAAGTGCGAGTGACGACATTCCTGCTAAGAAGAATGACCAAGCCATAACAGGTGTTACTCGCTGCAAACCACCAAAGTCAGCAATCGTTGAAGATCCGCGACGAGAAATCATCCAACCACCAACCAAGAACAGCGCCGCCGTTGAGAAACCATGGTTAAACATGTACAAAGTTGCGCCGCTGTGACCCTGAGATGTCATTGCGAAGATTCCCATTGTGATGAAGCCAAAGTGAGAAATAGAAGTAAATGCAATCAAGCGTTTTAAATCGCGCTGACCAATTGCAAGGAATGCCCCGTAAACAATTGAAATAACCGCTAGAACCAAAATCATGGGGGTAAATGTCTTGCTGGCATCTGGGAACAAAGTTAAGCAATAGCGGATCATTCCAAATGTTCCGACTTTATCGAGAACGCCAAGGAGTAACACTGATGTTCCTGGAGTTGCAGACTCTGCAGCATCTGGCAGCCATGTATGTAGTGGCCACAGTGGTGCCTTAATTGCAAAAGCAATAAAGAACCCAAGGAATAAGAAGTTTTGAGTTGTTGAACTCATCTGTAGATGAGACAACGTTTGGAGATCAAAAGTATGTCCACCTTGATCGCCCGACATTACATAGAGGGCAATTATTGACGCTAACATCAATAACCCACCGAAAAGACTGTAGATCAAGAATTTAACTGCAGCAGCTGAACGTTGACCGCTTCCATAACCACCTATAAGGAAGTAAACAGGAATCAACATGGCTTCAAAAATTACGTAGAACAAGAAGACATCAGTTGCGGCAAATACACCAATCATCATTGTTTCTAGAACAAGTATGAGCATATAGAAAACCTTGACTGACCAACGGCCACCATGTGCTTCATTCCAGCCAGCTAATACAACGATTGGCGCCAGGATTGTAGACATTAAAATCAGCACCAGGGCTAGGCCATCAATACCAACGGCAAAGTTTATTCCAAAGGTTGGAATCCAAGAATATTTCTCAACAAATTGCAGATCAACGTTATCGCGCTGAAAACTAACTGCCATTGCGATTGTTGCGGCAGCAACTATTAACGTCGTTGCTAGTGCTACTTGCTTAGTCAGCGTTTCATTCGCCTTCGGTGTAGCTGCTAATGCAACTGATCCAAAAATTGGTAAAAGCATCAAGAGCGTTAATGAGTTCATTAGTTAGTCACCACCCAAATCGCTGCTATTAAAAGGACGGCCCCAACAAGAATGAGTGCGGCATAACTGCGCACGAAACCACTTTGAACCCCACGCAGAAGTGAGCCTGAACCCATCGCCATATGTCCAACTCCGCGAACTGCGCCATCAATGACTGCCTCATCTGTCTTAACCAAAACTTGAGTTAATTGCTGGCCAGGGCGCATAAAGACCGCTTCATTGAAACGATCTTGCATTAAATCTTGACGAGCAATTTTGGTAAATACTGAAACATCCTCAGGAGCCACAGAAGCAACTTCTTGTCGTGAATACTTAAGGAATGCAATTGCAACACCAATAGCTACCATTGCTAGAGCAAGACCTGACACAACAATTGGCTTTAATAGTTCTGAGTGTTCGCCATGTTCTTGAAATAGTGGCGCTAACCAATTAACTAGCGCATCACCACGACTGAGCAAAAATCCTGAAGAAACTGAACCGATTGCAAGTACTGCCATTGGCAACCACATCAACAGTGGAGACTCGTGAGGGTGTGCCTCTTCATCCCAACGAGATTTACCAGTAAAAGTAAGAATCATGACGCGAGTCATGTAGAAAGCTGTAATGCCTGCACCTAAAAGCGTGACAGATCCCAAGATAATTCCTTTGGTACCACCAGAATTAAATGCAGTTTCAATGATCATATCTTTTGAATAGAAACCAGCAAATGGTGGAACTCCAAGAATAGCTAAGTAGCCAAGACCAAATGTTGCAAAAGTAATTGGCATGAACTTACGAAGTGCACCGTACTTGCGCATGTTTACTTCATCGTTCATTCCATGCATAACGGAACCGGCACCCAAGAACATTCCAGCCTTAAAGAATCCGTGAGTTAACAAGTGCATGATTGCAAATGCATAACCGACTGGGCCAAGGCCTGCACCCAAAATCATGTAACCAATTTGAGACATTGTTGATGCAGCAAGTGCTTTCTTAATGTCGTCTTTAGCTGTACCGATTAATGCACCGAATAACAAAGTAATTGCGCCAATAATTACGACAAGTAGTTGGGCAGTAGGTGCGGCATCAAAAATGAAGTTGGAGCGAGTAATTAAATAAACACCTGCAGTAACCATGGTTGCTGCGTGGATCAATGCAGATACAGGGGTTGGACCTGCCATCGCATCGCCCAGCCATGCCTGCAATGGGAATTGAGCAGATTTGCCGGTAGCTGCGACCAACAACATAATTCCAATTGCCGTTAAGGCGCCAGTTGATGTGTGGTGCACATGCTCTTTAATTCCTTCAAAAGATACGGTTCCAACTGTTGCAAATGCAATCATGATTGCAAAGGACAAGCCCATGTCACCGATACGGTTCATGACAAATGCCTTCTTAGATGCAGTTGCATAAGCGGGCTTCTGATTCCAGAAACCAATAAGTAGGTATGAAGCAAGACCAACGCCTTCCCAACCCACATAAAGATTGAGATAGCTATTGCCCAGAACCAACAGAAGCATTGCTGCAATAAATAAGTTTAGGTAGGCAAAGAAGCGTCGACGATCGTGATCGTGAGACATGTAGGAAATTGAGTAGACATGAATCAAAGTTCCAACACCAGTAATAAGGAGAACAAAGCAGATTGAGAGTTGGTCAAGAAGAAGCGCTGCATCTACCTTGAAACTACCAACAGAAATCCACTCAAATAGTTTTTGAGTAACTGGGCGGGCCTCATTTGACCGACCGAGCATTTGTGAGAGTTGATATAGGCCGACTGCAAATGAAGATCCTGACATCACAGTGCCAAGAATGTGGCCCCATTTATCTGCACGACGACCAGCCAGCAGCAGAATAGCTGCACCCAATAACGGAAGTGCGATTAAGTAAACCAAGCTGTTTGAAGTCGTCATGGCTATCGCTTCAACAAACTTGCATCATCAACAGATGCAGATCGGCGTGAGCGGTAAATAGTCACGATGATTGCTAAGCCAACTACAACTTCGCAAGCGGCAACTACCATCGTAAAGAAAGCAACGACTTGACCATTGAGATCGCCATTGATTCTTGAGAAAGTTACAAAAGCTAAATTTGCTGCATTAAGCATGAGTTCAATACACATGAAAACTACAATTGCATTACGGCGTACAACTACACCGACTGCGCCAATTGTGAAAAGAAGGACTGATAGATATAGATAATTAGCTGCATCCATTTACTTCTCCTCCCCCGCGCTCGTATCAATTTTTCCAAGTTCAAATACGCCAGTTGCCAGCATGTCCCCGCGTGCTTCAAGGGTTGCATTTACTGAGTTCGCTGCAGGTGAACCATCTGGAAGTAATGCAGGAACATCAACTGCATTGTGGCGAGCAAAAACTCCAGGAGCTGGGAGTCCAGCTGCATTTGCAAGTGAGATTCCACGGAATCGCTGCGTTGAAAGTTCGCGCTGGGTTGGACGAGTTTGAATTCGTTGGTGATGCGCCAGAACCATTGCACCAAGGGCAGCAGTAATGAGAAGTGCAGATACAACTTCAAATGGCCATACATATGTAGAGAAAAGGAGTTGAGCTAATCCCTTTACGTTTCCATTTGCATTTGCACTCTCTAATCCAATTGCTGGGCGACCTAAAGTTGCACGACCAAGAAGTGAAACCATCAATCCGCCAAAACCAACTGCTGCTGTGATTGCAATAGGTCGTAGCCCGGTGATTGTTTCAGTCAATGAATCTGAAGAATCAACACCCACCAGCATCAGGATAAAGAGGAAAAGCATCATCACTGCGCCGGTATAAACAACAATCTGAACTATTCCAAGGAAAAGCGCATCTTGTGCAATATAAAAGAAGGCAAGATTAATCATTACCGAAGCCATCAAGATCGCTGAGTGAACCGCTTTTTTAACTAGCAACATTCCAAAAGCTGCTGCAACTGTTAACGGCGCAAGAATCCAAAACATTACGGCTTCTGGTGTCTGCGTCTGACCAACTGCTAGAGCTAAATCAATCATTTACTTCACATCCTGTGAAGGGTGAGATTGCGTCACATCGCCCTTGTAGTAATTGCTGTCATCCATATCTGGATACATTGGATGCGGAGGCATCAGCATTCCTTGACGAAGCGGAGCTAGCAGATCTTCTTTTTCGAAGATTAATTTCGTGCGTGAATCATCAGCTAATTCATATTCATTAGTCATAGTCAACGCACGTGTTGGACAGGCTTCGATGCATAATCCACAAAAGACGCAGCGCAAATAATTAATCTGATAAACCTTGCCGTAACGCTCACCAGGAGACATTTGATTATCTTTTGTGTTGTCTGCGCCTTCGACATAGATAGCATCGGCAGGACATGCCCATGCACAAAGCTCACAACCAATACATTTTTCTAAACCATCTGGGTGACGGTTAAGTTGATGGCGACCATGGAAACGCTCTGCAGTTGGCGCCTTTACTTCAGGATATTCAACTGTGAGTGTCTTTTTGAAAATCTTTGAAAAAGGAATCCAGAAGCCTTTGAGGTGTCCCAATAAGCCAACTGAATCGCCAGTCTCAATCTGTGTAAAGGCAACATCATTAACTGAGATCTCATTCTTCTTAAGCGGTTCGAGTTGCTCAGACATGATCGCCTCCATTGCCAGCTTGTGAAACATTGATAGTTGAAACATTGATTGGAACCGTCGGAACTGCAAAAGATGGAGTTGTAGTTTCAACTTCAAGGGAAATTAGTTTTTTCTTCTTGGCATTGTCAAAACCTAGATTTACTGCCATGACAAGAAGAACTACAAAACTTGCAAAACCAACTACTACAACGCGTGGTGCACCTTGTAAGGAAAGCGTACGAAGTGTCGCAACTACCAAGATCCAGAGAATAGAAACTGGAATCAGAATCTTCCAACCAAATTGCATGAACTGGTCATAGCGCAGACGAGGCAATGTTCCACGTAACCAAACAAATACGAAGAAGAAAACTAAAACCTTAGAGAAGAACCAAATTCCGGTAAACCAGCCACCCAGCCACGCCTCGGTAAAGCCAAGGCCAGGTAATGCGTGGTATCCGCCAAGGAATAACGTTGTAGCAAGTGCTGACACTGCAATGATGTTGACGTATTCAGCAAGGAAGAACAGTGCAAATTTAAGTGATGAATACTCGGTGTGGAATCCACCAACGAGTTCGCCTTCAGCTTCAGCTAAGTCAAATGGTGCGCGGTTAGTTTCACCGACCATTGAAATTGCGTAGATTGCAAAAGAGGGGAACAAAACAACGCCATACCACCACGTTGATTGTGCGGCCACGATGTCAGAAGTAGACATTGAACCGGCATAGATAAATACGGCAACAAGTGAAAGTCCCATTGCGACTTCATAAGAAATTACTTGCGCACTTGAACGCAATCCACCAAGTAGTGGATAGGTAGATCCTGAAGACCAACCCGCGAGAACGATTCCGTACACACCAACTGATGCAATGGCTAATACATATAGAACGCCAACTGGAAGATCGGTTAGCTGCATTGCAGTTGTGTGACCGAATAATGAAACTTTGCCAGTAATTGGAATTACTGCAAAGGACATAAAACAGGTTGTAGCGCTGATAATTGGCGCAATAACGAAAACAATTTTGTCAGCAGCAGCTGGAATTAAATCTTCTTTAAGCGCTAATTTCACGCCGTCAGCAAGGGCTTGAATTAAACCAAATGGTCCAACACGGTTAGGACCTGGGCGTTCCTGCATGCGACCAACTAAGCGGCGCTCACCCCATACTGACATCAGCGTTAAGACAACGCAGAAAATGAAAACTAATAGGGCTTTAATCGCAATGATGGCGCCAGAATCTGCCCCAATGAGCTCTGCTGTTGTCATGCTTTCACCACCGTCACTACTGCGCCATGTGCAACGCCTAGATTTACAAGTAATTGAGAACCACGTGAGTTACGAGGGGCCCACACTGCATCGTCATGAATATCTTCAACTAGTGCGCTCAGAGTTACTGAACCTAGCGACGTTGAAATCTTTAATTGATCCCCATCAGCAACACCCATTGCTTGCGCACGTTTTGGTGAGATAACTGCAACAGTTTTGCGAGCTGTACCAGCAAGATTTTCTTCACCTTGTTGCAAAGTTCCAAGATCAAGCAATCGACGCCATGAAGTAAGAATAAATTGATCGCCAGATACTGCAGGAAGTGAAGCTGAAGAAACTTTGTTCATTGAAGCGCGAGCACCATCCCATTTGCCGATGGACGAAATCTCTTTAATCGCTGCAGTTACTGTTGCAAGATGTACTGAAGTGCCCATCTCTTCGGCAATCATTGAAAGAATTCGAAGATCGCTGCGATTGAGTGAATCCTGAACGGCTGCATCAAATGATCTTGCACGACCCTCCCAGTTTAAAAATGATCCGCTCTTTTCAGTTACTGCAGCAACAGGCAAAACTACATCTGCACGTTGGGTAACTGCGCTACTTGCAATTTCTAAAGAAACGACAAATGCCTTTTCTAAAGCAGCAAGTGCGGCTTGGCTGTATTCACTATCCAAAGGATCCACACCACCAACAAGTAATGCTCCGATTTCACCGGCGTTAACCGCTGCAAAAATTTCATTGGTGTTCTTACCGACTGTAGTTGGAAGTGAATCGGCGCCCCATAAAGCGGCAATATCTACGCGGGCAGCTGCATCCTCAACTGGTCGACCGCCTGGCAATAAATTTCCGATTGCGCCGGCTTCTAGTGCTCCGCGCTCTCCCGCACGACGTGGAATCCATGCAATCTTTGCGTTGCTTGAATCAGCTAGAGCTGCGACAGCGCTTAATACTCCGGCACTTTCTGCTGCTCGCTCGCCTACCAAAATTACTGATTTTGAGGTTAATGATTGTGCAGCAATAGCTGCGCTTTCTTGTCCTGGTGCAACCTTTACAAACTCACCTTTGAGTTTTTCAACTCCGATTGAAAGTTTGGTTGCAATTGCGCTGACCTTAAGTGCACGCTTTCGTACTTGCTTATTCAAACGCAAGAAAACAATTGGAGATTCTTCTTCGGGTTCAAAGCCAATCAATAAAACGTGATCGGCGCGATCAATATCCATGTACGTAGTTGATAAACCAACAACTCGCGCTGCAAGGAATTCGCGCTCTTCATCGGATGAAAGGCGTGAGCGGAAATCAATATCGTTTGTATTAAGCGCTACTCGAGCAAACTTGCTATAACCGTAAGCATCTTCATGTGTTGCGCGGCCACCGACTAGAACTGCCGCCTTAGCTGCCTTTAGGCCCTTAGCTGCAGCGGCTAATGCCTCTGGCCAAGATGCTGCTACTAATTCACCCGAAGCGTTACGAACAAGTGGAGTTGTTAGGCGATCAACAGAAGTTACATATTTAAATGCCCAACGTCCCTTATCGCAGTTCCATTCTTCGTTAACAGTTGGGTCATCTCCTGCAAGTCGACGTAAAGTTTTTCCGCGACGAACATCGGTACGCATATCGCAACCTGATGAACAGTGTTCGCAAGCTGAAGGAGTTGATACTAAATCGAAAGGACGAGCACGGAATCGATATGCAGCTCCAGTTAACGCACCCACTGGGCAAATTTGAACTGTGTTACCTGAAAAATAAGATTCAAAAGGTTTGTTCTCATAAATACCAACTTGTTGCAAAGCACCACGTTCATTTAAAGTGATAAATGGATCTGATGCAATTTGCTCAGAGAAACGTGTGCAACGTGCGCACAAAACGCAGCGTTCACGATCTAGCAATACTTGTGATGAAATATTGATTGGCTTCTGGAAAGTGCGCTTTACGCCTTCAAAACGAGTTTCTCCTTGGCCGTTGCTCATTGCTTGGTTTTGCAATGGGCATTCCCCGCCCTTGTCGCACACTGGGCAATCAAGTGGGTGGTTAATAAGCAAGAGCTCCATTACTCCGCGCTGTGCTTTTTCTGCAACTGGTGAAGTTAATTGTGTTTTAACAATCATGCCTGGTTCAACTGGAATTGTGCAAGATGCTTGAGGTTTAGGAAAAGCGCGGCCATTAATTTCAATATCAACAAGGCATTGGCGGCAAGCACCGACGGGATCAAGAAGCGGGTGATCGCAAAAACGTGGAATTTGAATTCCTAATTTTTCTGCTGCACGAATAACAAGAGTTCCCTTTGGAACACTTACTTCAAAACCATCGACTACAACAGTGATCATGTCTACAACTTCAGTAGTCATTTATGCACCTGCCCCTGCGAAAAGAGTTGATGCAACTGGATCAAATGGGCATCCACCATTTGTAATGTGTGCGATGTACTCATCACGGAAATATTTAATTGAAGATGTAATTGGGCTAGTTGCGCCATCGCCGAGGGCACAGAAAGAACGTCCCATAATGTTGTCGCAAAGATCGAGCAACTTAGCAAGATCTGCTTCAGTGCCTTTACCAGCTTCAAGATCGCGCAATAGTTGCACTAACCACCATGTGCCTTCGCGACAAGGTGTGCACTTTCCGCATGACTCGTGCTTATAGAACTCAGTCCAGCGCAATACTGCGCGAACAACACACGTAGTTTCATCAAAAATTTGTAGCGCTTTAGTTCCAAGCATTGAACCAGCTGCAGAAACGCCTTCGTAATCTAGAGGCACATCTAAATGTTCTGATGTGAAAATTGGAGTTGAAGATCCACCTGGTGTCCAGAATTTCAAAGTGTGACCAGCACGAATACCACCTGAAAGTTCAAGAATTTCGCGCAAAGTAATTCCAAGAGGTGCTTCAAACTGTCCAGGATTTTTTACATGGCCAGATAATGAATAAAGCGTTGCGCCTTTGCTTTTTTCAGTTCCCATTCCCTGATACCACTCGGCGCCATTTGCAATAATGGCTGGCACAGAAGCAATAGATTCAACATTATTTACAACAGTTGGGCGTGCATAAAGACCGGCGATAGCTGGAAATGGTGGGCGCAAACGAGGTTGCCCGCGAAAACCTTCAAGTGAATCAAGCAAAGCTGTTTCTTCACCGCAGATATATGCACCTGCACCAATGTGTAAAACAACGTCAATTCCTTTTCCAAGCAAACCAGCTTTATAAGCGTCTTCGATTGCTTGATTCAAGCGACGAGCAACATGTGTTACTTCACCACGAATATAAATAAATGCATGCTTTGCGCGGATTGCGTGACAGGCAATGATGCAACCTTCGATAAGTACATGTGGGTTAGCCATAAGCAATGGCATGTCCTTACATGTTCCAGGTTCTGATTCATCTGCATTAACAACCAAGTAGTGATCTTTATCGTCACCCTGTGGAATAAATCCCCACTTCATACCAGTTGGGAAACCTGCGCCGCCGCGACCGCGAAGACCTGAATCTTTAACTAACTGAATAACAGCATCTGGATCCATCGCAAGTGCTTTTGCAGATGCTGTGTATCCACCATGACGCTTGTAAGCCTCAATTGTGAATGAATCTTTTTCATCCCAATGTGCAGAAAGAATCGGAGTTAACTTAGTCATTTACTTAGTTTCTCCCTTAGCAATTTTTAAACCTAGAAGTGTTGGTGCTCCGGCTTGAACGCCTTCATTTGCTTTTCCATCATTTAAGCCAGCCAAGACTGCAGATGCTTGCTTCCATGTGACTAAAGAATTTGGCCCACGTGTTGGTGGCTTTGGATTTCCTGCGCGCATTGAATCAACTAAATCTTTTGCCGATTGGACAGTTTGATTGTCGTAGAACTCCCAGTTAGCCATAACAACTGGTGCGTAATCACATGCAGCGTTGCACTCAATATGCTCAAGTGAAACTTTGCCATCGGTTGTAACTCCATCATTTTCAATTCCAAGATGATCTTTGAGTGCATCCATAATTGCGTCCCCACCCATTACTGCGCACAAAGTATTTGTACATACACCTACGTGATATTCACCTACAGGTGTTGGCTTGTACTGGGTATAAAAGGTTGATACCGCAGTGACTTCAGCGGCGGCGAGATCAAGTTGCTGGGCAATTAATTCGATTCCTTCATTGGTTACATAACCATCTCGGGATTGAACAAAGTGCAGCAAAGGCATGATTGCAGAACGTGGGCGTGGGTAACGCTTAATGATTGTTTCCATGATTGCAAGATCTTCGTTTGAGAATGCCATTAGCGGTCAACGCCTCCCATAACTGGATCAATTGAAGCAACTGCGCCGATGATGTCGGCGATCATTCCGCCTTCACTCATTGCAGAAGTTGCTTGTAAGTTATTAAAAGATGGTTCGCGGAAGTGCATGCGATACGGCTTCGTTCCACCATCAGAAACTACATGTGCACCTAGCTCACCGCGTGGAGACTCAATTGCTGCGTACACCTGACCTGCAGGAACATGGAAACCTTCGGTAACTAACTTGAAGTGGTGAATCAAAGATTCCATAGAGGTTCCCATGATTTCGCGAATGTGGTTGAGAGAGTTACCGAGTCCATCTCCACCCAATGCCAACTGTGCTGGCCACGCAATCTTTTTATCTGCAACCATGACTGGTGCGCCTTCAAGTTTTTCTAACTTATCAAGTGCTTGTTCAATAATGCGCAGTGATTGCTCAAGTTCATTCATACGAATCAAGAAACGGCCATAAACATCGCAAGTATCCGCAGTGATGACATCAAAGTTATAGTTTTCATAACCAGAATATGGCGCGATCTTACGAAGATCCCAAGGAAGACCTGTAGAGCGAAGTACTGGTCCAGTAATTCCAAGAGTTGTACATCCAGCTAGATCCAAGTAACCAATTCCTTGTGTGCGCTTCATCCAAATTGAATTACCAACAAGCAAGGTTGTGTTGTCTTTGAAGTTCTTGCGCATGAGCTTTACTGCATCACGAATTTTTGGAATCGCACCTGCTGGAAGATCTTGTTGAACTCCACCTGGACGCACATAGGCCATATTCATACGAAGCCCCGAGATCATTTCAAAGATATCCAGAACAATTTCGCGCTCACGGAAAGCAAAGAACATTGGTGAAATGGCGCCTAATTCAAGGGCGCCAGTACCAAGGGCAACCATGTGTGAGGAAATGCGATTGAGTTCCATCATCATCACGCGAATAACACTTGCGCGTTCTGGAACATCGTTTGTAATTCCCAAAAGCTTTTCAATAGCTAAGCAATATGCAGTCTCATTAAATAGTGGGGCTAGATAGTCCATTCGCGTGACGAAAGTTGTGCCCTGAGTCCAACTGCGATATTCCATGTTCTTTTCGATACCTGTGTGTAGGTATCCAATTCCGGCACGGGCTTCAGTAACTGTTTCGCCCTCAAGTTCTAGAACTAAACGAAGCACGCCGTGTGTTGATGGGTGTTGTGGTCCCATATTTACAACAACGCGTTCTTCTTTTGTTGAACCGATTTCTTGAACTAGTGAATCCCAGTCACCACCAGTTACTGAATAAACCGTTCCTTCAGTTGTATCGCGTGATGGTGCATATGGATCAAATGTTGTCACTTGTATGCCCTCCGCTCATTTGGAGGAGGAGTTGTTGCGCCCTTGTATTCAACTGGAATTCCACCGAGTGCGTAGTCCTTGCGCTGTGGGTGACCTTGCCAATCATCTGGCATCAAAATTCGAGTAAGTCCTGGGTGACCATCAAAAATAATTCCAAACATGTCAAAAGTTTCGCGCTCATGCCAGTTGTTACCAGCCCACACTTCGACAAGTGTTGGAATATGCGCATCTGAATCAGGAACCGAAACTTCTAAACGAATTCGGCGATTATTTGTAAGTGAGAGCAATGGATAAACCGCGTGTAATTCGCGACCGGCATCGGCTGGGTAATGAACTCCAGATACACCCATACACATTTCGAATTTCAATGAGTCACGCAAAATAAGACACACTTCAACTAATTTTTCACGCTTTACATGCAGAGTTAATTCACCGCGATCAACAACTACTCGTTCAATTGCTTGTGAAAATAATGGATACGCACGTTCAAGATCATCGGCAACATCATCGAAATAACTGCCATATGGACGCTCGGAAGAACCGGTTGAAGCTGCAGTTGGTGCTAGCCCGCCATATCCAGATGTATCTCCGGTGCCGCGGGCACCAAACATTCCGTGATCACTCATTTAAGCCAGCAGGCCCTTCATCTCAATAGTGGGCTTTGCATTAATTGCCGCTAGCTCAACTTCTTTGATGATGTCTGCACGATTTGATCCAAGTTTTTCATCGTAAATCTTTGAGTGAAGTTTCAAAATTGCATCGAGCAACATTTCAGGACGAGGTGGGCAACCTGGAAGATAAATATCAACTGGAACCACATGGTCTACACCTTGAACAATCGCGTAGTTATTAAACATTCCTCCAGATGAAGCGCATGCGCCCATGGCAATTACCCATTTAGGCGCTGCCATTTGATCATAAATCTGACGAAGCACTGGCGCCATTTTGTTTGAAACGCGGCCAGCAACAATCATTAAATCTGCTTGGCGTGGGGATGCACGAAAAACTTCCATTCCAAAGCGGGAAATATCGTATTTAGCCGCTGATCCAACTGCCATCATTTCAATAGCACAACATGCAAGACCAAAAGTTGCTGGCCACAAAGAGTTCTTGCGCATGTACCCAGCGAGTTTTTCTACAGTTGTTAAAACAAAACCGCTTGGGATTTTCTCTTCAAGACCCATTTATTAATCCCATTCCAATCCGCCACGGCGCCATACGTATGCATACGCTACGAAAACTGTTCCAATAAAAATTGTCATTTCGACTAAACCAAAAATTCCTAGTGCATCAAATGAGACTGCCCATGGATAAAGGAAAACAATTTCAATATCAAAAATAATAAAAAGCATGGCAGTTAAAAAGTATTTAACTGGAAAACGCCCGCCTTGGGCAGCTTGTGGTGAAGGTTCGATTCCGCATTCGTAGGCATCAAGTTTTGCGCGGTTGTAACGCTTCGGACCGGTGAGAGCCCCAGCTGCAACTGAAAAAATCGCAAAGCCAAAACCGATTGCGCCTAGCACCAAAATAGGCACGTATGGATTTGATGTGGATATCACGTGTGAAATCTTAAGGTCGGTTGGCCGATGCCGTTGACCGCTAGCCCTTAATCCCGCTGTGAACTGCAACAACCCCGCCGGTCAGGTTTTTCCAGCTCACCTGGCTCCAGCCCGCCTTCTCCATAGCCGATGCCAAAGCCGGCTGAGCTGGCCAGGCCCGAATCGATTCAGCCAAATAAACGTAGGCGTCAGGGTTGGATGAGGTTCTGCGCGCGATTATCGGCAAAAGCTTCATCAGATACTCGCTGTATATGGTGCGAAATGGCCCCCAGGTGGGATGGCTAAATTCGACGACGACTATGCGCCCGCCAGATTTACTCACTCGAAGCGCCTCAGCGAGCGCCTTGGGGTAATCCACCGTGTTTCGAAGTCCGTAGGAAATGGTGACAACGTCAAAAGTATTGGCCTCAAAGGGCAGATTCAGGGCATCGGCCTTTGAAAAATTGAGGTACGGACGCGTTTTACGGCCAACGGCCAACATGCCTTCTGAGAAATCAGTGGCAAAGACGGTTGCGCCGGCTTTATGCAAAGGTTCAGAGGAAGAACCGGGGCCGGCAGCTAAATCCAGAATTTTCATGCCAGGTGCTGGGGCGATGATCTTGGTTGCGGCTTTGCGCCAGGCTTTGGTGCGGCCCAGGCTTAATAGATCATTTACCAGGTCATAGCGCTTGGCCACGCCATCAAACATCGCCGCTACTTCATCGGGATCTTTGTTCAAATGAGCGCGGGACATAAGCATATTCTCCCTTGAAGTAGGCTCATCCACAACTCTGCGCACGCGAAAGGTTCAAGGATGTCATTTTCAACTACGCCACTTAGAGCTTTAGTAATTCCTCGTTCCAGCGCACTGAGCAATTCAATCCTGGTCGTTGGCGGCGTTGGCTTCTTATCGGCCTTAGCGCAAATTGCCATTCCAGTTCCAGGGTCCCCGGTTCCAGTAACTGGTCAAACTCTTGGCGTGCTTTTAGTTGGAACAACTTATGGTGCATCACTGGGTTTTGTTACTTTTGCAACGTACCTTCTAGCAGGAATTGCTGGCGCACCGATTTTTGCAGGACAGAGTTTTGGAATTGAAAAAGTTACAGGTGCAACTGGTGGCTACTTAGTCGGCATGTTAATTACTACGTATGTTTTGGGATTATTTGCTAACAAGCACTTTGATCAAAAATTTATAACAGCGTTGCCATCCATGCTTTTCGGTACTGCAATTGTTTTCACTTTCGGAGTTTTCTGGCTACATCAATTCACCGGAAAAGATTGGGCCTGGACAATTAGCGCAGGTTTAACGCCATTTATAATTGGTGAAGCTTTAAAAATTCTAATCGCGGGTACTTCACTCCCTATTGTTTGGCGAATAGTTAATCGCAAGAACGCATAACTTAACTTTCACTATGGCTTCCCTTATCCCCGTAACAACCACTCGCCTGGGCGAACACTTGCCTTTGCTCGACTTACTTCCAGATGCCCAACCGTTTGCTTGGGTGCGATCTGGTGAAGGAATTGTTGGTTGGGGAGTTCATGCAACAACAACTGTTAGCGGGCCACATAGATTTGCTGATGCCAGGCATTGGTGGCAGAAACAATTAGAAGGTTTTGCTGTTACAAACACGGTTCACGGAAATGGAACTGGGCCGGTTTTATTCTCATCTTTTTCTTTCTCACCAGATGATGTTTCAGTTTTAGTTATTCCAAAAGTGATAGTCGGTAAAAAAGGCGATAAATCCTGGATTACTTGGATTGGCTCAGAACCTCAACCAGTATTGAATTCAGTTGCTCCCGCGCTCCCACAGCTTTCTGTTACTTGGGAAATAGATGCAAATAGCGCCAAAGTATGGAAATCGCGCGTACAAACTGCAATTGATCGTATTGCTGCGCAAGAGTTAGACAAAGTTGTTTTAGCTAGAGATGCCCTTGGAAATTCACAATCTCCAATAGATCCCCGTTCAATTTTGCGCACGCTGGCTTTGGAATATCCATCTACCTGGAATTTTTGTGTTTCGGGTTTAGTTGGAGCAACTCCAGAGTTACTACTTCGATTAACCAAGAGCATGGTTACTTCACGCGTGTTGGCTGGCACCATTAGTAAGACCGGCGATGATGAAAGAGATTTAGCGCTAGCTGCTTCACTTGCACGTTCTTCAAAAGATTTAGAAGAACACGAATACGCAGTGCGCTCGGTTGCCGATGCTATTGAACCATTTTGCACATCCATCAACGTTCCAGAATCACCATTTGTTTTGCACTTAGCCAATGTCATGCACCTTGCGACAGATGTGACTGGGGCCCTTGCCGAAACTTTGGCACATGTTGATGCCTTTACAATTCTTGAACAACTTCATCCATCTGCTGCTGTGTGTGGAACACCACGACCACAAGCCGGCGCCTTAATCACTGAGATTGAGGCGATGTCTCGCGGCCGATATGCAGGTCCAGTTGGTTGGATTGATGCTGCTGGTGATGGAGAGTTAGGAATCGCTCTTCGTTGTGGACAGATTAAAGGCGATTCAATTCGAATTTTTGCTGGGTGTGGAATTGTTGCTGGCTCTGATCCAGATAAAGAGTTGGCCGAAAGTGAAGCAAAGTTTTTACCAATGCGCAGTGCACTGCTTTAAATAGAGCTCATCGATTCATAAATAGCTTTTAGTGAATCTGCATTTGCATCACGCGAAGGAACCTTTGCCACAACAATTGAAATTCCATTTACTGGAGCTGCTAAAGTTTTTTTAAGTTCGGCAATTGTTGTAATTGTTGAAGACTTAACTCCCATGGCTGCGGCGATAGCGGCCAGATCTAATCCGTGAGGGGTTCCAAAGATAGTTTCAAAGCCGGGCATTCCGCGTTGCGGCAAAGTTGAAAAAATCCCTCCTCCATCATTATTAATCACAATAAAGCAGCAGTTGATCTCTTCACGGTGAATTAAGCCAGTTAAATCATGTAGAAATGAAAGATCGCCTAGGACTGCAAATGTTGCTTTGCTGGCAGATGCGATTCCGAGCGCAGTTGAAATATTTCCATCGATTCCAGCTAAACCTCGATTTGCATGTGTGGTTACGCCATCACGTGGGGTCCCAAATCCCTCTAAGTCCCGTATCGGACGTGATGAAGAAACAAAAAGCGTTGAACCGGCAGGGATACCAGCAGCAATCTCTTTAGCAATTATCGCTTCAGTGAATCCAGTTAATCCTTCAATCTGCTTTGCGCATCGCGCGGCGTATTTTTGCCACTGCGCTAACCATTCTTCTGAAGCTTTTTTGGTATTCAACTGCGGTATCTCAATGAATTTCTTATCTGCAACGCGGTCGCTATCAACAGTTGCCATGCGGGGATCAATCACAATTTGAGTCGGAGCTAACTTTATAAATGCATTAATGGATCTAGAAAGGGTTGTACGACCAATAACAATAACCGTTTGAGGAATTAAGGCTGCACGAATCTCCGATGAAGTTAAAAAGATAGAAGCGTGCGCAATAGCATCTGGAAATGAAAGTGGGTCTTCTGCAATAACTGGCCAGCCCAGTTGCGTGGCAAATTTTTCCACGCTTTTTTTGCTTAAACCGCCACGGTCATGACCAATAACTAATACCCCGCGATTTGCTTCACTCTTTAATGTTCCAGCTTTAGTTCGTGGCACAAACTCTTTTGGTGCAACAACAATCTCATCTAGCCACTGATTAGATTCATCAGGCAGTGTTGGTTCATCAAATTGAACATTGAGATGAACAGGACCATTTCGCAAACTATCGAAAGGTAGTTCCATGGGAAATACTGGCCCATCAATATCGGCAAAATAACGAACTGCTTTTCCATAGATTCGTGCTTGCTCGGTAGTTTGATTAGCACCAGTTTTACGCAACGTCGCTGGGCGATCGGCAGTTAAAACCAGCAGTGGAGCGTTTGTATGGCTGGCCTCTAAAACAGCTGGGTGGTAGTTAGCAACCGCGGTTCCGCTTGTACAAACAATTGGAACTGGGCGGCCCGTAGCTTTAATAATTCCTAATGCAAAAAACGCTGCAGTTCGTTCATCAATACGTACATGCAGTTTGATTAAGCCTCGTTCTGCGGCGGCATTAAAGGCAAGAGATAACGGTGCATTTCGTGAGCCAGGTGAAATAACTACATCAGAAATTCCTGCTTCAATAATTTGGCGAACCATTACGCGCGCAAGGCTGGTTGAGTTATTCATCCTAATAGCGCCGCGGTTCTCATGATTCGATTCTTCCACCATTCGTAGCGATCTGCTGACACTTCTAGTCCATCAAATTGTGGCTCAATGTCTGTGACCTCAATAATTCCATCGATGATAGGGAGATCTCCTACGTTCGAATTTAAAAGCGAAGCAGTTGCCAGCCCACACGCATAATCTAAACGTTCTATGGAAGCGGCGAGTTTGAGACCGTATGAAATTCCAATTGCACTTTCCAGCGCACTTGAAACTACAACTGGAAGTTGGTGATGCTCAGCTAGTTTTTTAGCTTGAGTAATTCCACCAAGTGGCTGAACTTTAAGCATCAAAATATCTATGGCTCCTTCTAGCTCCACTTCAAATGGATTCTTACTTTTTCGAAGGATTTCATCGCCGACTATTTTTACGTTTACCCGTGATTTTAATTCGCGAAGTTCTTCAATCGATGCACAAGGTTGTTCTACATATTCAATATCGCCACAAAGTTCTAGAAATCTAGTTGCTTGATCTACTTTCCAAAGACCATTCACATCAATTCTTAACTTTGCATCTGGTGCAATTTTACGAACAGTGGCAATTCGTACTAAATCTTCTTCCTTGTTTTCGCCAACTTTAATCTTGATAGTTGTGCAACCGGGAAAAGCAGAAAGTATGCGTGTGATTTCACTTTCGCCGTTGAGTGCCGGCAGTGTTGCATTTACTGCAATTGTCTTTCGAAATAGATGAGGGGTGGGAACAGTTGCAGCTTCAATCGCACATGAAAGCCAGCGTGCTGATTCTTCATCAGAGTATTCAAGGAAAGGTGAGAATTCAGCCCAACCTTCGGGGCCTTGAAATAAGGCGACCTCACGTTGATTAACTCCACGAAAATTCGTCTTAGTAGGAAGGCTTACAACTCTTAACGAATCGAGAATCAAATCAAGCATGTGTTATGGACGCTTTGGGAATTTTCCGAAATCAGGATCGCGCTTTTCCTTATATGCATCACGGCCTTCTTGGCCTTCTTCAGTCATATAGAACAAAAGCGTTGCATCTCCGGCTAACTGTTGAACTCCAGCTAACCCATCATCGGCTGCATTCAAACTGGCCTTGAGCAATCGAAGTGCTAGCGGTGAGTTTCGCAGCATTTCGCGTGACCAAGAAACTGTTTCGGCTTCAAGTTCTGCAAGTGGAACAACAGCGTTAACAAGTCCCATGTCCAAAGCTTCTTGTGCATCGTATTGTCTAGTAAGAAACCAAATTTCACGGGCCTTCTTTTGTCCAACATGTGCGGCAAGCAAGCCTGCGCCATATCCGCCATCAAATGAGCCAACCATTGGTCCGGTCTGACCAAATTTTGCATTGTCTGCCGCAATAGTTAAATCACACACAACATGCAAAACATGTCCTCCGCCAACTGCCCAACCTGCAACCATTGCAACAACTGGCTTTGGTGTCCGACGAATTTGAACTTGTAAATCTAAAACATTAAGACGTCCAATACCTTTTTTGGCAAGCTTGTCGTCACCAAGATATCCATCATCTCCGCGAACACTAATGTCACCACCAGAACAAAATGCTTCTGTGCCTTCACCGGTAAAAATAATCACACCAACGTCTTCGTTGTCGCGTGCAAGATGAAAAGCTTCTATTAATTCAATAATTGTTTGTGGGCGAAATGCATTGCGAACTTGTGGGCGGTTAATGGTGATTTTGGCCATGCCATCACCCATTTGATATTTAATATCAGTGAAATCTTCACCACCTGGCGCGCTGATCCAATTAGGAATCTCACGGCTACCAAAATCACGCTTGAAAGGCTTGCTCACATTTCCTCCATAGTCTTTACAAGGGATACCCTACGGGTGCAATGGAGACGAAGTCACAACGAGGTATTGACCGGGTTAACCCTGCGTGCACAATCCCTGATTTAGCCGCGCAAATCACTGCCGCCCTGGTTGGCAACGCTTCTGCCTTGGGTCTCGGCGACGTTCGATCCACCAGCTGCCCATCAAATATCGCATTAGTAATTGGCACAAGTGGAACAACTGGAATGAGCAAAGAAGTTGCATTCACTTCAAACGCTTTACTTTCTTCAGCACGTGCCTCTAATAAATATCTAAATGCGCAAGCTGGACAGGTGTGGTCACTTTTCTTGCCCCTTACTCATATCGCAGCTGTCAATGTGATTCTCCGTTCAATGGAGTTAGGAACGTTGCCAATTGATTTGCGCGATTACGAAGGTGAATATCCAAAAGTTGATTTCACGTCAATTGTTCCTACCCAGTTATTTCGTGCGCTTAATGGTGATGATCGATTGCTACGACATTTGCAACATGCCCAGGCAGTATTAGTTGGCGGTGCCGCATTGTCTGCAACTTTGCGCAACCAAGCACAAACCCAAAAAATTAACGTTGTTGAAACCTATGGGATGACAGAAACATCTGGTGGGTGTATCTATAACGGAGAAGCTCTAGAAGGTGTTGAGTATTCAATTAATGAACACGGTTTAGTTCAGATCCGTGGATCAGTAATGTCACAAACTTATTTAAATGCGCCGGAGCTTTACAGACTAAGTGAAGGTTGGTTTATAACTAATGATCTGGGTGAAGTAATCAATGGCAAATTAAATATTCTTGGTCGAGCCGATGATGTAATCATCTCGGGCGGTGAAAATATCTCTCTCACAGGTATCGAAGCCACACTTTCAATTAGATATCCTGAAATTGAATTTGCAGCTTTTGCGGTTAATGACATTCAATGGGGACACGCTCTTCATTTAGCTGTAGTCGGAGAAATAAACGAAAGCGAAATTTTGCATTACCTAGAGGCTGCTCTTGGTTCGGCATCAAAACCAAAAGGTATTCACCACTTAGAATCAATTCCGCTATTAGGTATCGGTAAAACTGATCGCAAGGCTCTTGCAAAGATGGTGGGACATGAATAAGTGGATTCTGGGTGCAAGACCTCGCACACTGCCGGCTGCAATAGCTCCCGTTGTTGTAGCAACAGCTTTAGCTGGAAGTGATTGGAATTGGTTTCGCGCCGCTCTTGCTTTAAAGGTGGGCATTTGGTTACAGATAGGCGTTAATTACGCCAATGATTATTCCGATGGAATCAAAGGCACTGATGCCAATCGAATTGGACCTACGCGTTTAGTTGCAAGTGGTTTAGCTACGGCCAAGCAAGTAAAGCGCGCTGCACTTATTTCTTTTGCTATCGCAGCTATTGCTGGAATTTGGCTATCCCTACTGAGTTCACCTTGGTTATTACTCGTTGGAGCGGCTGCAATTGCTGCAGCTTGGGGTTACACGGGTGGAAAAAATCCATATGGATATAGCGGTTTGGGTGAAGTTTCAGTATTTATCTTCTTTGGTTTAACTGCAACAGTTGGAACGTACTATTCACAAACCAATCATGTCTCTGCTCTGAGTGTTTTATGTGCCGTGCCTATGGGTTCCCTTGCTTGTGCAATCTTGGCAGTTAATAACCTACGAGATCGTGGGCAAGATGAACTAGTTGGTAAGCGAACTCTCGCCGTAAGACTGGGGGATTCAAAAGCGCGCAAAGGTTTTGTTGCCTTACTAGTTATTGCTCACTTAAGCGCCTTAGCAACTTTGGTTCCTTGGTCATTAATCACCTTGGCTGTGCTTCCATTAACAGTCTCAATTTCACGTGCAGTTGTGTCAGGCGCGTCAGGGGCAGACCTTATTCCGCTACTGGGCAAGACCGGCAAACTGCAAATGTTTTTTGGGGTTCTCTTTGCAATAGCTCTGGCGATACACTAAGCCCATGCCACGTCTCTTGCTCGTCTTTCTCCTAGCTGGTTTCACAATTTATTCACTCATTGACTGTGCACGCACTGATGAAACCCAAGTTAGAAATCTGCCAAAGTGGGCATGGATTCTCATTATTATTTTAATTGGAACTCTTGGCCCTATTGCATATTGGATTGCCGGACGACCAAAGCGCAAAGGTTTGGGTGGCGGACCAAAGCGCCGAATCTTGCCTCCGGATGATGATCCAGACTTCTTAAGAAAGCTCTAATCTCTTACAGCCCTGAGTACGTGTGCTTTCCAGTTCCCCAAATATTTACGTACACATAGTTAAATAAGAATGTTGATCCGGCAAATAAACACAGCCATGCAGCCTTGCGGCCACGCCAACCGATAGTTACGCGGGCATGTAAATACGCGGCATATGCAACCCAAGTAATAAAGGCCCAGGTCTCTTTTGGATCCCAACCCCAATAACGACCCCACGCACTTTCTGCCCAAATTGCCCCAGCGATAACTGCAAAAGTCCATAGTGGAAATACAAAAGCAACAAGACGATAAGAGAGTTGATCAAGAACTTCAAGTGAAGGCAAGCGTTTAGCCCAAGCCGTTCTTTCACCACGTGATTCCATCGCATCTAAATAAAGATATGCAGCCGCGATTGTATTTGCTAATAAAAAGACTCCGCCAGAAATAATTGCAGCAGAGACGTGAATGATTAACCACGTTGATTTAAGTGCAGGAACTAACGGTGCACTGGGGCGGTATAAAACTGCAACTGCAGTTCCGAGTGTCAGCAATACTGAGATGGAAACCAATAATCCCAACCAGCGAAGATCATATTTACGAAGTGCGGCAAGGTATGCACCAGAAAAAGCCATGGCACCAGTAATCGAGAATTCATACATATTTCCCCAAGGCACACGGCCAGCAGAAATACCTCTGGCAACAACGCCAGCAACAAGTAAAAGGAATCCCAAAATCATCATGGCTGTTGCAATGCGCGCTACTTTTTCAGTGCGCTTGTAATCCAAAGTTTTCTTTGAATCTTCAGTTGTGATTCGAACTGCCCATGCAGTTTCAACCGCGTGAGCAAAAAATGACAATGTATAAACTGCCATTGATGAATAAATAAGGTAGTTAGAGAGATACGCCCACGTACGTGCCATTTAATTCTCTCCTTTAAGCATCGTTACAAACTTTTGCATTTCAATATCTAATCCGGGTGCTGCATTCTTAGCTAATCCAGCTACTTCAATTGACTTTCCAGCACGAATCCAAATTCGACGCCTTCTGGTAAACAACGATGCAAGTAAACCAAGGATGGCAACAATACCGCCGAGCAGCGCAAAGTTCTTGCCAGGATCATTAACGATCTGAAGGTTGACCCATTGCTGGTATCCCTCAAATGTTATTGAGCCTTGCGGATAAATAAATTTCTCACCTGGCTTTAAGGATTTAAGTCCCACTTGCTTCATCTTTGACGTATCAATTCGATAGACCGATTGTGGAACACCACTATCTAGGCCTAAATCACCAATCCATGCAGATAATAAAAGTCTTGGATCAAGGGCTTCAGGGAAAACGCTGATTGCACCGTTGCCCGTACTTCGCGCATAGGTTGGAACAAAGGAACCAACAAAGCCAATCTGCGGATCTGCATCAGGAACTTTAATCGCACCAATGGATCGAAGATTTGCATCCTGTGGCAAGAATGGAATAGGACCTTGCATCGCTACATTGCCCTTTGAATCTCTAACCGTTACCACGGGTGAGTATCCGTTGGCTTGTAGATAGATATTTGTATTTCTCACCTTTAATGGTGAGTTAACTTTAATTACTCTTTTGGTGAATTTTGTTAAGTCACCCTGCGCAAACGTGACATCGAGGGTGTAGTCCTCTGGTGCGTTTGTCTCCACATTGTATTTCGCAGTGAATTTATCAATTTTAATTGAAAAATCTGAAAGGTTATATTCTTTAAAGAGTTTTCCATACTGCAAAGAATCATAACTGGTTGGAGTATTCACAAAACGTTCCCCAACATTGAGTATTGCCTCACCACGCATACCGAAAAGTGAGCTAAAAGATATTCCTAATAAAACAAGAATCAATGCCAGGTGGAAAAAGAGGTTTCCAGTCTCTCGTGAGAAACCTTTCTCGGCCGAAATGGAACCGTCTTTTTCTAAAATCCTAAATCGATTTGTTTTAAACCACGCTTTTGCTTTTTCCAACTCATCACCTTGTGCAGTCCAAGATGCATAGTGCTCCATGCGGTCTAAGTTTTTAGGGGTAGCCGGTGGAAGGGCGCGAGCAGCATGGAAATGTTCGATTGTTCGAGGTAGTACACAACCAATAAGGGAAATAAAAAGCAGAATATAAATAGCGCTAAACCAGGGTGAGCCATAAACATCAAAGAGTGAGAAGCGATCCATCCATCGCGAAAGATCTGGAGAGTTCTTAAAATACTCACTGACTTTCATTGGATTTTGTGTGCGTTGTGGAATCAGAGAACCTGGAATAGCTGCAACACCAAGCATTAACAGTAGAATCAAAGCGGTGCGCATACTTGTTAATTGGCGCCAGCTATAACGCAGTAGACCAACACTGCCTAGTTCAGGGATTTGTATTTCTTGACTCATTTAAACCACCGGTATGAAATCAGATATGAGGGCACGGATTGAATTCATCATCTGACCCCATAAGCCAGTAACTTCCAAAATACCAATGACAA
This sequence comes from Actinomycetota bacterium, assembly GCA_009698445.1. Classification (GTDB taxonomy): domain Bacteria; phylum Actinomycetota; class Actinomycetes; order Nanopelagicales; family Nanopelagicaceae; genus Planktophila. The sequence goes on from WLQG01000001.1 coordinate 71,940, forward strand.
TCAGAAAGATTCCGCCAATCTTTGAAATTAAATCTCCGCGCCTCACTAAATACTTACGCATTTTTTCTGAGCGATCAAGAAAAACGCCTGATGCAATGAACGGTAAGCCCAATCCAAAGCAGTAGCCAAGAGATAACAAGGCGCCACGAGCCGCACTTGATTCCTGAAAAGCTAAAGTTTCAACGGCTGCCAATGCAGGACCAATGCAAGGTGTCCAGCCAACGCCGAATAGAAAACCTAAAACTGGAGCACCAATTAATCCACCAGTTGTTTTAATCGTTGGTCGAAATGTTGGGGCAAATGGAAATTTACCCAGAAAAACAAAACCCAAGAAAATAGTTAACAGCCCAAGAATTCGGGAAATCACATCTTCGTTTGCAGCTAAGTGATTCCCTATTCCGCCAAAAATTGCGCCATAGGAGACAAAAACTGCACTAAAGCCAAGTACAAATAAAATTGATCCCAAAAGTACTTTGCCACGATTTGCTGAAAATCCTGCAGCAAAAGAAAGATAGCCCGGTACAAGTGGTAATACGCAGGGTGATAAAAATGAAATTATTCCAGCAACAAAAGCTACGGGCAACGCAGTAATAAGAAAGCCACTCATTATCTGTTCTACGAAGAAATCTTTCATTCGGCGCTCACTCGCTCAATCAAATCAGTCAGCGATGCAACTGTCACTGCACCCGAAATTCGTGCCGCAACTCTTCCCTTTTTATCTATAACTACCGTAGAAGGAATGGCGTTTGCAGGTAGAGAGCCTTTGAAACCAATTAACAATGAGTCATCAATGAGCGTTGGATAAGGCAATGCAAAACGTCGTTGGAATGCTTCAGCAGTTGCAGGATTATCACGAGTCAATATTCCAATAAATGAAACATCGCTGTATTTAACTGCAAGGGCGGCAAGAGTTGGGGCTTCTGCTCTACATGGGGAACACCATGATGCCCAAACATTTACTACGGCTACTTTGCCAACTTCATATTTATAGTTAGTACCAGACAATGTCATTCCCTCTAATGCTGGGGCTTGAACTCTTTTTTCAGATTTAACAAAACTTACTGACCCATTTCCAGCAACAAAGCTTTCTTGTGAACTAGAAGTTCCTCCGCCACCGCATGCAGTTAATAAAGCCATGGCCGTGATCACAGCGAGAGCTTTAACTCCGAATTTCATTACTTCTTCTTTGGTAATAAGTGACGCGCAGGTTCAGAGTAAGTAAGGCCAGAGATAAAACCTTCATCATCAAAATGAACACTGGTCACAGATGCTAAAGAACATTCGCGGCGGCGTGGATCATGAATTAATCTGCGATTTTCAATGGCGCTTCGTAGAATCCAAATTGGTAGCTGGTGCGAAACTACGATTGCATCTTTACCTTGTGCTGCATCTCGGGCGGCAAAGATCGCTGCGAGCATTCGATTAATCTGCTCGTCATATGGTTCACCCCACGATGGTCTCCATGGATTCCATAAATGGCGCCATGAGGATGGATGTTTTAAAACTCCGTCGCCAACTCCAAATGGTTTACCTTCAAAAATATTTGCCGCTTCAATCAAGCGTTCGTCAGTAGTAATAGAAATATTGTGTGCCGCTGCTATCGGAGCTGCGGTTTCTTGCGCCCGTTGCAATGGCGAAACATGGAGTGCGCCAAGATCAATAGTGCGCGACCAATCGCCCAATGTTTTTGCCATCTCTTGCCCGCGCAGCGAAAGGCTCCAGCCGGGTTGGCGTCCATAGAGAATCTTGTTGGGATTTTCTACTTCACCGTGACGGACGACATGAACTGTTGAACTCATTGGTAAAGCATAAAGCGTCCCAATTGAAGCAAGTTCGTTAAGGTAGTGACATGGCACTCACGGCGAAGCGAGCAGCCTTTTTTGATGTAGATAACACCCTGATTCGTGGCTCGACCCTGTATTTCCTGGGCAAGGGCATGTACCAGCGTGGATATTTCACAAAGAAGGATATTTCGCGATTCGTTTTGGCCAATCTGCGATTTCGCCTGACTGGAAAAGAAAATAAAGAAGAGATTCAACGTTTTCAAGATGCTGCAACAGATTTTATTGGTGGCCATGATGTTAAAGATATTGAAAAAATTGCGCAAGAAATTTATGATCAATATGTATCTCCCGCATTGTGGCAAGGGACCATCGATATTGCACAAAAACATTTAGCTGCTGGTGAAGAAGTCTGGTTGGTTACGGCAGCACCTGAAGATATGGCAGTACTGATTGCTAAAAGATTGGGACTTACTGGCGCTCTTGGTAGTAAAGCCGAAACTGAAGATGGCAAATACACTGGTGCGATGTCAGGTGCGCTTTTGCACGGAAAAGAAAAAGCTGTTGCAGTTCGTGAGTTAGCAAAACAAAAAGATTTGAATCTAGAAATTTGTTATGCATATTCAGATAGTCATAATGATTTTCCATTGCTTCAATGTGTTGGTAATCCATCTGCAATTAACCCTGATGCAATCTTGTCACTGCGCGCCATGGCAGAAGGTTGGCCAATCCATGATTTCCGTAGAGCCCGGCATCTGGCAAAAATTGTTTCTCCCGTTGTAGTTCGACTTGCCGCACTTGGGACTTGGCTGACTCCGCGCGGAAAGAAACGTTGATTAACCCTTAAAGGCTAAATGCCAGTAATGTAAGCAAGTTATGGAAATGCGCTCATTCTCCGACTACCTACGTAGTGTCGATGATGATGCCCTCTTGCAGTTATTTTCCGCCAGACCAGATCTAGTAACGCCGGTTCCACCAGATATCGCATCCCTTGCAGTGCGCGCATGTTCTGCACCAAGTTTGGCTCGTGCAATTGATTCTCTTAATCAATGGCAGTTTCAAGTATTAGAAGCTGCTGCTGCACTTAACGAGCCTTTTTTACTAAAAAGCATTGTTGCAATTACAGATAAGGCTGCTACACAGGCGCTAGATCACTTAATTTCTATCGGGCTTGTTTATCCCTCTGATGATGGCATGCGTCTGCCTTCACAATTGCGTGATGTCATTGGTAACGAACCTGCCGGGCTTGGCCCAACTTCAATTGCAAAAGTTAAGTTAGCCGACATTGAAAACGCTCCGGACGAAGCAAAAAAGGTTCTTGAGCGATTAATTTGGGGCCCACCACGTGGCAGTGTTGGCGATATCAAAAACCCTGGCCCTGGAGTTTCTTGGTTACTTGAAAACAAAATTCTTGTGCCACTTGATCAACGCACCGTCATACTGCCACGAGAAGTTGCAATTCATTTGCGCGGTGGCAAAGTACATAAAGAAAGATTTATTGTTCAACCTAAACTCAGCGGCACAAAGCGCGATGAGCGCCAAATAGATTTAGCTGCAATAGCTAATATCCAAACGGTCTTACGTTGGGTTGAAGAACTCCTCAATTTCTGGGCAGATGAGCCTTCCGATGCGCTTCGTGCTGGTGGAATTGGTGTGCGCGACTTAAAAATACTTTCCAACCACTTAGGTGTTGATGAGTCATGTACTGCCTTTATTACTGAACTGGCGTATTTATCTTCACTTATAAGCATTGATTCAGAAGATCGAATAATGCCAAGTAACAAGTTTGATATCTGGTTAATGCAAACACCTGCAGATCGCTGGCAAGTTCTCGCATCACAGTGGCTAATTACCTCTAGAGTCAGCGGACTGGTAGGACGTGCTGATACAAAAAACGTTGCTGCCCTTGGTCCCGAACTCGATCGGGTAAATGCAGCCAAAGTGCGCGCCTTAACGCTTTCAATTCTTCAAGAAAATCCTGCTATAACTCCAGAAATAAATTCATTTAATGAGGTGATTGCCTGGCGTGCACCAGTACGTCGGAATTCATCTCTCCAAGAGGAATTAGCAAGTTGGACTTTGCGCGAGGCAGAATGGCTAGGCATTACTGGGCAAGGTGCAATTTCTAAATACGGCGTTGAGTTCCTAAGCGGTGAAGATTTAGCGGTGATTAATGAAGATTTACCTAAGACCGTAGATCACATTTTGATTCAAAGTGACAACACAGCAATTGCACCTGGGCCTTTAGAACATGAGATTTCTCAGCAGCTTGCGATGATGGCTGAGATCGAAAGTCGTGGTGGAGCAACGGTTTATCGATTTAGTGAAGCAACGATTCGCCGGGCTTTAGACCATGGCAAAACTGGTGATGAAATTAAAGCTTTCTTAACTAAAACATCTAAAACTCCAATGCCGCAGCCTTTGGAATATTTGATTGCTGACGTATCAAAAAAGCATGGCAAGTTGCGAGTAGGTAATACCACCGCATTTATTCGCTGCGAAGACACGGCGCTAATTTCACAGATTATGAATGATAAGAGATTGGAAATACTTGCACTTCGCCGAATTGCACCTGAAGTTGTTATTTGCGATCACGATGCAACAGATACAATGCGAATTTTGCGAGAGGCTGGTTACTTACCAGCCGGTGAATCATCTGCTGGCATCATGCTCACTGGTCCTAGATCTAATCGCGCGCTGACCAAGCCACGACCACCAAGAGTTATAGGTGAGATTGAAATTCCTTCGGCCGAAAATTTAAACGCTGCAATTCGAGCAATACGTACCGGCGAGAAATCAACCCACAAGCAAACTCATTTGCGCCAAATTGCTAACGAAGCATTAGGTGCGCTCCCTCGCACCACAGCAAATGAAACTATGGACTTAGTTAATAAATACATCATCGAAGAGAAATCACTTTCAATTGGTTACGCCGACAACAATGGCGCTGTTACACATCGAATCATTGATCCCATTCGCGTCAGCGCAGGAGCCTTAATCGCCCGTGATCACGCAACGGGAGAAGTACAGTCTTTTAGAATTCCCCGCATCACCGGCGTAGCGCCACTATAGGATTGACCCATGTTGGCCGCCCTAGAAGCTCTCGTTAAGTTGGAATCTCCAACAGAAGATCTACAAGCCTGTAACGATGTTGTGCGTTTAGCCAGCGATATCGCAACACGAGTTCTTGGAACTCCTGCAGAAATTCGAGAAGTTAATGGTCGCCCAGTTTTTTGGTGGGGTGCTAATAACCCGGACGTAGTTGTTCTTGCTCACTTAGATACGGTTTGGCCTAAAGGATCTTTTACTCCCCTATGGAAAGTTGAAGGTACTAAAGCAACAGGCCCTGGAATCTTTGATATGAAAGCTGGTTTTATTCAAGCTCTTTATGCAATGAAGGGCCTCACAGGATCTGTCGCCTTAGTTGCAACTACTGATGAAGAAACTGGCAGTGCTACTAGCAAAGAGTTTATTAAAGAAATTTCTGCTGCTGCAAAAGCAGTCTTAGTTTTAGAAGCATCACTTAATGGAATGGTAAAGACTGGTCGCAAGGGCACTGCCATGTATCAAATTAAGATTCACGGAAAAGCTTCACATGCAGGACTTGAACCCGAAAAAGGTGTGAACTCCACGGTTGAAATCGCTCATGCAGTTATTGCAGTTGCTGCTTTAGAAAATAAGGAGCATGGAACAACTGTGGTTCCAACCATGCTGCGTGCTGGCAACACAACTAATACAGTTCCAGATCTTGCAGTTTTAGATATCGATATCCGTTCATATTCGATGGATGATTTAAAGCGCGTGGATGCAGCAATCAGAGATTTAAAAGCAGTAAATCCACAAACGCGTTATGAAGTAACTGGTGGATTTAATCGGCCACCACTTGAAACTTCTTCGACAATGGCCCTGTATGAGCGTGCAGAAAAAGTTGCTAAAGCGTTAGGTATGAAGCCACTAGGTCATGCCTCCGTTGGTGGCGCAAGTGATGGCAATTTCGCCGCTGCTGCTGGTGCACAAGTTCTAGATGGTTTAGGTGCAATCGGCGATGGTGCTCACGCAGCACATGAATGGGTAGACATCAGTACTCTTGATGTTCGAAGCAATCTCTTGCATGCATTAATTAAGGACATACTCAATGACTGATGGCCCGTTAATCGTTCAAAGCGATAAAACGCTGCTGTTAGATATTGATCATCCACTTTCCACCGAGTGCCGCCGCGCAATAGCCCCATTTGCTGAATTAGAGCGTTCTCCAGAACACATCCATACCTATCGCTTAACCCCGCTGGGTTTGTGGAATGCACGTGCTGCAGGACATGATGCTGAACAAGTGATCGATACTCTAATTAAATATTCACGGTACGCCGTTCCTCATTCAATTTTAATTGACGTTGCCGAAACCATGTCTCGCTACGGGCGTCTACGCCTTGAGGCAGATCCTGTTCATGGACTTATTTTGGTCACAACAGATTCTGCAGTTCTCGAAGAAGTAATTCGTGCAAAAAAGATTCAACCACTTCTTGGTGCACGTATTGATAAAGAAACTATTGCGGTACTGCCAAGCCAGCGCGGACAAATTAAGCAATCACTTCTTCGACTTGGTTGGCCAGCTGAGGATTTTGCTGGCTACGTTGATGGACAGGCGCATGACATTGCACTCAAAGAAGATGGTTGGAAGATCCGTCCATACCAAGAGTTGGCTGCCGAAGGATTTTGGCATGGTGGTTCTGGGGTAGTTGTACTGCCTTGCGGAGCCGGAAAGACAATCGTTGGTGCTGCAGCGATGGCGCATGCAAAGGCCACAACGTTAATTTTGGTAACTAATACCGTTGCCGCACGACAATGGCGTGAGGAACTACTAAAGCGAACCACCCTTAACGAAGATGAAATCGGTGAATACTCCGGAGCTAAGAAAGAGATTCGCCCTGTAACAATTGCTACCTATCAAGTGATGACAAAGAAAAAGAACGGTGTTTACGCCCACCTTGATCTCTTTGATTCATACGACTGGGGCTTAATTATTTACGATGAAGTTCACCTACTGCCTGCGCCAATCTTTCGCTTTACTGCCGATATTCAATCTCGCCGCCGCTTAGGTTTAACTGCCACATTGGTGCGAGAAGATGGAATGGAAGGTGAGGTTTTCTCTCTCATCGGCCCAAAGCGCTTTGATGTTCCATGGAAAGAAATTGAATCACAGGGATACATTGCTCCAGCTGAATGTATTGAGGTACGAGTAAATCTGACCGAGACCGAACGCTTGTCATATGCAACAGCTGAAGTTGAAAACCGCTATCGCTTCTGTGCTACTACTCGCACAAAACGCGATGTCGTTGAAGCTTTAGTCAAAAAGCATCAAGGCGAACAGATTTTGGTTATCGGTCAATATATCGATCAACTTGATGAACTCTCAGAAGTTCTTGGTGTCCCAGTCATTAAAGGTGAAACTCCTGTCAAGGAACGCGAGATTCTTTTCAATAAATTTAGATCTGGAGAGTTAACAACACTCGTTGTTTCAAAAGTTGCTAACTTTTCAATTGATTTACCCGATGCAACTATTGCAATTCAAGTCAGTGGCGCATTTGGTAGCCGCCAAGAAGAAGCACAGCGTTTAGGTCGAATCCTGCGCCCAAAGTCTGATGGGCGTACTGCAACTTTTTATTCAGTTGTTTCAAGAGACACTATCGATCAAGATTTTGCGCAAAATCGTCAACGCTTCTTAGCTGAGCAGGGTTACTCTTATAAAATTATTGATGCCGACGATGTTTTTCAAGGGAAGATCTAAAACGTTCTGGATCTACTTTAAAGAAATCATGATGCACACCGTCGATATGAATTACCGGAACTTGTTCACCGTATAGCTTTTCTAATTCAATTTTTCCATCGATATATATTTTTTCAATATCAAAGTTCAGTTCACCCTGCATTGATGTAAGTACATCTAGGGCGACATCACATAAATGACAACCATGTCTACTAAATATGGTTATCACTGTCATTACGCTGGGCCTTTCTGTCAGTTTGCTTAGAGAAGGGATTAATCCAACCTCAAGTTATGAGGCAATCATCTCATCTTGATAGTGTGCGCCCATGCAGAAAATCTCCTCGATGAGGCTGCGGGCTAGTGCCGTTGCTTTAGCCCTGGTTGCTTCAATTTTTTCTGCGCCAACAGCCCAGGCTCTTTATAAAGTAATCCCTGCAACTCAATGGGGAAATATTTATGCGGGAACAGCTTCTAGTGCAAAGCCTGAGACTCGTGGCAAGGTTAGCAACGCTGTTGCCAAATCAAAGTTTGAAGTTAAGTACAACAACTTCCCTGATTGGGCAAAAAAAGAAGTTCAAGCTGCGGTTGATGTGTGGTCTGCTAATTTTTCATCCCCAGTAACTATCAGTGTTGATGCATCCTGGGGACGTTCAAGTTCATGGGGAATTTTGGGAAGCGCACGCCCAACAAATTTCTATTCAGCTTTTGCTGGTGCTCCCGATCCATCACTGTGGTACTCATCTGCTTTGGCAAATTCATTAGCCGGTAAAGATTTAGATAAAACCAATCCGGAAATGATTATTCAGGTGAACTCAGGCGCTGCTTGGAATACACGTGGTGATGGAGCGCCAGGTAATAATGAATACGATTTGGAATCAGTTTTCTTGCACGAGATTGCTCACGGTCTGGGTTTCCTCTCAAATGATGCTTACGACCCTTTTTATGGGATAGCAAGCTTGGATCAACCAACTCCATACGATGCATATGCACAAACCTCCGATGGTCGGCGTTTGGCTGATTTGCCTTCACCATCACTTGAACTTGGAAAAGCTTTAACAACTTCACTTGTATGGGCTGGCCCACTTGGAATCAAAGCGAATAATGGAATTAAGCCAAAGCTTTACACACCATCAACTTATGAATCGGGTTCTTCTACTAGCCATTTAGACGAGGCTACATTTTCTAAAACGGGTTTGAATTCAGTCATGACACCAAATTTAGATCCCGGCGAAATCTTTAAAGAACCAGGACCCTTGCTATTAGCAATGATGGAAGACATGCGCAATAAACCTCCTGTAGGTGTTGCAGTTGGATTGCCTGAAGTTCCACGAAATGTTCAGGCATTTGTTGCAGACTCAGCAGCCCTTATTACCTTTGATCCCCCAGTAAATATTCGTACTGCACAAATTAGTGAGTACCTAGTCAAAAACTTAAGGACTGGTATTGAAAAGAAAGCCCTATCAAGTCCGATTGTTATCAGTGGTTTAAAAAATGGGACGTCCTACACATTTTCGGTTGTAGCCAAGAACTCACTTGGCCTTTCAGAGCCGGTTACGAGTAAGGCTGTTACTCCACAAGCTGGATGGAAGAGTTCTGTCTTAGATACAACTGCCGATGGAAAAACCCTCTCAAGTACAACATTTAACGGACAACCTGCTGTGGCTTATACCGATACAAAAAGCGGTGATTTAAAACTAGCTACTTACAATGGCAAAACATGGAAGAAAATAACTGTTGACGGTGCTGGCGGTTCAAGCGGTCGAACATCAAATCCAATCGCTGGACAGATTTCAATGTGCGTGAACGGCAGTGGAACTAAGCAAACTCTTCACATTTTCTATAGTGATGCAACTGAAAAGGATCTTCGTTACGCCGCCTATAACGGAAAGAGCTTTACTTTCGATGTTGTCGATGGAGATGGATCTTCAGTTAATGATTACGCCGACCCTGTTCGCGTCAGAACATCCAGTGATGTCAGCGTTACTAACGCATGTGTCGCCAATGCCTCAGGCATTCAAGTTTTTTATCGTGACGAAAGTCAAGGCGTATTGCTGGGGGCAGCAAAAACGAAGTCAGCTCCGTGGACGTACGAGATGATTGACGGCGATCGCAAAACTGATGGCCGCACAACAGGTGATGTTGGTTTCCATTTACAAGCTATCTTTGACGGCACAAAAACTTACGTTGCCTATGACTCAGTTGTATCCAAGAATCAAAAGAATGAAATAACTGCTGGTGCAGTTCGAATCGCAGTTCGTACTGGAAGTGATGCAAACACTTGGAGCTATCAGACTCTTGATATCTCAACTGATGATGCCTCGGTTTTTGGTTATGACGTGGCAATGTCAAAAATAAACGGAGATGTATTGGTAACTTGGCTTGCAACGTCAGTAGCGACGTTCCCTAAGCCAAATCAGATTCGCTGGACGCTGTTAAGCAAGCCGCTTGATATTTCAAAGCTCACAACTGAAAACTTTGGAACTCCGGGGGAACATCTTTCAACTGATGGAAAAACTATTCTCTTTAACTGCCAGGATCGATTGTGTTCCCTTGATACAACCAAGAAAGATCTTGGACAATCGGCAATCCGTTTAATCAGAAGCACCCAAGACTCTGAACCAACTCAGAGCACTTGGGTGAATGTAAATAAAATTAAGTATGTGCTTGCCTCTGTTAGTGGAAAGCTGGCCTTACTAAAACCGTAATTACTATTTAGCGTTACGGCGCTGAATGCGAGTCTTCTTCAGAAGTTTCTTGTGCTTCTTCTTCGCCATGCGCTTGCGTCGCTTTTTAATTACGGAACCCATATGTCACGCTCTCATTTCTTTCATCATTGTGCTTGGGGAGTTAGGTTACCTCTAGTTGAGGGTAAAAATCGAAACGGTATCCGCGCTTGCGCTGATGCATAAAATCCCTAGATCCTTGGAGAAATAGAGCCCTAGAACCTCTTTCTGTTCTACAGGCGCGCTGTAGCCCCCTGTGATGGCGCCTTTCGCATCAAAGGTTAGAAGCAAAGGCGTTGGGCTTTTAGGTGACCAGTTCGCTAATTGAGTGAGCGCCCCTTTTGATTGTAGAAATGCATAGGTCGATCCTGAAGTAAAAGTTTTTCCTGTAGAAAGGAATCTATAGGTCCACGTTGGCATATATGAATTAGAAAACTTTGTGACTGCACTTTCAATTTTATTACTAGTGATAACTTCTCCACCAAGTAAGAGCGATGTAGAAGCTGAGTTCCAATTACGCAAGGCCTTTGGTGCAGAGCTTCGAACAACTGAAATTACTTTACCAATCTTTGAAAGCTTAATAATAACTCCGTCTACTTTACCGGCTAATTTTTTACCACTCAGAGTTTCAGAACTAGAGCCAACTACTGTCATCGAACCATCAGATGCTTTGACCACTGCTTCCAAATTAGTTGCGCCACTACCTACAAACACAGGCTTTGAAATCTTGCCTGACAGATCTGAGTTAATTACTGCCCCAGAGCTTCCAACTGCAGTCAAACCGCTTTTGCTCGCTGATATGGCATTAATTAATATCGGTGAGGTTAGTTGAAGTGAATACTGAGTTAACGCTTGTGTAGTTGGATTTAGTGACCAAAGAGTAAAAGCATCTAAGTCGGTAGTAAAAATATCTGGAATTGCAGTGATGTTATCCGGATTTAATGGAGTTGCAATTGGCGATGGAGTTGGTGTTGCTCGCTGTAATGAAGTTGAACCAGCAATCCAAATAGTTCCGGCGCTATCAACCGTTGCTGCCGTTGCAACTGAGGGTGAAGCGCTGTCTAAAGCTAAATTCCATAGTTCTTTTCCGGTTATATCTACACCTTTGGCAAATGATTTATCACCCTTGTTGCCATAGACAACAATTGTCGTACCGCTTGTTACTAAGCCCGCATATTCATCAACGTTTGAAACCGATGTAATTAACTTTAATGGCTTAACCGTTGGTTTTTTGGTGGCAGCTAAGGCTTGAGAATTAAAGAGCAGCGTTGAGATTAAAACAAGAGTTAAAAAGCGTTTCACGCTAATTCCTGCGAGCGATCGCGCGCAGCTTTCATAGCGCTGGCAATTACATCGCCAATCTTGTCCGATTCAAAAGAAGCTAAGGCTGCAGCGGTTGTGCCATTGGGACTTGTTACATTTTCACGCAAAGTTGTTGCACTTTTTCCAGATTCATCAAGGAGCTTTGCTGCACCAACAATTGTTTGCACTGTAAGTGTTGTTGCATCGGCGTCAGACAAGCCAAGTTCTTTTGCCCCAGCAACCATGGCTTCGACAAATCTGAAGAAGTAGGCAGGGCCTGATCCGCTGGTAGCAGTAACTGCATCTTGCAAATCTTCAGAAACTTGAATTACTTTTCCAGTTGCACCAAGAAATCCCATGACAAATGCGCTTTGTTCTTCGGTAACACCTGCGCCCAATGATGCCGCAGCCATTCCGGCCCCAACCATCGTTGGTGTATTTGGCATAACTCGCACAACTGGATTGCCAGTTCCAAGGCCTGCTTCAATAAATGAGATTTTCTTACCAGCCGCAAAAGTGATTACTACTGCCGACTTATTGATGCTGCCTTTGATTTCTTCGAGTACTGCCGCCATATCTTGTGGCTTAACAACTAAAAGCAGGGCATCAGCCTTTGCTACGTTGGCTGATAAATCAGCAGCACTAATTCCGTAGCGGGCAGTTAATTCATCAGCACGATCTTTACGCTTTTCAGAGATAACAATGGATTGTTGTGAAACGCCATAAGAAATTAGCGCGGCAATAAGGGCTTCACCCATAACGCCAGCCCCAATTACTCCAACTTGTTTCATGTAATAAGCCTACCTTTATGCCTGTAGGCTCTGCGACTATGTCAGAAATAAAACCAGGGTTTGCGCGTGATTGGGTTGAATTTAGCGACCCAAATGACGAAGAAGAAATCTTTAAGTGCGACCTCACATGGTTGACCTCATTTTGGACCTGTATCTATGGCGATGGTTGCCAAGGTGTATTTAAAAATCAACCCTTTAGTGGTTGCTGTACTGAAGGTGCGATGTATACCGATGAAGCAGATGAGAAGCGCACTGATAAAGCTGCCGCTTACTTAACTCCTGACATGTGGCAGTTTTATTCAGAAGCTCGCCCAAAGAAGCCAGGTGGAGCTCTACGTATTTCAGAAAAAGATGAGGACGGCGATCGCAAAACTCGTCGTGTTGAAGATGGTTGCATTTTCTTAAACCGCAAAGGTTATGAGGCTGAAGGTTTCACTGGTTCATTTGGTTGCGTTCTGCACCATTTAGCAATTAAAGAAAAGAAACACTTTGTTGATACAAAGCCAGATGTTTGCTGGCAGTTGCCATTGCGTCGTAGTTTTGAAACTCGCGAAGTTGGCGAGCGCGAATACTCAATCACCGTTATTGGTGAATACGAACGCCTTGCATGGGGCGATGGCGGAGATGATTTCGATTGGTACTGCACCAGCAATCCTGACGCCCATATTGGTACTGAGCCGGTGTATATCTCCAACAAATATGAACTTCAAAAACTCATGGGCGAAGCTGCCTATTCCGAGCTTGCTCGCTTGTGCGACATACGCGTTGCAGGAATCAAGGATGCTCAGAGCCGTTCATTGCCGCTCTTTGTTATTCAACACCCAGCAACACTTGCCGCCCAGAAGAATTAGTCAGTACTTAGTTCTAGGCTCTACCCATGGCCAAAGTTGAAAAGGATCCCTTCCGCTGTAGCGAATGCGGTTGGAGCTCGCAAAAATGGGTTGGTCGCTGCGGTGAATGCCAAGCATGGGGCTCTGTTGAAGAGTTAGCTGCACCTAAGAAACTCTCACTCGTTCCCGGAAATGTAACGAATAAAGCAACTCCTATTGGCGATGTTGATTTATCTGCAGCTCATGCACGTCCTACAGGAGTGTCCGAACTCGATCGTGTACTTGGCGGCGGATTAGTTCCAGGGGCAGCGATCTTGTTAGCTGGTGAACCAGGTGTTGGTAAATCAACGTTACTGCTTTCAGTTGCTGCACAAACTGCCGCTAAAGGAATTCAAGCCCTCTATATCAGCGGTGAAGAATCTGCATCACAAGTTCGCCTTCGCGCCGAACGCATCAAGGCAATCGACCCACAACTCTTCCTTGCATCTGAAACTGATTTAGGCGCAGTCATTGCCCATATCGATGCAGTTAAACCACAGTTATTAATTATCGACTCAGTACAAACAATAGGTAGCAGCACTGCCGATGGTTCACCCGGCGGAGTAACACAAGTACGCGAAGTTGCCGGAGCCCTTATTCGCATCTGTAAAGATCGCGACATTACGTTGCTACTAGTTGGCCATGTGACAAAAGATGGATCCATTGCTGGCCCTAGACTTCTTGAACATATTGTTGATGTTGTTCTCCAGTTCGAAGGCGAACGTCATTCACGTCTTCGTTTGATTCGCGCAATCAAAAACCGTTTTGGTGCATCCGATGAAGTTGGTTGCTTTGATTTAAGTGATTCAGGTATCGAATCAGTTCTTGATCCAACAGGTTTATTTACTTCTCGTCACGCCGAACCAGTTCCTGGAACATGCGTAACAGTAACTCTCGAAGGACGTCGCCCACTGCTTGCTGAAATTCAAGCATTAGTAAGTCAGGGACGTGAAAATGATTTTGGAAATGCCCGTCGAGTTGTATCAGGCCTTGATTCTGCCCGCACATCAATGACTTTGGCCGTGCTCGAACTTCGTGCAGGTGTTCGAGTTGGTGGCCGCGATGTTTATGCAGCAACTGTCGGTGGTATGAAAATGTCAGAACCTGCTGCAGATTTAGCCCTTGCTTTAGCCGTGGCATCTGCTGCCAAAGGTTTAGCGCTGCCTTCTGATCTAGTTGCAATCGGTGAAGTTGGTTTAGCTGGCGAAATTCGAAAGGTGAGCGGCGTAGATCGACGCCTGCAAGAAGCATTCCGTTTAGGTTTCAAACGTGCACTAGTTCCCACTGGATCTGAAACAAAGATCGCTGGAATGGAAATTGTTGAAGTTTCACGACTTGACCAAGCACTCAAACGGGTAAAAATCACTGGCGAATGAACCAGCTAGAAAAACCGATAATTTCCTGGTTTAAGAAAAACAAACGCGACCTGCCCTGGCGCAAGACAACGCCTTGGGGCGTCATGGTCAGTGAATATATGTTGCAACAAACCCCAGTTAATCGAGTTCTTCCTAAATGGGATGAATGGATGAATCGCTGGCCAACTCCCAAAGATTTAGCTAAAGCATCTCCCGCCCAAGTTATTACAGCCTGGGGGCGTCTTGGTTATCCGCGACGTGCACTGCGCTTACATGCAGCCGCGCAAATTATCGCAGAAGATTTCAATAACCACGTTCCAGACGATGTTGAAATATTAATGAGTTTGCCCGGAATCGGTGACTACACCGCAGCTGCAATCGCTGCCTTTGCCTTTGAACAACAAACTTTGGTGATGGATGTAAATATCCGCAGATTATTAACCCGTATCATCGATGGCAACGAACACCCAAAGCTTGCACCAACAGTTAAAGAGAAAGCCTCACGACTTGCACTTCAGCCAACTAAAAATGCACACATCTGGGCTGCTGCAACTATGGAACTGGGTGCACTTGTCTGCACATCTAAAAATCCAATCTGCGAACAATGCCCAGTCATTGGCCAATGTAACTGGCGCAAAAATGGTTATCCAAAAACTGATTTGGTCCGCAAATCACAAGATTGGCACGGCACCGATAGAAAATGTCGTGGAACAATTGTTCAAGCCCTGCGTGAAAATGAATCACTTACCGAGAGCGCAATCAAGAAACTCTGGCCTGATGAATCACAAGTAGAAAAAGCTTTAAAAACCCTGCAACAAGATTTACTCATCGAAGCTATCCCCCGTAACCGTTATAGACTCCCCGTATGATCCGCGCTGCCGTTAAAGAAGATGGACCACGAATCCTGCAACTCATTAAGGATTTAGCAGAGTATGAAAAGGCTCCGTTAGAAGCTAAAGCCACATTGCAACAAATTGAAGAAACAATATTTAGCGACAAACCAACCGCCTTTTGCCACGTTGCTGAAGTAGATGGCCAAGTAATCGGAATAGCTATCTGGTTTCTCAATTACTCAACGTGGCTTGGCAAACCAGGAATGTATTTGGAAGATCTCTATGTTGATCCTGCGTACCGTGGTAAAGGTTTCGGAATGGGATTTCTAAAAACTCTTGCAAAGATCTGCGTTGAACGCGGATACGAAAGATTCCAATGGTGGGTTCTTGATTGGAATGAACCGTCCATTGAGCTCTATAAATCCATAGGCGCAGTAGCTATGGATGAATGGACGGTTTTCCGACTTAGTGGAGATGCCTTAAAGAAGTTAGGCGCTTAGTTTTTAAGTGCCAATCTGAACTGCTTAAGAATGTACGGGGCAGCCTCGATATAGAGCTCGGACCTAGTCTTTCCGATTACCTTTAAAACAGTGGCATCATAATTTTGAGTACTGGAGATTCCTTTTGCAATATTCCAGTAAGAATCAAAACCATAGTTGGCAATTAGCCACTCCCATAAATGGAAACCAACTGTATATGCCCATGTGGAGCCGGCAGCATTGTCATTTTTTTCGGAAGTTTGCAACATTAAAATTATTTCTGCTGTCGTGGTTGGTATCACCTTAGCCGCAGTTGGACCACCAAGAAAATTATCCATAATTTTGCGATTTATTTCATCGTTATACCAACCAATATTTGGAAATGCCAAGGCAGTTCCAAAAGTTTGCGCTCCTCCTTCCGTAAAGTTATAGGCAACCCATTCATCTCGATGGCCCATCACGCCATTACTATTCCAAATTAAGCCCTGAATACTATGAGTGAATTCATGGGGCAGATTGACAGGATCCCAGTCTCTACTGCTGTTCGAAGTTGGGAAGACTATCCAATATCCAACTTGTCCGGAGTTCTTACCATCAGCTAAAACATGGGCTCCCGCAATTCCACTTCGCCACCCACATTTAGTCATTCCAAAATTATTAGGATTTAAATAAGTATCCATTACCCACTTTGCATCAACAGAGTTTAGTGTATTAGCTGCATCTATAAGCTCTGTATCCTTCTCTGTTAAGAATGTTGCTTGCATGTGACTACCAACTTGAAAGCGATCACTCCAAAATTCAGTGACTGCTTTAAGTTGCTGCTTTAAAGGGTTTAAAACATCAATTGGGAAGTTAGGCGAAATGTGGAAATCTATTTGCGGGGCTACTTGAGCAGCTGATAAATGTGCCCTGATAGTTTCATAAGCCTTGACTCGTATTGGGTCAAAATCTAAATTGGTTCTAGTATCACTTGGGGTAAACAATTTGTCAGGATAAAAAGATCTTTCAATAACTCCATTATTCATGCGGTAATAGAAGTTTCCATAGCCACAGTTTTCTGATTTCAATGGTGGATCACCGGCCACTGGAAGTTGTGCAGTTGGCGTTGGCGTTCCACCAATTGCACCTGCTGGATCACCTATTGCGGTAGGAGTTACTTTAGGAGTCGGTTTAGGAAGTGCAACGCCCTTATTCCAGGCCAATTTCTTTCCGGATTTAACACATGTGTACTTCTTACCGCCTGTAGTAGCTACCGCACCTAATTTTGAACATTTAACACCAGGTGTTACAGCCGCTAATGAAATCTGAGTAGAGAAGATTGAAATAAGAACTACGGTCACTACCCATACTCGAGCTTTGCGCATAGTCACAAGGTAAAGCAAAACCCCCACGGAGAGAATAGCCAAAGAAGGTATTGATAGATATTTCTCTTGCGCCAGAGCACAACTTAAATAGTTGGAATCACAATCTCGTTGTACTGCATGAATCCTGGCTTAAATGGCGGATCAAAGCGAGCGATTCTGGTTTCGTCAGAGAGTGCTACGTTTTGCTTTTCTGCGGCTGCTCGAAGTTCAGCGATTTTCTTTGCAGTTAAAGCAGTAGTCGCTTTCCCGCGAAATGCAACAGCCACACAAATCTCTGCACCAAGTTCGCGCAAGACAACTTTAGAATCAATTGGCAGAGGCATATCAGCAAGTGTGCTTCCTGCGGGCATTACAAATGAAACAAACCATTCATCCTGGGTGAGATTATCGGATTTTTGTGCAGTGATCACAGGAGCAGTCATAGCTATTTTCTCGGCAGTTTTATTTCCTTGAGAAATGTAGCTAAAGAGTGATCGGAAAGCAGAACTTCCCGCATCGGAATAGCTAGCAGAAGTTTTTACTTCGGCAACTACACAAGGCGCATATTCACGAATTTCGAACTCTGAATAAGTTTTTAGCGTTCGAAATTCCTGCCTCTTAGTCATTTAAATAACTAAGCAGTTGGTGCTTCAGCTAAATTTTCAGGTGAATCAGGCGTTTCGGCCTTAGCTGCACCTTTGAATGTGAAAATTGCATCAGTGCCTTCGCCCTCTGCATCTACAACAATGATTTCGCCGGCCTTAAGTTCACCGAACAAGATGCGCTCTGAAAGAGCATCTTCAATCTCACGTTGAATTGTGCGACGCAATGGACGAGCACCAAGAAGTGGGTCATAACCGCGCGCAGCAAGTAAATCCTTAGCTGCAGGTGTTAATTCGATACCCATATCTTTTGCTTGCAAACGATCATCAAGGTTCTTGATCATCAAATCAACGATTTGAATAATCTGATCCTTAGTTAACTGGTGGAAGACAATTACGTCATCGATTCGGTTAAGGAATTCAGGGCGGAAATGAGATTTTAACTCCTCATTAACTTTGCCCTTCATGCGATCGTAATTTGTTTGATCATCATCGCTATTAGCAAAACCAAGACCTAGGCTCTTTGATATATCGCGAGTACCGAGGTTTGTAGTCATGATGATTACAGTGTTTTTGAAGTCAACGGTGCGACCTTGTGAATCTGTTAGGCGACCATCTTCAAGAACCTGAAGAAGTGAGTTGAAGATATCAGGGTGTGCTTTTTCGATTTCATCGAAAAGAACAACAGAGAATGGGCGGCGACGAACCTTTTCAGTTAGCTGTCCACCTTCGTCATACCCAACATACCCTGGAGGTGCACCGAATAAACGAGATGCGGTGTGACGTTCTGAGTATTCAGACATATCAAGTTGAATCAACGCGTCTTGATCACCAAATAAGAATGATGCAAGTGTGCGAGAAAGTTCAGTCTTACCAACACCTGAAGGACCAGCGAAGATAAATGATCCACCAGGACGGCGAGGATCTTTTAAGCCAGCGCGAGTACGGCGGATTGCTTGTGACAAGGCCTTGATTGCTTGATCTTGTCCAATAACTCGATTGTGGAGTTCGTCTTCCATACGAAGAAGGCGTGCAGTTTCTTCTTCAGTTAACTTAAAGACTGGAATTCCAGTTGATGCAGAAAGAACTTGGGCGATGAGTTCTTCATCAACCTCAGTGACCTTATCTAGATCAGTTGCTTTCCAATTCTTTTCAGCTTCATGCTTTTCAGCGATAAGGTTTTTTTCCTTATCGCGAAGTGATGCAGCCATTTCAAAATCTTGGCCATCAATTGCAGATTCTTTTTCCTTACGGGCATCTGCGATTTTGTCATCAAAAGCGCGAAGTTCTGCAGGTGCAGTCATGCGCTTAATGCGAAGACGTGAGCCTGCTTCATCGATTAAATCGATTGCCTTATCTGGTAGGAAACGATCTGAGACATAGCGATCGGCAAGATTTGCTGCTGCCGCTAGTGCACCGTCAGTAATAGATACGCGGTGATGAGTTTCGTAGCGATCACGAAGACCCTTCAAAATTTCGATTGTGTGAGCGACTGATGGCTCTTTTACTTGAATTGGTTGGAAGCGGCGCTCAAGGGCTGCATCCTTTTCAACATGCTTGCGATACTCATCAAGAGTTGTTGCACCGATTGTCTGTAATTCACCGCGTGCAAGCATTGGCTTCAAGATGCTAGCTGCATCAATTGCACCTTCTGCAGCTCCGGCACCAACAAGTGTGTGAATTTCATCGATAAAAAGAATGATGTCGCCACGAGTTTTAATCTCTTTAAGAACTTTCTTCAAGCGCTCTTCGAAATCTCCACGGTAGCGGCTACCAGCAACAAGTGCACCAAGATCTAGTGAGTACAGCTGCTTATCTTTTAAAGTTTCTGGGACATCGTTCTTGTAAATAGCTTGTGCAAGACCTTCAACAACTGCAGTCTTACCTACACCTGGTTCACCGATAAGAACTGGGTTATTTTTTGTGCGACGTGAAAGAACTTGCATCACGCGTTCAATTTCATTTTCGCGACCAATAACAGGATCAAGTTTTCCTTCGCGGGCAGCTTGTGTGAGGTTGCGACCAAATTGGTCAAGTACCAATGATGTTGAAGGAGTTCCTTCTGCAGGTCCACCTGTTTGTACGGCTTCTTTACCTTGGTAACCAGAAAGTAATTGAATAACTTGTTGGCGAACGCGGTTAAGGTCGGCGCCAAGTTTTACAAGAACCTGTGCAGCAACTCCTTCACCTTCGCGGATAAGACCAAGCAAAATATGTTCAGTACCGATGTAGTTGTGACCAAGTTGCAACGCTTCGCGAAGTGAAAGCTCTAGAACTTTCTTTGCACGCGGTGTAAATGGAATATGTCCACTTGGTGCTTGCTGACCTTGTCCGATAATTTCTTCAACTTGCGCGCGAACGCCTTCAAGTGAAATGCCGAGTGATTCAAGACCCTTTGCAGCAACGCCTTCGCCTTCATGAATTAAGCCCAGCAAAATGTGCTCGGTGCCAATGTAGTTGTGATTGAGCATGCGAGCTTCTTCTTGGGCCAGCACAACAACGCGGCGGGCTCGATCTGTAAAGCGCTCAAACATGGGCGGGGCTCTCTTCCTGTGGTCTTCGCTTTAGCCTAATACCTGCAGGGTCACGCTCGCGAGGTGGAAAGCTACTGGTTTCTATAACCCAATACATGGGCGATTTATGCCCGGCCATGGCTATATCTAGGCTAGTTTTTTGAGCATTCTGGTGTTGCCCAAGGTATTTGGCTTCACAGATTCAAGATCCAAGAACTCGGCCACACCAGCATCATATGAGCGCAAAAGTTCGGAATAAACCGCAGGGTCAACCGGTGTTCCTTCAATTACTTCAAAGCCGTGGGAGCCAAAGAACTCGGTTTGAAAAGTTAGACAGAAAATCTTCTCGACACCAACTTCGCCAGCACGTTTAATAATCGCTTCCAGAATTTTATGACCTATCCCTTGGCGATTTAATTCTTTCTTAACGGCAACTGTGCGAACTTCAGCTAAATCTTCCCAAAGAATGTGAAGCGCTCCGCAACCAACGACTACGCCATCAAGTTCGGCAACTACAAACTCTTGAACGCTTTCATAAAGTGTCACAGTTTCTTTTGCAAGCATTTGTCCAGGGGCAGCATATGAATCTACAAGCGCGCGGATAGATTTAACATCCATTGTTTTTGCTGGACGAACAACAAGCATTCTTATTCGACCTCTGGCTTTACTAGTGGGAACAAAATTGTTTCGCGAATTCCAAGTCCAGTTAGCGCCATTAGCAAGCGATCAACACCCATTCCCATTCCACCTGTTGGTGGCATGCCGAACTCCATTGCGCGCAAGAAGTCTTCGTCAACTTGCATCGCTTCAAGATCACCCTTAGATCCAAGAGTTGCTTGTTCTACTAAGCGATCACGTTGGATAACTGGATCAATTAACTCTGAATATCCTGTTGCTAGTTCGAAACCATCAACATACAGATCCCATTTTTCTGCAACCCCAGGAAGTTCGCGGTGCGCGCGAACAAGTGGCGATGTATCGACCGGAAAGCCCATAACAAATGTTGGGGCAATCAACTGATCTTTCGCAACATGCTCAAAGATTTCTTCAGCTAATTTTCCTGTAATCCACTTAGGATCAATTTTCATTCCTAGCTTTGTTGCAATCGCTTTTAACTCATCAATTGGAGTCAGCGCAGTTACAGTTTGGCCAACGCCTTCAGAGATAGCGTCATACAAGGATATTTCGCGCCAAGTTCCGCCTAAGTCTGCTTGGCGACCATCGTGATGAGTAACAACATGAGAACCCGCAACTGCCATCGCTGCGTTTTGAACAAGCTCGCGCGTTAAGTCAGCGATTGTTCGCCAATCTCCATAGGCCATGTAGCTCTCGATCATTGCAAACTCTGGTGAGTGCGAAGAGTCGGCACCTTCGTTGCGGAAATTACGGTTGATCTCAAAGACGCGTTCAATGCCGCCCACTACACATCGCTTCAAAAATAACTCTGGCGCGATACGAAGAAAAAGCTCCATGTCATAGGCGTTAGAGAAAGATTTAAATGGACGCGCAGCAGCACCCCCATGCATAACCTGCAACATCGGAGTTTCTACTTCAGTGAAGTTTTGATTATGGAAAGTTTCACGTAAAGATCGCATTACTTGCGGACGCAGTCGCGCATTAGTGCGAGCTTCAGGTCGAACGATTAAATCTACATAACGCATACGTACACGCGTTTCTTCAGACATTGGCTTGTGATCATTTGGCAATGGGCGAAGTGATTTAGAAGCTAAGGCCCATGAGTTTGCCAGGATAGAAAGCTCGCCACGCTTTGACGTAATAATTTCGCCAGTAACGGAAACAATGTCGCCTAAATCAATATCTGATTTCCATGAATCAATAGATTCTTGACCAATTTTGTCCAATGAAAACATGGCTTGAAGTTCTGTGCCATCGCCCTCACGCAATGTTGCGAAACAAAGCTTTCCAGTATCTCGCTTAAAAATAATACGGCCAGTTAGGGATTCAATATCTCCTGTAGCAACATCAATTTCAAGTGCTGAATACTTTTCGCGAACTTCTTTTAAAGTTTTAGTTCGGGGCACAGAAACTGGATAAGGCTCGGTTCCACCGGCAAGTAGCGCTGCGCGCTTTTCACGGCGGATACGAAGCTGCTCAGGAAGATCCTCTTCGACAGGTGTGTTTTCTGTGCTCATAATGCGCCGAAGTCTACCGACTCAAGCATTTCGTTCGTGAATCAGACGTAGGCCAATCAGAGTTAAATCTGGCTCATGATGGTCAATTGTTTCTGAAACACCAATAATCAACGGGGCTAAACCGCCTGTAGCGATAAC
>WLQG01000010.1 GCA_009698445.1 Actinomycetota bacterium
GAGGCCTATGGTCAAGTGGTGGTTTTCAAAGACAAATATGGAAATAAGTGGGATTTAATTGAACAGAAATAGCGATGCCTCTAAGGCAAGAATCTTTGAGTGGCTAGGTGTTGCAACTGCAATTGTTTATTCACTTCTAGTTGCTGCAAATATTGGTGCTGAGTTCATTGGTTTTACATTACTTCTCACATCCTCTGCCCTGATTGGTATCTGGGCATACCTAGGAAAGCACAAAGGAATTCTCTTCCTGCAGTTCTTCTATGCTGCAGCTGGCATTATTGGAATGATCCGCTGGTTCTAAATGATCGTTGCCTACTTTTGGACAATTACTCCTAGCCGTATTCCTTTTGCTCTCGTCGCTATGGGAATGGATCGTTTTGTTTTGCGTCGCTCTAGAAATGTTGGCTTCTTCAAATCACTTGGCACAGGCAAGGGCGAGACTTTCACGCCTTCTGATGCCAATACTTTGCGGTGGGGTTTGATTGCACAAGTTCACGACATTGACGCCTTTGATCAATCTTTCGTTGTGAAGCAATGGCGCAAAAACAGTGTGAGTGAATTTCGTGCTGTCCTTGAACCAATTTCATCTCACGGCCAATGGGCAAAGCAGGAACCATTTGTTGCAAGCGCAAAAGACTGGACTGGACCTGTTGCTGCAATTACACGTGCGCGCATTAAGTGGCACCAGAACTTTCGCTTTTGGAGCTCCGTGCCACCCGTGACAATGTCATTGAAATCAGCACCCGGCTTGATATCTGCAATTGGAATTGGTGAAGCACCTATTGGCTTACAAGGCACTTTTTCCCTTTGGGAGTCTGGCGAGGCAATTAAGAATTTTGCATATAAGGGTTCAGCGCATCAGAAGGCAATTGCCGACACAGGCACCTATAAATGGTATTCAGAAGAGCTCTTCGCACGCTTTGCAGTAAAAGATATTCGCGGTTCGATTAATAGTTAAGTAGTCATATAGGGCAGACTTACACCATGTCACTACGCCACTACACACCAAGACGGCGTCGCTATGGGCAACTTTCCCCTCAAGCTAATGGCTTGTTGATTTCTGTTTTAGGTATAGCAATTTTGCTTCAAGTTATTTATCCATTAGTTAATGGCGAAGTTTTGCGATTACTGACTCTCAATGTTATTTACTGGGGCGCTGGTGCGATGTTGCTCCATGCATTACTGGCTTATGGTGCACGCTATGCAGCTACTTATTTTTTCTTTACTTTCTTCTTTGCGCTGATCATCGAACATATTGGACTCGCAACCCAATGGCCTTTTGGCAACTATTCATACTCTGGCAATTTAGGGTTAAAAGTTTTTGAAGTTCCACTGGTTGTGCCATTTGCATGGATCATGATGGCCCACCCTGTTTTAACCGCAGCTCGTCGCATTGCAGGTAATTGGGTATTTCTTTATGGCGGAGTTGTTCTTGCGGCTTGGGATCTATTTTTGGATCCCTTGATGGTGAGTCAAGGTAACTGGACATGGATAGTCACTGGCGCGCATGTTCCATTTCAACCGCAGATTCCTTTATCTAATACCTTCGGTTGGTTACTGAGCGGAATGTTTCTCATCGGCGTTCTCCATCTGATTACTCCACGCGAAAAGCGAAAGGGTGGGGCCACATTTCTCACTACAGATGTTCTACTTTTGTGGGTTTTATTCTCAGGAATTATCGGGAACTTATTTTTCTTTAGCCGCCCAGGGATTGCCTTCTTTGCTGGAGCAATCTTTGCAATCGTGCTTGCCCCTTATTTCTTTAACCGCTGGTTGGGACGCCCTTAGTTTCCATGGATTCTGTACTGGCAATTCTCGCAGGGCTCATTCTTTTTATATCCCTGATTAATTTCGTTTCGATTCGCACGCCCCGAGGTTCATCTGTTATTACAGAAAAAATATCAGTCATCGTTCCGCTACGAAATGAGTCCGAAAACATCGTCGAACTAATCCAAACGTTGCGTAACCAAAAGCACTTATCTGATGTTGAATTCCTACTTCTAGATGATAGTTCTGAAGATGACACGCTCACTTTACTCAAGCAGAGCTGTGAAGGTTTAGAAAACTTCAGGGTTTTATCTGGTTCCCCATTACCTCAAGGTTGGATAGGTAAAACATGGGCATTGCAACAATTACTTCAAGCATCTCGTGGTCAGATCGTCGTAAGCATTGATGCCGATGTTCGACTTGAACCAGATGCAATCAGTTGCGCAGTTACTTTATTAAAGAGTTCGCAGTTGGATTTTATTTCACCGTATCCTGCTCAACAGGCTTACACATGGTCTGAAAAACTCATTCAACCGCTCTTGCAATGGTCGTGGATGTCGACAGTCATTTTGAGAATTGCCGAGAGAAGTTCTAGTTCTTCCATGGTTGTGGCAAATGGCCAGTTCTTTGTAGTCAGAAAAGAAGCTCTTGAGCAAGTGCGCGGATATGAGTCAGCAAGTAATAAGGTTTTAGATGATGTCTTTTTGGCCAGAGCACTCGTTAAGAACGGTTCACATGGCTGTGTTGCAAATGGTGCGGCAATTGCATCCACTCGAATGTATTCATCGTGGAGAGAGATTCAAGCTGGATATGGCAAGTCCTTACACGCTGCTTTTGGTTCAGCGTTTGGTTGCGCCGTAGCCATAATATTTATATTTCTCACTGGTATTGCTCCCTTGATTGCCGGTATCACAGGTTCAAATATCGGCTGGTATGCCTTTGGCGCAGTTACGCTTACTCGCACGATGAGTGCAATTAAAGTAGGCAAAAATGGTTTAGATGCCTTCCTGCACCCGCTTTCATCTGCGCTTCTTATCCACTTAATCATTTATTCATGGGTGATGCGTGGTCGGGTCCAATGGAAAGGCCGCACCATATGACATCACGCTCTCTAAAAATTGTTGTGATTGGCGCTGGCATGGGCGGCATGATGTCGGCTGCACGTTTAGCTAAGGCTGGTCACCACGTTTCATTATATGAAGCATCAGATCGTGTGGGTGGAAAACTGCACACAGAATGGATTGGGAAAGTTGCCTTTGATACAGGGCCATCACTTTTAACTTTGCCAGCCGTTTACAAAGATTTCTTTCAACGAACTGGTAAACATCTAGGACTGCTCTGTGAAATACAGGCAGTTGATCCATCTTTTGATTATCGATTTGCAGACGGAACCAGCGTTACGTTTGCCAATCTTTCGCGCTATAACACGCTCAATAATCTGCGTGCTTCATATGGTGAACCAGTTGCACGCCAATGGGATCAGTTAATGCGAAGAGCAGAAAAGATGTGGGATGTTTCGCGAGAACCATTCATTGAAAATGAACTGCGCTCACCACTTTCCTTGCTCAAACGCTTCTCCCTCATTAGAGATTTAAAGATTATTGCACCTTGGAAAACTCTGAGGGATTTTGCGACCGAAGAACTATCAGATCAACACCTTCGCTACATCCTAGATCGCTATGCAACGTACAGTGGTTCAGATCCACGAAAAGCACCTGCAGTCCTATCAACCATTGCATTTGTAGAAGAATCATTTGGTGCTTGGCATATCAAGGGCGGACTAGGAACCTTGGCAACACTGGTACACGAGCGTGCCGAGAAAGTGGGAGTTACATTTCACCTAAACTCCCCTGTTGCATCCATCAACGTAATAAGGGGTAAAGCAACGGGAATTACTTTAGAAAATGGGCACGTTATTGAATCTGATGCAGTGATTGCTAACGCCGATGCTTCACTGATCTATAACAAGTTAATCACAGGCAAAATTCGAAAGATCAAGAAAATACGAAAGAATTTGAAGAAAGCTGACGCCTCACTTGCTGGCTTCTCTTTGCTTCTTGGAATGCGTAAAGATGAATCTGCCCCGCTCAATCACCACACAGTACTTTTTCCTAAAAATTACGATGCAGAGTTCGATGCGATTTTCACACATAAAAAGCCCGTTGCAGAACCCACTATCTATATCTGCGCTCCTAATGATGATGCCATGACAAGAGATCAATCGCTAGAGAGTTGGTTTGTACTTGTAAACGCACCTGCGCACGGTGAACATTCTTTTGACTGGAGCGATCAAGAGTTCGCGCGTACCTATGCCAATTCGATCATCGATCAGATTGAAGCGCGAGGGATTTCAGTTCGTTCGCGCCTTGAATCGTTAACAATTCGGACACCTGCTGATCTGGAAACTGCTGTGCGCGCACCTGGCGGTTCAATTTATGGAACATCCAGTAATGGTGCACGAGCAGCCTTTATGCGTGCCAAGAATCGCTCCCCTATCAAAGGTTTGTATTGTGTTGGTGGTTCGGCTCATCCTGGTGGCGGATTACCTTTGGTTGGTTTAAGCGCTGAAATGGTTGCTAATGCAATTGGGAACGCGCAAAACGGACAACCATTAAAAAGCCACTAATTTGAAGCGCTAGGAAAGCAACAGAGACTGCAAAAATACCTGGCAGATTGAGTTGCCACATAATCAAAACTATAAATAAAAATGAAGCACGTATAGGTCGTTCGGCAGGTGTTACTACACCGATATCTGTAATTCCTAGTGAAACTAATTTAGCTCGTGCATATTCTTGGAAAGATGCAACGCACCACAATGTGATCGCTAACCAAGCAGGAACACCGATTACATAGAGGGCATAGAGCCATAGAGCTTCACTTATGCGATCGACGACTGAATCAAGGGTTGCGCCCCACGAACTTTGTCGCTTTTGAAATATTGCGACACTTCCATCAATACCATCACAGAAAAGTGAAAAAACTAGAAAACCAACTGCCCACCATGATGTTGCGCTCAAAGCCGTCGCAGCTGCGGCAACTAAACCTAGAAGTGTTAAAACATTTGGTGAGATACGAAGTAACGTGGCAAGAAGACCAAAGCGATAGGAAATATTGAGCCACCAAGCAACGGCGCCGGTAACGGGGGCATCGTTGTGCAACCCACTCCATGTATCAGTGAATTCTTGCTTGCTGAGCATTTTCTCACTTCCCTATTATTTTCCAGCCTTTAAGTATTTATAGTATAGAAGTGTAGGCTCGGTAGACCAACAAGAATGGCAAAGGGAACTAGGTGAGGGTACCTTTACGCTGTGAGTTCAACGACTAGGTCAGAGTTACAAGAAGTACGCGATGGCGTAGAGATTGAGCTAACTCAATTTATGCGTGATCAAAGTTCATATTTACACTCAATCTCACCTGAGCTGAAGCCCGTTTCTTCGGCGCTTTCCTCATTTTTATTAGATAGCGGAAAACGCCTACGTCCTCTCTTTGCTTATGCGGGAATCAAAAGTGCAGGTGGATCTTTAACACCAGCTTTGACTAAAGCAATCTCTTGCCTAGAACTTCTTCAAGCGTGCGCACTTATTCATGATGACTTAATGGATGGTTCTGACACACGTCGGGGTAAGCCATCAATTCACCGCCACTTTGAATCAATCCATGTGCAAGATGAGTTAGAAGGTTTTGCCCCTGCATATGGTTTAGCTTCAGCAGTTTTACTGGGTGATTTAGCTCTTGTCTGGTCAAACCAACTGCTTAATACTTCTGGTATTTCTGTCGATGAAATTCGCCGCGTGATGCCTATCTTTGACGAAATGCGCGTTGAGTTAATGGCTGGACAGTTTTTAGATATTCATGAACAGACACAAAAGAACACTGATCTTGATCGGTCAATTGAGATTGCGCGTTACAAGTCAGGTAAATACACGATTGAACGTCCACTGCATATGGGCGCAGTCTTGGTCGGGGGCGCATCACCGACTTTGCTCGCAGCTCTCTCTGACTACGGATTACCCTTAGGCGAGGCGTTCCAATTCCGCGATGACTTGTTAGGCGTATTTGGCGATCCCTCTGTTACGGGAAAACCTGCCGGAGATGACTTGCGCGAAGGTAAGCGCACAGCTCTTATCGCAATGGCCGATGCAAAATGCACCGATGCCATGAAGGCTGAGAGTCGCAAGTATTTTGGTAAAAACGATATTGATGAAAAGGGTGTAGCAATACTGCAAGAGATGATTGTTTCAACAGGCGCTAAAGCACAACTTGAAACTATGATTGATGAGTTAACCTCTAGAGCACTTACAGCGATTGAAAATTCAGCAATTGATGATGCAGGACGTAATGTGCTCAATGAACTAGCCCTGATTGCAACGAAGCGGAGTATGTAAATGGTTGCCAGAGTAAAAGGCCCCACCGATCACGTCGTAATCGTTGGTGCAGGCCTTGCTGGATTAAGTGCTGCATTGCGTCTTGCAGGAGCTGGCCGAAAAGTAACTGTCTTAGAGCGTGAAAGCGTTCCGGGCGGGCGCAATGGTCTACTCAACAAAGATGGCTACGCCTTTGATACTGGGCCTTCAGTTTTAACAATGCCCTCACTGATCAATGACGCATTTAACTGTGTGGGCGAAGATATGAAAGATTGGCTGGAATTAACACCACTCACACCGCTCTATCGCGCTTTCTATGCCGATGGCTCACAAATAGACGTTCATGCAAATACCGATGAGATGGAAGCAGAGATTGCTAAGCACATCAGTAGCTCTGAGGCTGCTGGTTATCGCAGATACGTAGATTTTGTAACTAAGTTATATAAGTATGAAATGAATGACTTTATCGATAGAAATATCGATAGTCCCCTGAACTTACTCACACCTAACCTTGCCCGCTTAATCGCCCTCGGTGGTTTCCGCAGACTTTCACCAAAAGTAAATCAGTTCATGAAAGATCCCCGCCTACAAAAGGTTTATTCATTCCAAGCGATGTATGCAGGTGTAAGTCCACAGCAAGCTCTGGCCATCTATGCAGTCATTGCATATATGGACTCGGTCAATGGTGTTTTCTTCCCTAAAGGTGGAATGCACGCGGTACCTCGCGCATTAGCTGCGGCAGCAGAAAAGCATGGCGTTGTCTTTAAGTACAACACAACTGTCACAAATGTTGAAGTAAACAATGGTCGCGCAAAAGCAGTCATTACCGAATCTGGTGAGCGCTATGAGTGTGACGCGGTTATTTTAAATCCTGACCTACCGGTTGCTTACCGTGAATTACTTGGAAAAACGCCAGCAACAATTAAGCGTCTGAAGTATTCACCATCGTGCGTAACTTTACTAATTGGTTCTAGTAAGAAATATGACTTTGCAGCCCATCACAACATTCACTTTGGTCACTCTTGGGATGGCGTCTTCGATGAGCTCATTAAGAAGAAGCAGTTAATGAGTGATCCCAGCATCTTGGTAACAATTCCAACACATGATGACCCAGATTTGGCTCCACCAGGAAAACACTCGTATTACGTACTTTTCCCAACACCTAACTTAGACAGTGATATCGATTGGAAAAAACAAGCTGGTCCTTATCGCGATCAGATGATTAAAACTATTGAAGAACGTGGATACACAGGCTTTGGTGATTCCATCGAAACCGAAGTGATGACTACTCCCCTCGATTGGAAAAATCAGGGAATGGAGATGGGCGCACCTTTTGCCAGCGCACATACGTTCTTCCAAACCGGCCCATTTAGACCACGCAACATGGCTCAAAGAATCGAGAACGTAGTCTTTGCTGGTTCTGGCACCCAACCTGGAGTTGGTGTTCCAATGGTTTTAATTTCAGGTCGTTTAGCTGCTGAGCGAATTGTGGGACCAGTTAAGTAAATGAGTGATTTAGATGCATCGTATGCAGAGTGCAAAAGATTAAATTCTCTGCATGGTAAAACTTATTACTTAGCAACGCTTCTTCTTCCAAAAGCGAAACGTAAGTATGTTCATGCACTTTATGGTTTTGCCCGTTACGCCGATGAAATCGTTGATGATCTTGAATCCACTTTAACAGTGCAAGAAAAGTCAGATGCTTTAGGTATCTGGGGCAAGAAGATTCTCCACGACCTAAGTACCGGTAAAAGTGATGATGCAATAGGTCGGGCGCTTATTGACACAGTCAAAACATTCTCAATACCTCACGAACACTTTGAAGCTTTTTTGCATTCAATGACAATGGATTTAACGGTGCAGGAATACCAAACCTATGAGGATTTATTGGAATATGTCTATGGATCAGCTGCAGTTATTGGCCTCGAGATGGTGCCAGTGTTGGGTGTCCTTGAAGAAGGTGCATACGAATGTGCCAAGAAACTAGGCATCGCCTTTCAATTAGCTAACTTCATTCGCGATGTCGGTGAAGATTTAGATCGAGGCCGTATTTATCTGCCTATTACTGAGTTAGCTGAACATGGTGTTACACGCGAAATGCTTGAAGAGCGCGTCCTAACTCCTGAAATCATTAGCGCACTAAAGTTTCAAATTGCCCGCGTGCGCCGACTCCAAGCTGAAGCAACGCCTGGAATCCACATGCTTGCCACCTCTAGTCGACCATGTATTGAAGCTGCCAGTGAACTGTATTGCGGAATTGTTGATGAAGTTGAAAAGATTGGTTACGACATTTTCAATAAGCGAGCTAAAACTTCCACCAGCCGCAGATTGCGTGTATTTATTACTGCTTACGTGAAGCTTCTAGTCGTATCCAATTAATTAATACCCCAAGCACCAAAGCAAATCCAAAGAATAAATCTTCGATTGGCGCAGATGCTATTCGAAGCCCAATGATACTTTCTGGGCGATACATAACAATGTTGCGAGAAGTCAGCCACCAGTTAGTCAGCAGCTGAAAGCCAAGAATAATTGCATAAGAAGTCCAAAACACTTTACGCTTAAGAAGTTGGGTATTGAATAAATATAAATCAAAAGAAATCGCAAACAACACGGCAAAGATTGCTATCTGGGTATAAGTCATCTCTATACCTGCCAATCTTTCTTAACCTTACGAACTGCTTCAATTGTCATAAATGCAGCTATGGGTACAACTAGGAAAAACAAATACTCTTCTAGGGGAATACACCAAGGTCCATAAATCCCAATGATTTGATCTTTATTAAAGAACCAATGTCCATGGGATATTGCATACTTATCCCAAGCGATAAAGAGAAAAGCCACCGGCACAATGGATTTCACCATTCGTTTGAATTGTTTGAGCACTCCGACCTTGAGGAAAACCTCAAGCCAAAAAGATCCGATAACCGTGAAAATGATCATGGCCATGTATCCATACTTTTGCACGAGATAACGCTACTCTAATAACCACGGGAGCCACCAAGGCTGAGAGGGTTTGAAATTCAAACCGACCGATTGACCCGTCCGATAATGCGGACGCGGAAAGGAATATCTGGTGTCATCTATTGCTTTTACTGCCTGGGGCTATGAAGTTTCATTCTTGGAACTCATCGCAGCTATTACTTCTTTTATTGGTGTCTGGCTTGGAACAACAGGTAAGCGAATTACCTGGCCATGGTGGGCTCTCAGTAGTGCGTTGTACATGGTCTTTTTCTATCAAGTAGATCTCTTCGCAAGTGCGGCATTGCAAATAGTTTTCATCATTGCAGCTATCTGGGGTTGGCGTGATTGGGCGCCTACGGGAGCATCTCCTGGATATCTAAACAACCGAAATCGCATGTACTGGGTAGTTATAACTCTTGTTTCAGTTTCCCTCTTAACCCCAGTCTTATCGCACATTGGGGCAGCTGCAACGTGGTCTGATGCATTTCTTTTGATTGGTTCACTGGTCGCACAAATTCTTATGGTGTACGAGAAAGTTGAGTCATGGACTTTATGGCTCATTGTGGATGCAGCCGGCACGATTGAATATGCATATCTGGGATATTGGTTCACTGCCATCCTCTATGCATTATTTACAGCAGTAGCAGTTGTTGGTTGGAAGCGCTGGTATGTCATTAATAGCAATTGACGGTAGAGCTGGTGCTGGAAAAACAACGTTAGCGGCTGCGCTTTCTACCGAGCTTTCACTAAAACATTCGGTAGGTGTGATTCATATGGATGACCTGTATGAAGGATGGAATAACGCTTTGGGTATTCACCTGTCACAAACCTTAGAAACAATTGTGAAAGCCCATCAACTGAATAAAACCATTGAGATAAAGATTTTTAATTGGGAATCAATGACATTTGATTCCACACAAAGGATTGAGCCGGTTGAGATCTTAATCCTAGAAGGGGTTGGGGCAGGGCAAAAAGTAGTCCGCGAAGCCGGTGCGATAGTGCATTGGCTCGACATTGATCCTGAAATTGGCATTGCTCGGGTTTTAAAACGCGATGGGAATCAGATTGCAAAACAGATGAAGCAATGGCAAATTGACCAGGAACTGCATTTCATGTCAGATAAGACACGCGAAAACGCGCAACACTTTCAAAGTTCGTGAACCGTAAAGGCCTAAAATCTCCCACATGTCCGATCTTATTGGTGAGCTTATTGATGGTCGCTATCAATTAACCCGCCAAATAGGTAATGGTGGAATGGCCTCGATATACGAAGCCATTGATACCCGTTTAGATCGCAAAGTTGCAGTAAAGATTATGCACCCGCACTTGGCCCAAGATGAAGCATTTGTTAATCGCTTTATTCGTGAAGCCAAAGCCTCTGCCGCTCTTTCTCATCCAAATATTGTTTCCGTGCAAGATCAAGGATGGAATCAAAATGGAATTCCTGCCGTCTTTATAGTCATGGAATTAATAGAGGGACACACTCTCCGTGATTATCTGAATGAACGTGGCAAATTCGAGATCAAAGATGCAATTAATTATTTGACGCCAATTCTAAGCGCACTTGCTGCAGCCCATGATCTTGGAATAGTCCACCGTGATATTAAGCCAGAAAATATCTTAATCTCCAAAGAAGGTCGCGTAAAAATTGCAGACTTTGGATTAGCGCGCGGTGAACTTATAGGTTCAACGATGACTGCTGAGTCCAGTGTTATTTTGGGTTCAGTTTCCTACCTCTCCCCTGAGCAAGTCCAGCGAGGTGTGGCGGATTCTCGCAGCGATGTTTACGCAGTTGGAATTGTTGCATTTGAAATGTTGACTGGCGAGAAACCGTTTCTGGGTGAATCACCCATTCAGATCGCTTATATGCACGTTAACCAAGAAATCCCATCCCTTCGAACAAAGCGTAAAGAGATTCCAGCAGACCTCGACGATTTAATTTTGCTAGCAACTAATCGAGATCCCGATAAGCGTCCTCGTACTGCTGGTGAATTTCTAAAATCTCTGGAAGCTATCCAGAATGAAATTGATCCTAAAACTAATCAGATGAAGTTGGCACTTGATTTACCTGTTGAACCTATCCGAGAAAAGCAACGGGGTAAAGTCAAGAAAGAAAACATTGGGGTAGTTGAGAAAGTAAAAGCTCTGGAAGCTGCAGAGGCTACAGAAGAAGGAAAAGAAACTACTCAACAAGTTAGAGTTGCAAAAGAGAAAAAGAGGAAAACTAGTAAGCGAGTTCGTCGTAACCGTAAAGTTGCGCTATTTCTTGCAATCGCACTTGGTGTTGGCGGTTGGTACACATTAGTTGGTCCTGGTTCACGCGTAGTTGTTCCATCAGTGGTTGGTGGGACCTATGACCAGGCAGTTTCAACTTTGACTCCCCTTGGTTTAACAACGGTTGTACTTGAAAAGCGTTTCGATGAAGAAATCACAGCAGGTGCAATTATCGAATCTGACCCACCAGGTGGGGGAAGAGTTGCATCGGGCGGTGAAGTTAAGTTAATTATCTCTAAGGGACCAGAGCGGTACACAATTCCAGTACTTATAGGCTTAACACCTGAAGCAGCCCAGGCTGCGATTGAAAAGTATCCGCTGCTTATTGGCACGAACACTGAAGTATTTAATATGGATATTCCAAAAGGTTTTGTGATCTCGAGTGAGCCAGCAGCAGGCACAAAAGTAAAGCGGGATACCTCCGTTTCACTTGTTATAAGTAAAGGTGTTGAAACGCTAGCTCTGTCTTCATACGTGGGTAAGAGCGGTGAACAAGCACTTAATGAGTTGACTGATCTCGGATTTAATATCAAATCGACTTATGCCTTTGATGAGAATATTTTATCTGGTGCCGTGATTTCACAAAAGCCAAGTGGTGTTGATGCTGCTCCCAAAGGTTCGACTGTCACTCTGATTATTTCAAAAGGCTCTCAATTTGTATTTATTCCAAATGTGTTTTCATTGAACCAAATAAAGGCAACACAAGTTCTTACAGACTTGCAACTCAAGGTCGTCGTGAAGAAATTGGGAAGCAAGAAGGTCAAACAAGTAACTAGCATCGTTCCAAAGGTAGGTAGCAAAGTTAAACGTGGCAGTACGGTCACAATTACCGTAGGGTAAGCCAATGCCCAAAGAGAACCATAAACCACGCATCGGTGCCCACGTCCCAACTACTGGTGGAATGGCAAAGCGTTCAATTGAATATGCCCAAGAAATTGGTGCAAGCGCGATTCAAGTTTTCGCTTCAAGTCCTCGCATGTGGGCAATGCCAGCAGCTAAACCAGAACTTGATGAGGCATACAAAATCAAAGCTGCGGAAATGGATCTTGAAACCTACGTCCACGCTCCTTTTCTGATTAATCTTGGCTCGCCTACTGAAGCGACATATATCAACTCATTAGCGTCAACTAAATATTCTCTACAACGTGCTGCAGATATTGGTGCACTTGGCGCTGTAATTCATACTGGCTCTGCAGTGGATGTGAACTATGTTGAAAAAGCATGGAAGCAAATCCACGAAGGCATGATGCCAATCCTTAATGCGTTGCCAGACGATGCACCTTACTTATTGCTAGAACCAACTGCCGGACAAGGCCAATCTCTTGTAAAGAAGTTAGACGATTTAGAAAACTATTTAAAGGCCCTGGAGTATCACCCAAAAGTCGGTATCTGTCTTGATACCTGTCACGTCTTTGCGGCAGGTCACGATATTTCTATAAAGGGCGGCATGACTGCCACCATTGATTTGCTTGTTCAGATTGCTGGCATTGAGCGTTTCCAGTTAGTCCATGCCAATGATTCGATGGATGTTTGCGGGGCTCTTAAAGATCGCCACCAAAATATCGGCGATGGTCATATTGGAGTAGAACCATTTGCCGAACTGCTTGCTCACCCAGCTGTTGCTAACGCTCCGTTGATTCTTGAAACACCGGGCTTGGAGGAAAAGCACAAGCCTGAAGTTGCACTGCTTAAGAAGCTTCGAGATAAAAAGTGAGCGAAGCCAAACATCTTTTTCGCATGAAGTTTGCCCCTTGGGCACTGCTAACCGTAGCTATGGCATGGGGTTGGTCATTTGTGATTATGAAAGATGCGATTGAGCGTCAGAGTGTTAACAATTTTCTATTTACCCGTTTCCTGTTGGGAACCGTTGTCATGGTTCTTATTCGCCCAAAAACTTTAAAGCTTCTTAACAAGGATCTGCTTCTTCGCGCGGGTACCGCCGGCATATTTTTAGGATTTGGTTACATCTTCCAAACTCTTGGGCTTGCTCGCACTGGGGCGGCAATTACAGGATTTGTGACTGGACTCTATGTGGTTCTGACACCGTTATTTGCCTGGCTATTTTTAAAAGAGAAAATTAATCGATTCACGTGGACCTGTATTGCTGCTGCAACTGTTGGATTGGGATTGTTATCAATTCATGGTTTTTCTGTGGGCTTTGGTGAACTACTTGTTTTTATCAGCGCAATTTTCTACGCCTGCCACATAATTTCTTTGAGTAAGTGGAGTTCTGGTCGAGATGTATATGCAATGACTGTTGTGCAGTTATTTATGTGCGGCGTGCTCTCTGGCATCGCATCAATTCCAGGAGGTTACTCACCGCCACCCGATGCAGGCGTCTGGGGTGTTGTCATCTTCACGGCAGTCTTTGCAACTGCTATTGCTTTCATCATTCAAACGTGGGCACAAGCACACATGAGCTCAACCAAGGTAGCTGTCATTTTGACGATGGAAGTTGTCTTTGCCGCCATCTTTGCAATCATCTTCGGCGGTGAGCGCTTAACTTTGCAGAGCGCACTCGGTGGGATCCTGGTTATCACTTCTATGTATTTGATAGTTATCAAAGAATCAAAGTAGGCTCACGGCTATGGCAATTGATCTTCGTTCAGACACAGTCACCCGCCCATCCCAAGGAATGCGCGATGCAATTGCATCAGCCCCGGTTGGTGATGATGTCTATGGTGATGATCCAACAGTTAACTCACTTGAAGAACGCGTTGCTTCATTATTTGGCAAAGAAGCAGGAGTTTTCACACCAACTGGATCCCTTGCAAACCAATTAGCAATCCGAATGCTGGTTAATCCAGGTGAGGAACTTATCGCCGAAACTAATTCTCACATTGTGCGCGCAGAACTTGGCGCAGCTGCAGTATTTAGTGGAATCACCACACGCACATGGCCTGCAGCACATGGTTTATTGAAAGCTTCTGATGCACTAGAAATAGCGCGACCAAATTCGGGACCATATTTAGTTTCAACTACTGCAATTGCTGTAGAAAATACCCACAACTTCGGCGGCGGAACAGTGCAACCGATTGATGAAATCAAGGCGCTTCGCAAAGGCGCAGATGAAATGGGCTTGGCAATGCACCTAGATGGCGCCCGAATCTGGAACGCCCACATTGCCAGCGGTATTTCATTTAGTGAATATGGAAAATACTTTGACACTGTCAGCGTCTGCTTATCTAAAGGTTTAGGTGCACCTATTGGTTCAGTCATGCTTTCTACTAAAGAGCACGTGGCTAAAGCCCGGGTTTGGCGTAAGCGTTATGGTGCTGGAATGCGTCAAGTGGGTTTACTTGCAGCCGCTGCCCATTTCGCACTCGATAACAACATCAATCGCTTAGCCGAAGATCATCGCCGCGCTAAGGAAATTGCTGTAGCAATTGCTGCGATTGACCCTTCACTTATTGACCCAACAACAGTACAAACTAATATCGTTGGATTAGATCTTGCACATGTGCCAATAACTGCTCAAGAGTTTGCAACACGTTGCCGTGAAAAGGGTTTATGGATAAGTGCGCTTGGCCCAAAGTATGCGCGCCTAGTTACTCACTTAGATTTTGATGATGCACAATGTGCCGAAGCTATTGAAATTTTAAAGGTAGCCCTCGTGGCGTAATAGCCACTCTTTCTTAGATACTCCGTAGGCGTAATTTCCTAACGCTCCCCCAGTTTTAACAACTCGGTGGCATGGAACAACCAACATAATGGCGTTATTGGCACATGCACTACCTGCAGCTCGCACTGCAGCAGGTGATCCTGCGCGCTCTGCAATATCTGAATACGACATTACTTTCCCACCAGAAATTTTTCGCATCGCTTTCCATGCAGCCTGTGAAAAAGGGGCACCAGGTTGCGCAACCTTAATTCCATTGATTGCAGAGATATCTCCATCAAAATAATCATCAAGTAAGTCGCTTATTACAGGAATGGATTTAACAACTTTAAGATCTTTTCCAGCTTTGAAAGCACTGATAGTTGAAAGGTTGGCACCAATTAATATTTGATCATCGGCGAGTAGATTCAAATTGCCCACCGGGGTTTTAAGCGTTGTTACAAGTAATGTCACAAGGAGAAAATTAGCGGTCGCGCAACATCTCGGCAACTAAAAAGGCAAGTTCTAGTGACTGAGAGTGATTCAAGCG
The DNA here is from genome assembly GCA_009698445.1 of Actinomycetota bacterium. Taxonomy (GTDB): domain Bacteria; phylum Actinomycetota; class Actinomycetes; order Nanopelagicales; family Nanopelagicaceae; genus Planktophila. The sequence goes on from WLQG01000010.1 coordinate 15,515, forward strand.
CGGATCGCAGGCAGTCTCATAGCGAGTAGCCAAATCTTCATGGGAGATCTGCTCTCCGCCTCCAACGCACTCAGTGACATCATCACCGGTAAGTTCGATATGAACTCCACCTGGGTGTGTCCCTAGCGCCTTGTGGACTTCGAAGAATCCCTTTACTTCATCCATAACATCATCAAACTTGCGTGTTTTATACCCAGTTGGTGCTTCGTATGTATTGCCATGCATTGGATCGCATACCCACAAAACCTTAGCTCCAGACTTTGTAACTCCATCAACTAGAGCCGGAAGAGCTTCACGAATTTTTCCAGCACCCATACGTGTAATAAAAGTAATGCGCCCAGGTTCACGGTTTGGATCTAACTTATCAATGAGAGCAAGCGCGTCATCGACTGTGGACTTTGGTCCAAGCTTGATACCAATTGGATTTCGTACCTTAGAAGCGAAATCAACGTGTGCTCCGTCTAATTGGCGTGTACGTTCGCCAATCCAAATGAAGTGACCAGATACGTCATAAGGATTTCCAGTACGTGAATCTATGCGTGTTAACGCCTTTTCATATTCTAAAATCAAAGCTTCATGGCTTGAGAAGAAATCAACTGACTTAAATGATTCTGGATCTACTCCGGCTGATTTCATAAAGGAGAGCGCACGACCAATTTCACTTGCCATCTTTTCATATCGCTCACCTACAGATGAATCGCGAATAAATCCTTTGTTCCATTCATGCACCTGTCGCAAATCAGCGAAACCACCTTGAGTGAAAGCTCGTACTAAGTTCAACGTTGCCGCTGATGTGTTGTACACCCGAACTAAACGATGTGGATCTGGAGTTCGAGATTTTTCATTGAACTCAAGGTCATTAACTGCATCCCCACGGTAGGCAGGCAAAGTGACATCGCCACGTGTTTCCATATCGTTCGAGCGCGGCTTAGCAAACTGACCCGCCATACGACCCACTTTTATGACAGGCAATGATGAGTAGTACTGCAAAACTGCGGCCATCTGCAAAATAGTTTTGATGCGATTTCTGATCGAATCAGCAGTTGCTGCAGCAAAGGTCTCTGCGCAATCTCCGCCTTGTAACCAAAAAGCTTTTCCTTCCGCAGCAAGTGCGATACGTGCCTTTAAATCATCACATTCACCTGCAAAGACAAGTGGTGGAAAAGATTTAAGTTCGGCAACAGCAGCTTTTATTGGCGCACCTTCTGGACCGCCCGGCCATTGTGGTTGTTGGGCAGCAACAAGCCCAGGCGTGAAGAGATTATCCAGAGATGAATTCATGGCTTAAGAATAGAGAATGATTTGATAATCGCGTACCGCAATTATCCGAAGAAAATCTCTGACTCCTTATAGCGCTCTAGTGGGACCAGTTTGAGCGCTTCTGTGGCAGATGCCAGCGGAACTCGCACAATATCTGTGCCATGAAGTGCAACCATCTTGCCCCAGTCACCTTCGTGAGCGGCAGTAATTGCCTGAAGTCCAAATCGTGTAGCAAGTACACGGTCAAATGCTGTTGGAGAGCCACCGCGTTGGATGTGACCCAAAACAGATGTGCGTGCTTCCTTGCCAGTGCGTGCTTCGATTTCACCAGCAAGCCAATCGCCAATACCTGAAAGTTTCACGTGCCCAAATGAATCAAGAGTCTGATCTTTTGTGACCATATCGCCTTCTTGAGGAATAGCGCCTTCTGCAATCACAATGATTGGCGCGTAATGGGATTTGAATCGAGATTCAACCCACTGGCATACCTTTTCAATTGAGAATTTTTGTTCTGGAATCAAAATACATGCTGCGCCGCCTGCAAGACCTGAGTGCAGTGCAATCCAACCAGCGTGGCGACCCATAACTTCAACAATTAATGCACGGTGATGCGATTCTGCAGTTGTGTGTAGTCGGTCGATAGCTTCTACTGCGATGTTAACCGCAGTATCAAAACCAAATGTGTAGTCAGTATTGTTCAAGTCGTTATCAATGGTCTTTGGAACACCAATAACTTTTACGCCAAGTGAATCAAGTTTTGTTGCAACGCCTAAAGTATCTTCGCCACCGATGGCAATAAGTGCATCGATTCCAGCTTTGGCTAAGTTGTCCTTAATCTTTTCAACTCCACCCTCGATCTTAAAAGGGTTAGTACGTGAAGAACCTAGGATTGTTCCTCCGCGAGGCAAGATTCCACGAGTTGTTTCAATATTGAGCGGCATTGTTAGGCCTTCAAGTGGGCCTTTCCAACCATCACGGAAACCTACAAACTCATGTCCGTATTCTTTTACGCCTTTACGAACTACGGCACGGATTACAGCATTTAAACCTGGGCAATCTCCGCCACCAGTAAGGACACCAATACGCATTATTAACTCCATTGAAATGAAAAATGATGAAGGGCTCGAGCTAATAAAAAGCGCCCGGCCTGTGGTCAACGCTGACTGGAACAGTCTAGCCTTGCTACATGGGCAATCAACAAATCATCGCCGGCGTGGATTCATCTACTCAGTCAGTAAAAGTCGTCATGCGCGATGCTCACACGGGCCAACTGCTGCGCCAAGGTCGCGCACAACATCCTGATGGAACCGAAGTTGATCCCATACATTGGAAAAACGCCCTTGAAGCAGCAATCAAAGATGCTGGTGGGTTAGATGATGTTGCAGCTATTTCTATTGCCGGACAACAACATGGAATGGTCGCACTGGATAGCGATGGCGAAGTAATTCGCCCAGCCCTGTTATGGAATGACACGCGTTCTGCACAAGCAGCCGACGATTTGAACCGTGAAGAAGGCGGCAATGCAGAGATCGCTCGCAAAGTTGGTTCAGTATTAGTTGCATCCTTTACTGCATCAAAGCTTCGTTGGATGACAGATAACGAGCCATCAAATTCGGCTCGAGTTGCATCCGTTGCTCTTCCTCACGATTGGTTGTCATGGCAACTTCAAGGTGGCAAAGATTTCTCAACTCTTTTTACAGATCGCAGTGATGCTTCCGGTACAGGTTATTTCGATCCAACAACCTCGCATTACCGTGAGGATATTTTGCGCCTAGCTTTGCGCCACGATTTAGAACTGCGATTACCAAAAGTTATTGCACCTAATGCATTCGGTGGCACCACAAAAACTGGGATTCCAATTGCTGCAGGAGCTGGAGATAACGCTGGCGCAGCACTTGGTGTGCAAGCACAACCCGGTGATGTGATTGTTTCTCTTGGAACATCAGGCACAGCTTTTGCCGTTTCTGACACACCAACCCATGATGCAACTGGCGCAGTTGCAGGTTTTGCCGATGCAACTGGTCGCTTTTTGCCGCTGGTATGCACTCTCAATGCCGCGCGCATCATGGATGCAGCAACAAGGATTCTCGGTAAGACGCATGATGAAATCGGCGCTCTTGCACTTTCTGCAACTCCCGGTGCTAATGGCTTAACTCTTTTGCCGTATTTTGAAGGTGAGCGAACTCCCAATCGCCCTGATGCAACCGGTGTTTTTTCTGGAATGAATTTAACAAACTCTAATCCAGCAGATATTGCACGTGCCATGATTGAAGGAATGTTGGCAGGCTTAGCCGATGCAGTTGATTTACTTACAGCTCTTGGCGTAAACGTGAATCGCATCTTGTTGATTGGTGGAGCGGCAAAAAATCCAGCGATACCTGCAATTGCTAGCGCATTATTTGGTCGTGAAGTTCTTGTTCCTCCGGCAGGAGAATATGTTGCTGATGGTGCTGCAAAGCAAGCCGCCTGGGCTCTACTGGGTGAAATGCCAACATGGGATTTAGGAAATGTTGCACACCATCAATCTGCACCAACTCCATACGTCATGGAAAAATACCGAACATTGCGCGATAACACCGCCGGTTGGTAAAGAATTAAGCAGTTACGCGCACGCCTTTACCTACAACGATTATTCCACCAGGGCTAATTGTGAATCGTTGGCGATCGCGTTCAATATCAACGCCAATCTGAGCCCCTGGTTCAACCACAACGTTCTTATCCAGGATTGCATTTCGTACGATTGATTTATCACCGATTCGAACCGATGGCATTAACACTGAACCTTCAACAATTGCTCCGCGACCAACTGTTACATCGTAGGAAACTACTGATCCGTGCAAGATTCCACCCGAAATAATGGAACCAGCACCAACGATTGAATCGTGGGCTCCTCCACTTTCGCTGAACTTGGCCGGTGGCAGTGATGGTGGGTTAGTAAGTAATGGCCACTCACGGTTGTATAAATTAAAAATTGGATGCACTGAAACTAAATCCATGTGCGCGTCATAATAAGAATCAATGGAACCAACATCGCGCCAGTACCCTTTATCGCGCTCGGTTTCTCCAGGAACAACGTTATTGGCAAAGTCATAAACCTTAGCCTCACCATTTTTGGTCAAGAAAGGAATGATGTTGCCACCTAAATCATGACGGGATTCGATATCTTCAGAATCGATAATGAGCGCTTCTTCCATAACGTCACGCTTGAAGATGTAGTTTCCCATTGATACCAAGCAAAGATCAGGATGGCCAGGCATTGCCGGTGGATCAGATGGCTTTTCGTGAAAAGCCTTAATTGTGATTCCATCTTCTGCAAGTTCGATCACACCAAATTCGTGAGCCTCTGAACGCGGCATACGAATCGCAGCAACGGTAATTCCAGCACCAGTTTCGACATGCTGAACAAACATCTGACCTGGATCCATGCGATAAACGTGGTCTGCGCCAAAAACTAAAACATGTTCAGGATTTTCATCATGAATCAAATTAAAATTCTGCAAAATTGCATCAGCGCTACCTGTATACCAACGTGGACCTAAACGTTGTTGGGCTGGAACTGGAGTTATGTAGTTGCCGAGAAGAGCTGACATGCGCCACGTTGTTGTTATATGGCGATCAAGTGAGTGAGATTTATATTGGGTCAAAACTGCAATTTTCAACATACTTGCATTTACAAGATTTGATAAAACAAAATCAATGAGGCGATAAGAACCACCGAATGGAACTGCTGGCTTTGCGCGATCTGCGGTAAGTGGCATTAAACGCTTACCTTCACCTCCAGCAAGGACAATTCCAAGGGGAAGTTTAAGTTTTGCCATGCGCTAACGATAGCCTGTACCTCTTGATGCGGATAGGGGGTTGAAATGAGCGAGCTAAAAGTTGGCATCGTTACTAAGGAATGGCCTCCCGCCATCTACGGAGGCGCAGGCGTTCATGTTCTGCAATTAACACAAGCCCTTCGTGCAGTCAAAGATGTACATGTTGATGTCCATTGTTTCGGTGGAAAACGCGATGACGCCTTTGGTTATTCAACACCCGCAGAATTTTCAACCGCTAACCCTGCTGTTCAAGCAATTGCGACAGATCTTGAAATTGCAACGCATTTGTCGAACGTAGATTTAGTTCATTCGCATACGTGGTATGCCAATATGGCAGGACATATTGCATCTTTACAATATTCAATCCCTCATATCGTCAGTGCGCATTCACTAGAGCCGCTACGTCCATGGAAAGCCGAACAATTGGGCGGCGGATATGCAATTTCTTCTTGGGCAGAACAAACAGCGTACGAAGCCGCTTCTGCAATCATCGCCGTGAGCGATGGAATGCGCGCCGATGTATTAGCGGCATACCCTGCAATTGATCCCAAAAAAGTTGTAACTATTCGCAATGGTGTTGACGCAACTAAATTTGCCCCAAACAATGATCCCTCGGTCCTTGCAAAGTATGGGGTCAGCGGGCCATACGCCATCTTCGTAGGACGCATCACGCGCCAAAAAGGTTTAGCTCATTTACTGCGTGCTTGGAAAAGCGTGCCAAGTGACTATGGTTTGGTTCTTGCCGCTGGCAGTCCAGACGAAGAAGGAATTGGTAAGGAAGTCGCTGACCTCATTGCAGATCTACAAAAAACTCGTAGCAATATTTGGTGGATTAAAGATATGTTGCCTCACGCCGAATTAACCGCGATGTTAACGGGCGCGGATTTATTTGTTTGCCCGTCAGTATATGAACCACTTGGAATTGTTAATTTAGAAGCGATGGGCTGTGAAACTGCAGTTCTTGGTTCACGCGTAGGTGGAATTCCAGAAGTCGTTGCAGATAAAGAAACCGGTGAGCTTGTTGATTACACCGGTGATGCCACGCGCTTTGAAAATGCGCTCACTGAATCTATTACGCGTTTAATGTCACAGCCAGAACTACTCAAGAAGTATGGAACTGCTGGCAGAGTACGCATCATGAAAGAATTTGGTTGGGATGCTGTTGCTGCTGCAACGATTGCACTGTACAAGCGCGTGATGGCATAAATGACTCGTAAATCCTGGATTCAGTTTGGCATTGTTGGCTTCTTGTGGGGAATTCCTTACTTATTAATGAAGGTCGCCGTTGCTGATATTCCGCCTCCCCTGATCGTTGCGGGGCGCACATTTATTGGTGCCTTAATTTTGATTCCTATCGCAATAAAGAAAAATACTTTCAAAGATGCAATCAAGGGAATCCGTTACGTGATTCCCTACGCGGTCCTTGAAATGGTGGGGCCTTGGATTCTGATTACAAATGCTGAAAAAGAGATCTCCTCGGGCCTTGCTGGGTTATTGATTGCCACAGTTCCAATCTTTTCAACTATTTTCTCTTCCCTGCGCGGGGATCATTCAGTATGGCAACCCAAGCGAATCTTTGGGCTAGTTGTCGGATTTATTGGAATCGTTGCTCTTGTTGGTATTGAATCAATTACTGGAAGCAGTAATCCAAAAGCCATTGCAATGGTAATTCTTGCCGCAATCATGTATGCCTACGCCGTTCTTATGGTCACAGCTAACTTGCCAGGCGTTGATGGGATTGCCATTAACGGCACGGCAATGGGGCTCACCTGTCTTTTCTACACTCCCATCGCAATTGCAATGTGGCCAAGTAACCCTGTTTCAACGAAAGCAATCGCAGCACTAGTTGCGTTGGGTGTGTTTAGTACGGCCATTGCATTCATGCTTTTCTTTATTGTCATTATAGAAATTGGGCCGGCGCGAGGGTCGCTGACAACCTATGTAAACACGGCAGTTGCTGTAGTACTGGGAATTATTATCTTGGGCGAGCCAATTACTTTAGGAATTCAAGTTGGACTACCTATGGTTGTTCTGGGTTCTTACCTAGCAAGTCGTAAAGAAAAAGTTTAACGACGCTCTTCAAAGCCTAGTTTGTCGAGCATGCGTGAATCACGTTGCCATTCTTTTGAAACTTTAATATGAAGTCCCAAGAAAATCTTGGCAACAAGGGCGCGTTCAATATCTGCTCGTGCTCGAATTCCAATTTCCTTTAATCGCACGCCTTGGTGGCCAAGCAAAATCGCCCGTTGCGTATCGCGCTCTACGTGAATAGTTGCATGAACATCATAAAAGGGCCGTGAACCTTTTTCTTCTCGCTCACCAAACTCATCAATTGTTACAACGATTGAATGTGGCAGCTCCTCTCGAACATCTTGCAGCGCAGCTTCGCGGATGAATTCACATATCAACTGTTCGATTGCTTGATCACTCGTTGTCCCTTCAGGGTAATAAGCCGGTCCTGCTGGCAGAGCTGCCCCAATAAGTTGGTTAAGCAAATCAATCTGGTCATGAATTGCTGCAGAAACCGGAATGATTTCATCCCATACAAAGCCTTGGGCTAACTCCATAATTCCAGTTAAACGAAGGGCCAGTTTTTCCTTAGACAGTAAATCTGTTTTAGTGATGACAGCAAACTTCTTGGCCCGAGGATGCTTAGCTATTTCTTGGGCAATATAGATATCCCCCGCACCAGATGTTTCATCAGCTGGAATACAGAGAATGACAACATCAACTGAATCCATTGATTGGTCAACAACCGCGTTGAGGCGATGACCTAATAAAGTTTTTGGCTTATGAACACCTGGGGTATCAACAAGAACGGCTTGGAAATTGTCTCCGTGAACAATGCCGCGAATAGCGCTGCGTGTGGTGTTGGGATGATGTGAAGTAATTGCAATTTTGCTACCTACTAAAGCGTTAATGAGAGTTGATTTTCCAACGTTTGGGCGGCCAACAATGGCAACGAAGCCCGAACGGAAATCACTCATAGCCTTATTCTCTCATTGATTTATACCGATGAACTCCACTGCATCTGCAACTGATGTGACGATCTCTGCAGCACGTTCACCAATTAATCTGTGGCATCCTTCACTCGTTGGTGAATTAATAGGCCCAGGAATCGCCATAACTGGTCGCATCATTTCGGCAGCATCTCTGGCTGTTCGTAGTGACCCACTTCTAAATGCAGCTTCAACAACTAATGTTGCTTGGGATATCGCAGCAATCAAGCGATTGCGCGTAAGGAAGCGATGTGGCAACGCTTTATGGCCAGGCATAACTTCAGTTAATAGCGCACCTGATTCGCATATCTCTTCAAATAATCGAGTATTACCTGCCGGATAATTGATATCTATTCCGCAGGCAATAACTGCAATTGTTGAACCTTCGGCAACTAAAGCTCCTTTGTGCGCAAAAGAATCTATGCCGTAGGCACCGCCACTGACGATGCTCCATTGGCGATCGACAAAACCAGCTGCAAAATCACCAGCAATTCGTGCCCCGTAATTAGTCGGATTGCGCGTACCGACTATGGCCAATGAATTCGCGCAAAGTGCTTCTAAATTTCCTTTTGCAATTAATGCAATGGGAGGTGTTGCTAGATCTTCAACTTTGGATGGCCAGAATGTATCTCCCGGAACTATCAACTGCGCATTGGAAATCGCAATTGAACTTAAAACTTGATCAACAGATTTTGAGGATATTTCCTTAATAAGCGGTGCGTATTTAATTGTGTCGTAGTAGCCATTTTTCAGTTTTTCGTAAGTTTCTAGGGCATTTGACCCATAAATTTCGGCCGACCAGAAACTATGGCCACCTTCTATCGCACTAAAAAGTATCGCTCTGGCATCTCGCTCATTCACAGTTCGATTCCTCCACGCAAGCTATGGGCTTTTTCAACATCTTCTAAGGTGGGTATTGAGTGTCCGGCAATATCTGCCAAGGTCCATGAAACGCGAATAATTTTGTGAAGACCGCGAGCAGTGATGTGCTCCTTATCTAACTCATCATGCAGAAAATTCATAGCTTGCCGCTGCGGTTGAAAAACAGTGCGCAATGCTCGAGATGGAATTTGTGAGTTCAGTTTCCATGAGTAATCACTAAAGCGTGCCTGTGCAATCGCTCGTGCAGCTATAACTCGAATTCGAATGTCAGCACTTGATTCGCCGAGATCTGTCCGGGCCATATCCACGCGTCCAACTGGGTCAACGTGTACGCGCATATCAATTCGGTCCATCAATGGACCCGAAAGACGATTGAGATATCTGCGCACCTGAAGCGATGTGCATGTGCAGTTATGACCCCGCCCCGTGAATTTTCCACAGGGACAAGGGTTTGCAGCAAGCACTAATAAGAACTGTGCGGGAAAGGTTAAATTTCCGACACTTCTGGCGATTGTGATTGTCCCGGCCTCCAGTGGTTGGCGCAATGAATCTAAAACACCGGAGGGACATTCGGGAGCTTCATCAATAAATAAAACACCATTATGTGCAAGTGAGCATGCACCGGGTTTAATCACATGCGCACCTCCCCCAACCATTGCAACGCGCGTTGTGGTGTGGTGTGGCGAAATTATTGGCGCAGTTAAAGAAGTTGGTGAGCGATTAGTAAAGGAGCCTGAGATTGAATGAACTGCAGTGACTTCTAAAGCTTGTGCAATTGTGAGGGCCGGCAAAATCGTTGGGATACGTTCGGCAATCATTGTTTTGCCAGCACCGGGTGGACCGATTAGTAAAAGGTGATGTCCACCTGATGCAGCAATTTCTGCAGCAAGTCGAGCTTGAGGTTGCCCTGCAACGTCGGCAAAATCTAAGTTCTCATCTGTAGGTTGCCACGCGAATTCAATTTCATCGGCAATCTCGCGCTCCCCTGTTCGAAGCCATCGCAAAACTTGCTTCACGTGTTCCATTGCAATGATTTCAATACCCTGCATGAGTTGAGCTTCCTGAAAATTGGCGCGTGGCACCACTACGGTTTTTATCCCAGCTTTTTGCGCAGCGATTAACGCTGGCAAAACTCCACGAACCGAACGAATTCGACCATCTAGGGACAGTTCGCCAAGAAATACAACGTCTGCAATAGCATCAGGTGAGATTGTTTCGTGCGCCGATAAGAGTGCAATACAAATTGCTAAATCAAAACTTGAGCCGCTCTTGGGTAACCATGCAGGAGAGAGGGAGACAACCACTTTACGGTTGGGCCAGATTTCAGAGCAATTAACGATTGCTGCCCGTACCCGATCGCGAGATTCTGATAACGCGGCATCAGGCAACCCAAGCAGTGAGTACATAGGAAGGCCATCTGCGATATCGACTTCAACCGTTACAACATGGCCATCTAACCCAAGAAGTGCAACTGATTTTGTATGTGCAAGGCTCATAGAACGCTGGCTCGATATTCAATGCTGTGTGAACCATTAGCTGCAATTAATACTGCGGCAACATCGATTTGATAATCACACCCTAAGCAACCATGCGTTGCTAGCCATCCAAGGGCCAAACGTTGCATCCGCATCGCTTTCTCACGATTAATCGCTTCGAATGGATGCCCGAAAGCAACTGATGACCTGGTCTTTACTTCTATGAATGCGAAGACCCCAGAGGGATACAGCGCGATAATGTCTATTTCGCCTTCGCGAATTCGCCAGTTTCGTTCAATGATTTCTGCGTTGTGGTGAACTAAATACTTAGAGACTTCTTCTTCACCAAAAGCACCTGTGCGTTGATTACTTTTTCTTTGCATACGCCGGACGATAAATTCTCTGTCTGACGCTGCTCTACCTGCCTTTTTTACTTGTGAATAAGCGCGGCCACGTTAGAGAATGATTGGCGGTGTTGTGCACATGGACCATGTTCATTGAGTGCATTTGTGTGTGCCGCAGTGATGTAGCCCTTATGTCCAGCAAAGCCATAGACCGGAAAATCCTTATCCATTTCGCGCATAATCCGATCACGAGTAACTTTTGCAACAATTGAAGCAGCGCTAATACTTACAACGACTTGGTCACCTTTCCACACAGCTAAATTAGGAAGACCCAAGCCTTCGATTGCATAACCATCGGTAAGAACATAAGCAGGAGTTATATCTAAGCCATTAACTGCTCTGCGCATCCCGTCAAGATTTGCCGCATGAACTCCCCTGGCATCAACTTCTGATGCAGAAACTATTACTACGCTGATACTTGCGGCAATCGCTTGAATAATTTCGAAGATTTCTTCACGTATATTTTCACTTAACTCTTTTGAGTCACGTACTGGTTTAAGTTCTATGGCAAATGGATCGTGAAGAACAACTGATGCAATTACTAGTGGTCCGGCACATGCTCCGCGCCCTGCTTCATCAACTCCAGCAATAGGAGAAATACCTTCTTGAATGAGCAGCTGCTCAATAACCTTCATGGAAAACTATTTCAGAACGTTAATTTTTGGAACATAGGTAATATTTTTATATGGCCAGATAACAGCAAATACTCGCCCAGTTACTCGCGATAACGGTACAAATCCCTTATTGATATCTTCTCGGTGATATCGAGAATCCGCACTAGCTCCGCGGTGATCTCCCATAACCCAGATCTTGCCCTTTGGAACCGTTACATCAAATTTCATATCGCTGGGAACATTGCCGGCAAAGATATACGGCTCTGTGATTGACTTACCGCTAACAGTTAATAGACCTGCTTTATCGCAGCAAACAACGTGGTCTCCACCAACACCGATAACACGCTTAACCAAATACTGCTTAGCCGGATTTGGCAATACACCTACTGCGACTAAACCTGTTTTTAACTTTGCAATATATTTATTTGATGATGAATCAGTGATCTCTGGCAACCAACCCGCTGGATCGCGGAAAACTACAACGTCCCCACGTGAAATATTGCGAGAGATAAAAGGAAGTTTGTTTACTGCAACTCGATCTTTAACTTGCAAAGTATTTTCCATTGATCCAGATGGAATATAGAAAAACTGAACGAGAAAGGTCTTTATAAGCAGGGAGACAACAAGTGCAACTACAACAAGGATTGGGAGCTCCCGAAGGAGGGAACCCTTACGACGCATTGAGGTGATTATTCGGCTGTAGGAGTTTCTTCGACTGCAACTTCAGCGACAACATCAGGAGTCGCAACTTCAGCAACTGGAGCTTCGACAACAGCCTCTATTACTGGAGCCTCTACAACTTCCTCAACAACAGGAGCAATTGTTTCAGCTACTGGTGTTGAAAGAATTCCATCACCGTAACCTTCAACGCCATCGCGCTTTTCACGAATCTTTGCAGCCTTACCGCGAAGATCGCGTAGGTAGTAAAGCTTGGCGCGACGTACTTCGCCCTTCTTTACTAATTCAATCTTTTCAATAACTGGTGTGTGTACTGGGAACGTACGCTCTACGCCAACACCGTAAGAAACTTTACGGATAGTAAATGTTTCGCGAACGCCATCGCCTTGACGACGGATAACAATTCCTTGGAAGACCTGAAGACGGCTCTTGCTACCTTCGATAACACGAACATGAATCTTGAGCTCATCGCCAGCACGAAACTGTGGGATGTCTTTGCGCAGCGATGCTGCATCTACGGCGTCAAGAATATTCATGGAATTCGTCCTTTTTTATCTTCATCTATTAAGCACCGGCTTTGGCAGGTGCAGACTGCGTATCTTGCCACAGAAGGGGCCCTGAGCGTAAATCGGCTTTTCTCAGGCGGGAATCTCCCGCATAAGCGCAGCATGAAGATGGGCTCCACCTGCCACCGTTAACTGCATTCCCCGCCACATATGCGTGGTCACGGTAGCCCCAGCTTCTGTAGCAATTAAGGATGCGGCCGCTAAATCCCATTCCTTTAATCCAGTTTCAATATAGCCATCGACCATTCCGGTTGCTACACAACAAATATCTGTTGCCGCTGCCCCCATTCGTCGAATATCGCGAACTGTGGGAACCAAGGTATTAACAAGATCTAATTGATTAATGCGGTCGGCTACATCGTATGCAAATCCCGTTGAAATCAAGGCACGGTTTAATTCAATAGGTTCATTACATGCAATTGCAATCGAGTTTAAAAACGCTCCGACACCGCGCGTTGCATGCCATGTTGATCCAATAGTCGGTGCATGTACAACACCGACAACAACGCCTTCTGCATCTTTGACCGCGATACTGATATTCCAACCAGGTAAGCCATAGAAATAATTAACCGTTCCATCAACTGGATCTATCACCCATGTGTAACCCGACTTAGATTCGCGCGCCGCGCCTTCTTCCCCGATGATTCCATCATCAGGTCGGGCGGCAAGAATGGCTTTAACAATAAGTTTTTCGCTGGCTACATCCATCTGTGTTGCGATATCGATAGCCGTTGACTTCGAAGTCAGCTCCCATGATGCGGGGCGATCAACAAGTAATTCTCCCGCCTGTTGCGCAATCTGGCGCGCTAATGCAAGAAGTTCATCTTTGATGCTCATCTGCCCATCCTAACCCTGACATAGGATGGGCAGCATGTTCTCGGCCTACGCAACCTTATTTCGCACTCCGGGAGCGATGAAATTTTCTATTCCAGCCTTAATCGGGCGCATGCCAATTTCAATGGATTCATTAGCACTTATTTTTATCGTCGTAGCCGTTAGTGATTCCTACGCCCTAGCTGGCGCCCTTAGCGCCGTTGCATCAATAACAATCTCTATGTCTACTCCATATTGGTCAAGGCTTTCAGATCGAATTGGGCAACGCACAATGTTGCTTCGAGTTATTCCGCTCAAAATTGCAGGGCTTTCTACATTCATTGCACTTGTAATGAACCACGCCCCTATTTGGACCTGGTTTGTCTCGATCATTTTTGCTGAACTCACTTCTGTAAATGTCGGTGGACTAGTACGTCGACGTTGGCTGCATGTATTGAGCCCAGATAAGTCAATAACTTCAGAAGATGAGCAAGATAAGCATCTAGTGAACACGGCTTATTCTTACGAAGCTTTGATGGATGAGGTTGTCTTTATCGTGGGGCCAATCACTGCAACTGCGTGCGCAACCTCTATTGCACCGGCAGCCGGATTAATTGCAGGAATGATTTTGATGTCGATTGGGATGCCATTGTTTGCAATGCAACGCGCATCCGAACCTCCTCCTTCACCCGTACGTACTAAAGATCCTCATCCCCCCGTAATCGGAATTCCTATAGTTCAGGCAATTGCACTTTCCACAACTTTTACGGGTGGATTCTTTGGTGCTATCTCAATCGTGGTCGTTGGTTTTTCTCAAAGCCAAGGACATAAAGCCCAAGCCGGTTTGCTACTTGGCCTTTGGGCATGCGGCAGCGCAGTAATGGCGCTAGTCAATGGTTTAGTTAAATGGAAAGTTTCTTACACTGCACGATTCTTAGTGTTTCTTACCGCTCTTACTGTGCTTTCAATCCCATTCCTCTTTGTCCATTCAATTTTCTGGTTAGCTATTGCACTCTTCTTTAACGGCTTTGCCATCGCACCGTTAGTAGTAAATGCCTATGGCGTTGTGCAAGAAGTTGTGCCGAGTGAACAGATCACTGAATCTTTTACTTGGGTCGTAGCCGGAATGCCACTGGGCGGCGCGTTATCTAGCGCACTGGGCGGATGGGTTATCGATACGTACGGCGCCCAAACTGCTTTTTGGGTGCCCCTGGGTTTTATGTGTGCAGCTTTATTAGCCACACTGCCCTTCTTTCGCGTTTATAAGGGGCTCATCCATTACTCTCTGAACCGTGACTGAGCTTAGATTAAACGGCAAGAACGAAGACGGTACCCACCTGTCTCTACATGACAATGATGGAACTGAATTCACTCTTCGCATAAGTGACACATTGCGTGCCACAGTAAATCAGCCTCGTCTTAGTGCAGTCCCTGAACAAGAAGCTGAAACAATTTCGATTAGAGAAATTCAACGCCGATTGCGTGCAGGTGAACTTGCTGAAGAGTTAGCTCGAGAAAATAATATTTCAATTGAAAAGATCGAACGTTTTTCTGGCCCAATATTGCAAGAGCGTATCTACATTATTGATCAAGCCCAGCAGGTTCCAATCCGCAAAGAAGGCGGACGCGATGCAGTTAATTTATTAGGTGTTGTCGTTTCACGTCTTGCTCCTCGCAATATTGATCTTTCAGATTTATCGTGGAATACATGGCGACATGAAGATGGAACATGGACTGTTGAACTCCATTATCCAAATACAAGCGGTGTTGGAATTGCACAGTGGAACTTTGACACTACTCGTCGCATGCTTGCTTCCATGGATGAAAATGCGCGCTGGATGATGGGCGATGAACCGCCAGCACGTCAGATACCTGCACCTGGACTTGTTTATTCAGATTCAAATCACCCTTCTCTGCGCGAAGAAATCACCCCTACTCCAGAAGTTCCGCGCTTGGCAGTCATCCGCGAACTTCCAGATGATGAGGCTGCACGCGATGGTGTTGTGGCACGAGCAAAAGTTCCAAGCTGGGATGAAATTATGTTTGGAATCAAGCCAAGCGAAGATCAAGAATAAAACTACAAAACTTAACTCAGTGACGTTGTAAGTAAACCAACCTGAGATTCAATCTCACTATTTCCACCATGATGGCCAACCATTGCGCCTTCTTTTTCGGCGCGTTCTGGATCTAATAAAACTACTCCGGCTTGGGCGATTGCAATGACATCACCCATGCGATCAAGTGAATCAGCAGTTACGTCTGCGCCAAATAAATTAGCTGTTATGGCGCCTTCACGCGTTAGGACGCTCACACGATTTCCTAAAAACTCTTGCCATCTCGTGGAAACTTCGATGCGGGCGTTAGCACTGTCTTGTTCAGGTGATAAGTAAAGATGTCGGGCACGCGGTTCTCCACCGATAACAGATACACCTTCTAACAATGGATTTTCTTGGCCAATAACTATCTTCTCTTCTACATTGACCATTCCATGATCTGAAGTCAGCCAGATACGGGTTCCCTTTGGCATCTCTTTCATCAGGCTAGAAAACATTTGGTCAATCATAGAAAGCGCAGCTAGCCATTTATCACTTCCTACTCCATCACTATGACCGGCTGCATCTAAATCGTTGACATAGAGATAGACAAATGAAGGAGTCTTTTGAAGCGCAGCCTTTGTCTCGGCGATTAAATCTGTAGCAACGTTTGCGCCTTTGTACTGAGCCCCACGAAAAACTGCGCGAGTAAATCCAGAGTTTTCATAGCGCTTAGCGGCAACATGAGTAACCATAATATTTTCGGCAACTGCGCGCTCAAACAAAGTTGGTACAGGTTGCCAATTCATAGGGTCAACTCGCTCATCCCACTTGAGAGCATTAAGAATGCGGCCACCACTACGGGGAACTTGGACGGTATAGCCCAACATTCCGTGCACTCCTGGCAAAGTTCCGGTTGTTAATGTCGCTAGAGAAGTTGCAGTTGTAGAAGGAAAAGATGTTTGAATAGTTGCAAAATTTGTCAATCTAGAAATCGTTGGCATTGCATCGCCGTACTTTTCAATTATGTCTGCGCCAAAGCCATCAATAAGAAATAAAAGCTCACGCCCACTGGGCGATTGACCAACGCTTAAATGGTCCTCGGCTGTTGTTAGTCCCAAGGAAGAAAAGATCGATGGAGTTATCTGGGATAAATGCACGTTCATATCTTCTCATTACATCGGCTAAGGTTGACCCATGAAGAGTGCAATTAAATATTCAGCCGAAGTTTCGGCTGCAATTGCAGCGGGCCAACCCATCGTTGCACTCGAATCTACGATTATTAGCCACGGATTACCTCGCCCATCAAATCTTGCCGTTGCCCAAGAATGTGAACGCATTATTCGAGAGCGTGGAGCCGTTCCTGCCACTATTGCCCTACTTGATGGCGTTGTACATATTGGCCTTGAATCAGATGAACTTGATGCAATCGCAAATCGTGATGATATTTCTAAAGCATCCTCTCGTGATTTGGCTATCATTATTGCTCAAGGAAAAAGTGCGGCGACCACTGTTGCAGCCACGGCTCACATTGCTGCAATCGCTGGAATAAAAGTTTTTGCAACAGGTGGCTTAGGCGGAGTCCACCGCGGAGCCAATGAATCCTTTGACGAATCTGCAGACCTGACCGCCTTGTCACAGTTGGATATGACTGTTGTATGCGCCGGAGTTAAATCAATTCTTGATGTCCATGCCACCTTAGAGCGCCTTGAGACTCTTGCCATTGCAATTGTGGGCTACAAAACCAATCGCTTCCCTGGTTTTTATTTAACTGACTCAGGCTTTGAAATTGAGCACCGTGTTGATTCAGCCGATGAAATTGCAGCAATTATCAAGGCACGCAGTGATGTACATACCGCCAACCACGCTTTGATTGTTACTAATCCAGTTGCTGTACAGATGGATAAATCGCGTCATGACCAAATTCTGGCATCTGGCCTTGCTAATGCAGTGCGCGATGGAATCGATGGTAAGTATGTGACTCCTTATCTACTAGAACATTTCCATACTGCAAGCCAAGGTGAATCACTTGCAATTAATACTGAAATCATTAAATCAAACTGCGCCCTTGCCGCAGATATTGCGGTGGCCTTGTAAATGAAAAAGATCCTATGTATTGGCGATTTAGCCCTCGATGTTATTTCACAGCTCAAAGAGCCAATTAATTATGGAAATGACACGGCTAGTCGCATCAGTAGTCACCCAGGTGGTCAAGCGGCAAATGTTGCTACATGGATTACCCGTACGCACTCAAAGTCACAGTTAGTAGCGAGAGTTGGCAATGATCCTGTGGGATTTGCGCTTATTTCAGATTTAGATAAATACGGCGTAGAACATATGAATTTAATGCACTCTGGGCGCCCTACTGGCGTTGTTGTTATTTTGGTTGATTCCAATGGCGAACGAACAATGTTTCCAGATAACGGAGCTAACGCCGACCTTGAATTAAGCGATCTACCTCCACTCGATGATGTAGATGGCGTTTATTTGAGTGGTTATGCATTACTTGATTTCCGTAGCCGTGATGCCGTTCTATCGATGATTAAGAAAATAAAGGCTGCTGGAAAGCCAATTTATTTTGATCCCACAACAACGGGTGCAATGAAGATTGTTTCTCGCGAAGAAGTTCTGTCCTGGGTCGCATTAATGGATGGAATTTTGCTCAACTCTGAAGAAGCGCTCTATCTTGGCGATGCCACAGATGTTGAAAGCGCAGAAAAGAATTTAACTGCTTTTACTCCACTTGTTGTCATCAAATTAGGTTCTCGTGGAGCAATGGCCGTTCACAACGGCGTTATTGCAAAAGTGTCTGCCGTCACTACAAGTGTGGTTGATACAACTGGAGCTGGAGATTCATTTGCTGCTGGATTTATTCCAAAGTGGCTGGAAACAAATGATTTAGAAGCCGCTCTTTCTGCCGGAACTGCATTAGCGGCAAAGTGTGTAGCAGCTGTTGGGGCGCGCCCTCCCCTAGATTAAGCAACTCTCTTGGCAGAATGCTCCAATGGCAACTGCGAAGACTCCCGCGAAAACTGCGGCAAAAGGTAAAAAACCGGTCGGTCCAAAACCTGGTGAATACCCAGGCAAGATCGTAGACATCGATGTATCTAAAGAAGTTTCTGAATCATTTCTTGAATATGCATACTCTGTAATTTATTCACGTGCGCTACCTGATGCGCGTGATGGTCTCAAGCCAGTTCACCGTCGCATCTTGCATCAGATGGCAGATATGGGTCTTCGCCCAGAACGTGGACATGTAAAGAGCGCGCGAGTTGTTGGTGAAGTAATGGGTAAATTGCACCCTCACGGCGATGGTGCAATTTATGACGCACTTGTTCGTATGGCTCAATCATTTTCAATGCGCTTGCCACTTATCGATGGCCACGGAAACTTTGGTTCACTCGATGCCGGTCCTGCAGCGATGCGTTATACCGAAGCACGTCTTGCTAGCGCTGCAATGGCGATGGTGGCAGAAGCCGATGAAGACACAGTTGATTTTGGTCCTAACTACGACGGACAACTCTCAGAACCTTTAGTTCTTCCTGCGGCATATCCCAACCTCTTGGTAAATGGTGGATCAGGTATCGCAGTAGGTATGGCCACCAACATGGCTCCTCACAACTTGGGCGAAGTAATCGCTGCGACAAAGTTTTTAATTGAAAACCCCAGCGCAACTATTAAGCAGCTCATGAAATTTGTTCCAGGTCCAGATTTTCCAACCGGTGGTGAAATCGTTGGCCTCGAAGGTGTGCGCGAGGCATATGCAACGGGCAAGGGTTCTTTTAAAGTTCGCGCCAGTGTTGAAATTGAAAAAGTTACCTCTCGCAAAATGGGAATTGTTATCAAGGAACTTCCCTTCACGATCGGACCTGAAAAGGTGGTTGAGCGTATTGCTGCCCTTGTTAAATCCAAGAAAATTACCGGCATCAGCGACATTATCGACCTCACGGATGGACAGACCGGCACCAACGTTGTGATCGAAATTAAAAACGGTTTCGAGCCTGAAGCGGTTCTAGAACAGCTGTATTCATTGACCCCGATGGAAGATGCTTTCTCAATTAACGCTGTGGCCCTGGTTAAAGGCAAGCCACAGACGTTGGGATTAAAAGAACTTCTTAAAGTGTTTATTGAGCACCGCATTGAAGTTGTGCGCCGTCGCAGTGAATACCGTAAGGCTAAAGCTGAAGGACGTTTAACTCTGGTTGATGGTTTGCTCAAAGCAATTATCGATATCGATAAGGTCATCAAAATTATTCGTGCCAGTGATGATGCAGCAACTGCCAAGGAAAAGTTGATGAAGGACTTTAAATTAAACGATGAGCAAACAACATACATCTTGGATATGCCACTTCGTCGTTTAACTAAGATGAGCAAACTTGAACTTGAAACTGAGCAAAAGGAACTTAAAGCCACCATTGCTGAGTTAACTAAACTGCTCAAGAGCGAAGATGCGATCAAAGCACAGGTTTCAGATGAATTAACTGCCGTTGGTAAGTCATTTGCTACCCCACGAAAAACTCGAATTGGCGCTGCCTAACCTCTAGCCGTTAAACTACGGCGTGATTTCAACCCAAGCGCTAGAACTTCGAGCAGGTGCTCGCCTAC
>WLQG01000011.1 GCA_009698445.1 Actinomycetota bacterium
GCGACTTACGAGGTCTACATCAATACCTGCACCGGTTAAAACAATGCCGAGCATTTCGGCAAGGTCCTGGTCGTCATCGACGACCATAACCAATGTCATTAGCTACCGTGCTCCCAAGAGTTCAAGTACATATCTTGTGCTGGTGTAAGAACATCGATTAATCCACCCATGCTCTTCAACTTTAAGCTAGCAACTTCCTTATCGATGTAAGTAGGAACATTGTGAACTCCAGCCTTCAAGTTCTTAGCTTCCTTTACAAGATATTCGGCAGTTAGAGCCTGATCAGAGAAAGACATATCCATTACAGATGCAGGGTGGCCTTCGGCAGCGCCAAGGTTAACTAAACGGCCTTCAGCAAGAAGAAGTAGGCGACGACCATCAGCCATGACGTATTCATCAGTCTGGTGACGCATCTTTGCATTCTTCTTAACTGCATGTTGTTCTAGCCAAGCAACATCGATTTCAATATCAAAGTGGCCTGAGTTAGCCATGATTGCGCCATCCTTCATAACAGCAAAGTGCTCATCGCGTAATACGTCACGGTTACCAGTGACAGTAATGAAGACATCGCCAACCTTGGCAGCATCTGCCATAGGCATAACACGGAAGCCTTGCATCATGGCATCAAGTGCTTTAGTTGGATCAATTTCAGTAACGATTACATCAGCGCCCATTCCCTTAGCGCGCTCTGCAACTCCCTTACCGCAATAACCAAAACCAGCTACAACAAGAATGCGACCAGCTAGTAAGAAGTTAGTCGAACGAAATACTGCGTCAAGAGTGGATTGACCAGTTCCGTAACGGTTATCAAACATGTGCTTGGTGTCAGTGTCATTGACAGCAATCATTGGGAACTGAAGCGCTCCATCTTTTGCCATCTGGTTCAGACGAATAACACCAGTAGTTGTTTCTTCGCATCCGCCAGCGATATTTGGAATTAATTCTTTGCGAGTTGTGTGAAGAGTATTTACAAGATCGCAACCATCATCAAAAACTTGGTGCGGTTCGATATCAAGTGATGCGTTGATGTGCTTGTAATAGCCATCACGATCAACTGCATTTCGTGCAAAAACAGAGATTCCATATTCATGGACTAGAGCTGCAGCTGTGTCATCTTGAGTTGAAAGTGGATTTGATGCGCACAGTGCGATTTCAGCGCCACCAGCTTTTAGAACGCGCATTAAGTTAGCTGTCTCGGTTGTTACGTGCATACATGCAGAGATTCGCACTCCAGCAAATGGTTGAGATTTTTCGAAACGCTCACGGATTTGAGCAAGCACAGGCATATTGCGCTCGGCCCACTCAATGCGCATACGTCCCTGTGCTGCAAGGGATGCATCTGCGATGTCGTGTTTTGGAAGAGTTGAGGTAACAGGTACGTTCACGAAAAGCTCCTTTATCGACTGCGGTCAGGAGCATAGGTTACTGCCCCTACGCCTAAAGCGAGTAATGAAGACGCGTACTTAGCCTCGAATTAAGGCAAGAACCTCATCACGTATCTTCTCCATACGGGCAGTTGTCTTGGCTTCTACGTTAAGGCGAAGCAAAGGCTCGGTATTAGATGGACGCAGATTAAACCACCATGTATCACCATTAACGGTCAGTCCATCTAGGTGATCAATAGTCACACCCTTTTCATTGATGTAGCTCGCTTCGACCAATTCACTGGCTGCTGCGGCATCAGAAACTTTTGAATTAATTTCACCACTTAGAACGTAGCGCTGATACGGCTTCAAAATTGCAGACATTGATTTCTTTGATTCACCAAGAGCTGCAATAGCATGAAGGGCAGCTAAGGCTCCAGAATCTGCTCGCCAAAACTCATCAAAATAAAAGTGCCCTGAGTGTTCACCGCCAAAAATTGCTTTGCTATCGGCCATCATTTTTTTGATGTAAGAGTGTCCAACACGACTGCGAAGTCCCACTCCACCATTCTCTTCTATAACTTCGAGCACTGCTCGCGATGAAATTAAGTTATAAATTATTGTGGAACCCGGATGCTTGAGTAATTCGCGCTCTGCAATAAGGGCGGTTAAATCCGATGGATTAATTGCGTTAGCTTTTTCATCAACAATGAAACAACGATCTGCATCACCATCAAATGCAAGGCCTAAATCCGCTTTGTGCTTTAAGACTGCCTTTTGTAAATCCCGAAGGTTTTTCTCTTCAATTGGATTAGCTTCGTGGTTTGGAAAGGTTCCATCAAGCTCGAAATACAAAGGAATCATTTCGCAGTTAAGCCTAGAAAATATCGCTGGAGCGGTATGCCCGGCCATTCCATTTCCTGCGTCCACAACAATTTTAAGCGGGCGAATTTCAGAGAGATCAACCAGGTTCAATAAATGATCCACATACTCTTCGAGCATATTGCGCTCGGTTTCAACTCCAATAGATCGAATCTGAAGTGGCGAGCCTTGGCGCACAAAATTTTCAATGGTGAGTAGCCCTGATTCTTTTCCAACCGGGC
Organism: Actinomycetota bacterium; assembly: GCA_009698445.1. Taxonomy (GTDB): domain Bacteria; phylum Actinomycetota; class Actinomycetes; order Nanopelagicales; family Nanopelagicaceae; genus Planktophila. The sequence continues at coordinate 2,468 of WLQG01000011.1, forward strand.
GCGCACCACTTAGACATAGTTTTATTCCGTTGTATTGCGCTGGATTATGGCTGGCTGTGAACATTGCCCCTGGTAATCCCAATTTACCTGATGCGAAATACAACATGTCAGTTGATGCTAGACCGATACGGATTACATCCATGCCTAGTGAAGTTACTCCAGCTGAAAATGCATCAGCAAGTCCTGGTGAAGATGCACGCATATCTTCACCGATAACAATTGTTGCGGGTTCGCGCTCTTGTTGAAGAAATCGAGCAAAAGCAAGTCCGGTTGCAAAAGTAAAATCCGGAGTAATTTGTGAATCAACTAGTCCTCGGATGTCGTAAGCCTTAAAAATATCGGCAATCTCTTGTGCCATTAAGCAACTCCTAAGAAGGTACGGCTCGTAAATGACCCCGGCGCCCAATAGCAGTTTGAACAGTTTCATGACTTGGCGTTTGCGCTTCTTCGTCACTGCGCTGCGCCACTTCTCTTACTGCATCGGCAATTGCCATTAGGTCATCATCAGATGGCCCAGGTTCATTACCTGTTAACTCTTGTTTTATTACATTCCAACCATGTGGAACTTTTAAACGTTCGCCATGGACAGCGCACAAATCGTATGCATGTGGTTCTGAGAATGTAGCTAAGGGGCCAACTACGGCAGTTGACTCTGCATAAATATAAGTCAATGTCATCGTTGCGATAGAACGACAACCCACACGAGAGCAACCTCGTCCGACATGGGCCTGTGACTTCATAACAAGAACATTAGTGGGCTCGGCGCTATTTTTTAGGGATTTAGTACGCGAATGTTTGAATTTGGAACTTCCACTTTGGTGAGCACGCTGCCATTTTCAATTGGGAAGAAACCATAACCGTTACTTGAGGCTACGAGTGCACCAGCAAAAACCTTCTTACTAGTCGAAACAATAGTCATCGATCTGGCATTAGCTGGTGCGCGCCAAGTAGCAATGTCCGTTCCATTAATAGCTTTCCGTACTTTCTTGCCATTAATTAATGTTGCTTCAACTCTTACTGCTATTGAATCCCCTGTAAAAGCAATGAGTGGTGATAGCCCAGTAATGGCAATTGTCATGGGCATGAGCTCTGGGGTTGCTGTACTCCAAACAAAGTCTTTGTGGCCACTAATTGTCACTGAAGATGAAATTGCCGCGACTATCGGATCAGGTGATGTAATCCGAACAGCAAATGCGCTGGCAGAAATATTGGGAGTTAATGAAAACTCACTCACTACCCCAGCAGTAATTCTTCGAGAATTCAATCCCACAGGTGTGAACCGGCCATCAGCCGATAAAACTTCTACCGTGAAATTTGTGTCCACTTCTCCAGGAGAAAGAATTCGCAACGTGTGAGAGGAAGAAGTCTTTTGACCCTTTTTAGGAAGTTGATTTGGGATAGCTGGAATAACAATGCTGGTAGTCGGTTTTGTATAGGAATTCACAAAATCACCACCCAGCGCACGTAGCCCAGCGCCTTGCTCATCAATTACAAATGAATTAACACGTCCAGATCGGGGAACCACCTGGATTGTTAAAGATTTATCTCCGGGGGCAAGAGAATCAAGTGAGAGTTGCATGAAACTCTTTGAATTTAAATTAACTGACTTAATCGGTTGTTTGCCATTTTCTGAATAACTTTGAATGTCCACGATTGCATCGCTTAGGCCACTGTTTGTCAGCACCAAGCGGCCCCGAGTTGTTACATTTGCGCTTCCACCTACAAACCACTGTGAAGCTACTGGACCTGAACAAATCGTGCCACCTGCCCAACTTCCAGATCGGCTTTGCCAAATTACAGGTGTCACGCCTTCTGCAGAAATTACTAAAGAATCTTTACTTACTGGAAAGCGTAATGTTTTAAATGGAAGAGTTTTGCTACTTCTATTTTGAAGTCGCTGATATTGGGTTTTGCCTGAGGAGATTGAGATTTGTGAATTCAAACCATTTAAAGTCGGTGGGCAAACAACTGCTGGATAGGTTTCTGAGTAGGAGTTTGATTGAACGGCGACGTTGAAACCTGTCGCTACAAGAAAACATGCAATTAATGCTGCTATAAAAGAAACTGGAGCTTTATATTTCATGCCAACTCCTTGTCCGATATTTCACGTTTTCTGCGTCCGGCAGGGAGCGCCAAAACCACAACAACTATCCAGGCAATGAGTCCAAAGGAAAGCCAGCCACGTCTGATTGTTCCATCGTGCAAAAGAGAAATTTCTCCAGATTCCAGTACTTGAAAACGTGGCAACCCATGTTCATCTATCACTCGCTCTAAACGATATCCATTTTCTAATACCTGCCATGAGCGATCAAAAGTTTCAGTAAGAGTTATCGTTCCAGGACCACTGACATTAGTACGCGTACCAATCTCACCTGCATCTAATAGAGAACGCGTACCATCTTTAGCAGTAAAAATGATTCGTCCAGTCACGCCGGAAACTCGCCACACTATTCCAGCAGATGTCGACGATGATCGCGCAAAGCCTCCTAGACCGTCAATTGTCCTAATGACATTGCGATCAAATGGATTTTTAACAAACACGTATTTGATTCCATAGTTTGAAAGAGCCTGACTACTCAGAATTCCGGAGCCATCAATGATTTGCTGAGCAGCAATTTCGATTTCACGAACTTGCCCCGGTGCAACATCAGGTTGACCAAGTGAAATATCAGAGCCTCTTGAGATGTAATACTGAATAGTTTTTTCACCTTGTGAACCAACTTCACGTAAAACTAAAGTCTTAGTATCCGCCTCAGCTGTCAGAAAGGCTGGCATAACTGTTTTCAAATTACTCTGAACGGGTGAATCTGCACCAGTTGAAATCGACCACCCAATACTTGTGATTGCATAGAGAGAAGTTATGAATAGTAAGAGTCCAGCCAAAATATGGCGGTAGTGGATATTGCTAACAATGAGTTCGCCTCGTAAGCGATCAAGAATTATCACGCCTGCCGCAACTGCTGCCAAAGTCGCTCCAACCAAGAATGTTCCTACCCATACTTTCGTACTGGAACCGCTTCCATGTGCGTTAATAGAGAGTGAGGAAAATAAAATAGCTGCACATAGGAAAGCAATGCCAACCTGTGCAATTGATTTCACCGAAGAAGATGAGAACAGCGCAATAATTAAGATCAGCACTATTGGACTAATCGCCCAAACAGGAAGTGCGCCTTGCCCTCCAGGGTTTCCAAATATTACTAACTCAGGAGTTCCTCCTGAGAGTAACAAGCCTGGTTCTACTAGAAACCGTGCGGGACGAGCTAAAGCCTCAATTGAATACGGTGCAACTAATACGAATGGAAAAAGCAAAAGAGTAAGTCGCTTATAGAGGCGGCTTAAAAATAACGGCTTATCAAGTTTTAGTTGATAGTCGCGCAGGATTGCAAAGCCAATAAATCCTAGGCTCAGTACCGTTATAACCAAAGTAAATGAACTGAGAACAGCAAGCAAAATTGTTAACACGTAAATTCTGCGCCAACTATTTTTTTCAACTTCATTCCAGTGAGTTAAAATAATCGGGATTTGTGGAGCAATAATTAGCGCCACCAAAGTGGCTAGCCGCCCTGAATTGACTGAAGCCAAGGCAACCGGTGAGATTGCATAGAGAAAACTCGAAGGAATCGTAATGTATGGATTTTTCGACAATCTGCGTAGATAGCACTGGGCTGACCACATGATAAATAGCGGAGCAGTAAGAAAGAAAGTAGTAATAAGAAAGGGTATTTTTCCAAGAACAATGATTGAAGAAAGAGCAACTACCGCAATCCATGGCGGTGAAGCATGTGAACTACCCATGCCTACCTGATGCCAGGACTCAAAATAAGTTCGCCAGAGATCTCGGGCGCCACTGGGAGAAGCTGGAAGTGCTCCACCGATGAGTGCACCCAAGCGATTTCTTGATGCAATCAGTGTTACTAATCCGAGTAACAAGTATCCAAAAATCTCTGGATTTTTTAATAAATTTCGCCACTGGTACTTCTTTGTAGGAACTAGTAGATCTTCTTCTTCAAGAGAATTAAGAACTGAGACAGAAGTGCTTTCGACGACTGGAATAATTTTCGCCCTAATAGCTTCAGCCGCTCCAGAAGTTGATAATCGTAACTGTGACCAACGGGGAGGAATGTAAGGAGAAATTACGCGGGCGGAAACTAAACGTTTTGTTTTTCTGAATTTACGGGCCTTAAAGATTTCAGTAGGTCTGATAATTAATGTTGCAACAGCCAACAGTTCATCTGAAGCATATCCAGGCAGCTTTGCAATTAAAAATCCGAGAGCACGTGCCATTGCTGAACTCAAGAGTTGAACGCTAAGCCATGGAATCATCCACCACGATGAGTTTGCGAGTAGAACATAGGCTGCATTGCGACGATCAAGTAGTAGCGGGCGGTGCAGGAATGCTCCGTCAACATCAACGCTGCGACGCTCAGAAGCTGCGGCTTGTGCGTGATATGCAACTGCTTCGGTATTTGCAATGACAGCATAACCTGCAACACGTGCCCGCCAACCAAAATCTATGTCATCTCGAAATAACGAGAGGTTTGAATCAAAGCCACCTATTTCTTCAAATACATCACGCCGAATTAATGCTCCTGCAGTGCTCACAGATAAGACGTCATGAATTCCATCATGTTGCCCTTGGTCGTACTCATATGTTTCTAAACCTGTCCATCTCGCACCATTTCCAGCAATACTTACACCTGCTTCAAGCAAATGTGTGCGATCGTGCCAACCAAGAAGTTTTGGACCAACCATTGCTACTTGTGGACGATCTTCAACTGCCTCAAGTAGTTTTTCTAACGCAGTAGGCGCGGGCGCACTGTCATCATGAATTAACCAAATCCATTCACTGCTACCTTCAATATATGGCGGTAATTTTTCTACTGCGAGCGCAACTGCATCACCAAATCCGCAATCGCGTTCTGCCGAAATAATTGGGATGCGCGCAGATTTTAGAAGTTTTATTGATGAATCTTGTGAATCTGTATCAACTGCAATCATTTGATCTAAAGGGCGCGTTTGCGAAGCTAGAGCTGCAACAACAGCTGGCAACCAAGTTTCACCGTCGTGAGTTACAACAATTGCAGTGACTGAGTGTCTATCTATTATTGCCACAACAAAACCACCATCTCTTAAAGAGTTGGGATTAAAAAATTACGCAGAACGGCGCTTTAAGCGACGACGTTCGCGCTCTGATAGTCCGCCCCAAATTCCAAAACGTTCGTCATGTGCAAGTGCATATTCCAAGCACTCTGAACGAACATCGCAAGAAAGGCAGACTCGTTTTGCTTCGCGAGTTGATCCGCCTTTTTCAGGGAAGAAAGCTTCTGGATCTGTTTGAGCGCACAGTGCGCGTTCCTGCCAAGAGAGTTCAATACTCTCGCCAGTCTCTAGTGTGATCTTTGGGCCAGTCGTGGGGGTTGGGGAGTTCGTGGCTTCAGGTTTAATCGGCATAGTCGATTCTCCTTGAATACATCAGGTCTCATCCCTCATGGAAAAGACTTACTTAGGAGTGAATTACACGCGTGTAAGTCGAATAAGTCAAGCGCGGGTACCCCCACGTTTAGGGATATTCACGCTCAAACTACTGTGGAATTGGAATTATTTGGAGATTTGTCACAAAAGATGTGGCTATTTGAGCCGAATCAGCAATTTCGGCGCCCGCAGCAACAAATGAATTGGTGACGACTGCGCCATTTCCAATTCTGGCTTCGGCCTCAACGATTGACCTAGTGATGCGTGCTCCTGCACCAATTACAGCCCCGCTAGCAATAGAGCTGCCACCATCAATGGTGGCGGTTGGATCAACGAGCGCACCTTTCATGATTAATGATTGTGGTGAGTGGCTTGCAACGTTCTGTGGCGTTAATGCCAATGCCTGCGCCGCACCGCACACTAAATCTATTGAGCCTTTCAATAAAGCCTTAGGTGTTCCAATATCTAGCCAATAGGAATCATCAATAAAACCACATACTTTTCCGTGCTTTTCCACTAACTCAGGAAATGTTTGACGTTCGACACTAATTACAGTGTTTTCTGGAATTGCTTTCACAACTGATGCTTTAAAAACATAACAACCTGCATTGATGGTATTGGTTACTGGCTTATCCATTTTTTCTAAGAAAGCCGTGACCCGCCCATCAGAATCCGTTGGTACGCACCCATAAGCTCGTGCATCCTCAACTGACGTTAAGTGCAATGTCACATCTGCGTTATTGGCCTCATGTTCTTGTATTTGTTGTGACAAATTATGAGAACTCAGAACATCTCCATTAAAAACAACAATAGATTCATCGCCAGTTAAAAGCTTGGCCGCATTTCGGATAGCACCACCTGTGCCTAACGGTTCCTTTTCTACGGCATAAAGCAGGTTCATGCCCCACTTGGATCCATCTCCAAAATATGGAATGAAAACTTCCGATAAGTAGGATGTGGCAAGAACAATCGTCGTTATTCCAGCTTTTTTTGCCATCGCTAATTGATGTTCTGTTACGGGCAAACCTGCAACAGTGAGCATTGGTTTTGGTGTGTTTTTCGTTAGTGGCATCAGGCGTGTACCAAAGCCACCAACCAGCAGGATTCCAACAGCCATTTCTTAACCCTTTAAACGGGTAGCTGCTTGATTGATCGCGGCATCGGTGGCAGTTAAAGCTATACGGATGTGGTTTTTACCTTTGTCACCATAAAAACTACCTGGCGTTGCCAAGATTCCGCGAGCTGCTAACCAATCAACGCTTAGCCATGCATCTTCATTACGAGTGCACCAGATATAAAGCCCCGCATTACTAAATTCGATTCTGAATCCGCATGCTTCAAGGGCTGGACGTAGTGCATCACGTCGGGCGTTATATCGCCGGCGTTGTTCGGCAACATGGAGATCGTCTTTCAGTGCAACGGACATTGCTTTTTGTACTGGAAGTCCAACGATCATTCCAGCATGCTTTCGTAATTCGCGAATTTTTGCGATTAATTGAGAATCTCCAATTAAAAAAGCCGCACGATAACCAGCCATCGATGAACGCTTTGAAAGTGAATGAACTGCCAGGATATTCGTGTTATTTCCTGCAGTTAATGCCATTATCGACGTTGAGGTTGCCGTGTGATCAAATTCGAAGTAGCACTCGTCCGAAATTAGAACTGCATTATTCTTACGTGCCCACTCAATGCATGCCGAAATCTCTTGGGCTGTATGAACTCTCCCGGTTGGATTCGAAGGTGAGTTCATCCACGCTAAATCAGCTGCAGGCCAACTAGTGGCATCAATTTCAACTGGGACAGATTGTGCTTGTGCAATCAACGCACCAACGTGATATGTGGGATAAGCAATCTCTGGAATCAGAACCTTCTTTGATTCCAAAATAGTAGGCAACCAAGCAACTAATTCTTTTGAACCAATCAGGGGCAAGACATCAAAATCACCAGTTGCACCAAGGTGCGTAGTCGCCCACTCTTTAATCGTTGCTCGAAGTTCTGCCGTGCCTGCTGTTAGCGGATAGCTTGGTGAATTAGACGCTGCGCGAAACGCTTCTTGAATAAACTCTGGAGTTGAATCAACGGGAGTTCCTTCAGATAGATCAATAATTCCGTCGGGGTGCAAGCGCGCTTTATCTCCATATGGGGCAAGTGCATCCCAGGGAAAATCTGGGAGTGAAGAGCGCAAGAAGAGTTACTCGCTCTTAGGAGGAAGAGCTTTTACAAATTCGTGGTCAGTGCCGGTTGCACCGACTTTAGCTGCTCCCCCAGGTGAGCCAATTTCAACGAAAAACTCAGTGTTAACTTTTGAAAACCCTTTCCACTGTGGTGGAACATCGTCTTCATAATAAATCGCTTCTACGGGGCAGACTGGCTCGCAAGCACCGCAATCTACGCATTCATCGGCCTGGATATAGAGCATGCGATCGCCTTCATAAATGCAGTCCACAGGACATTCAGCGATGCAGGATTTATCTTTGACATCGACACATGGTTCGGCGATCACATAAGTCACGACTTGCCTCCGTAAGAAATAAAAGTTACCAGCGGCTCCGATTCTAATCGCATCGGCTCTCCTAAGGCGATATTTGATGTGAAGGTTTATCGTTGAGCCATGTCCCATGCTCTGGAAGCCACATTTGCCGGCCTTATTGGCAAGCGGGTCACCGTTCGGTTACATGATCCAGAGGGTGGTTTTCGAGACATTGTTGGATATCTTGAATCGCCCATCACTCTTCGAAATCGCCACGGCAAGCTCATTGAATTTTCACATGATGAGATTGCACTGTGGAAAGAAGTGATCGAAAAAAAGTGAGCCTTTCTCTATATGACACGGCAGCACGAAAAACTATGCCGGTTACCTCAACACTTGGTAAAACAACAATGTATTGCTGTGGGCCAACGGTGTACAGGGACGCACATGTAGGAAATTTAAGAACATTTTTATTATCTGATTTAGTCCGCAGAGTGCTTGAGTCGCACGGTAACACTGTAGAACTTATCCAAAATATTACAGACGTCGGTCACATGTCAGATGATTTTGAGACCGAAGACAAGATGCTTGCCCAGGCAAAAACTGAATCCATCGACCCTTTTGCCGTTGCCCGTAAATATGAAGAAAGATTTCATATTGACCTAAACCGCTTAAATGTTAAACCTGCCGATAAGTTCCCCCGCGCAAGTGAATCAATCGAACTCATGTTGGCAATGATTGCTCAACTAATTGAGAAAGATTTCGCATACGTAGGCGCTGACGGTTCTGTTTATTTTGATGCACGGAGTGTAGAAAGTTATGGAGCGATAAGCGGAAATCGACTGGATGAACTTAAGCCAGGACATCGATATGAATACAGCGAAGACGGTGCGAAAAGATTTCATGCTGACTGGGCGTTGTGGAAAGCAGCGGGTTCTCGCAGTGAAATGATTTGGGATTCACCGTGGGGTCCGGGCTTTCCTGGCTGGCATATTGAATGTTCTGCAATGTCACTTCATTACCTTGATTCTCATATCAACGTCCATGTTGGTGGTATTGATCTACGTTTTCCGCATCATGAAAATGAACGGGCCCAATCAAATGCAATTACGGGTAAAGAGAGCGTAGATCTATGGCTGCATGGAGAACATCTGCTTTTTGAAGGCCGAAAGATGTCAAAAAGTGCAGGAAATGTGGTGCTTCTTCAAGATGTGATTGATAGAGGTTTGGATCCGCTTGCAGTCAGATTATGCTTTTTGGAAAATCGCTACCGATCCCAGATGGATTTAACATGGGCAGCAATTGAAGCTGCAGATGCGCTCCTCAAACGATGGCGAAAGAAAATCAAAGTCTGGAATCAACATGAAATCGTCACAGATTTAGAGTTCTTGGCAATCATTGATAATGATTTGGATACTCCTCGTGCGATTCAATACTTACGAAATGTTGAAAAAAATGAGGATTTACCAGATCAAGCATCTCGATTTCTATTTGCAGATAAAATCTTAGGTTTAGATTTAGATCGAGTAGAGTCAGAAAAAGCTTTGACGAGTGAACAAGTAGAATTACTTGAATTGCGTATCAACGCCAGAAAAGAAAAGCGCTGGGGCGATAGCGATGCTTTACGCATCAAACTTGAATTAACGGGCCTTGAAATTAAAGATTCTGCCGAGGGGCAAGATTGGCAATGGCGTTAAGCAGGAAGAAGAATTGCTAAAACCAAAGCCATAAAGCCCACATTAATTAGTGAAATACCCACGGCTGTACCTTCAATGAGGTACTCATCATTAATTCCTGGAAACCCGGCACGCAATACAACTACTGTCCAAGCAATTGATCCCACTATGCGAAGAGTTTTGCCACCCCACATACGGCCAATGCTCCATATTCCTGCCACCGTTGCCAATAAAACAAAAACTAAGCCAAATGGCACAAGTGAAGCGTGCATGAATACTGATCCAGCACCTAGAGCTGCACCAATAGCTACTGAATATAAATAACGCACTATAAAACTACTCCGGAAGTTAAATCGTTTTCACGACCAGCTGCGTCAAAAGGTTCGCACTTTGTCCCTTTAACAAGTGTGTAGTACTCGTGTCCCCATACTTGTAAACCTAAGTTGTTAGATAAAGCAAAGAATGGACCATCTAATGAAATCTGTGTTTCGTGAGCCTTCATCGCAGCCATTTTTGCCTCAACATAAGCATTGCCATCTATGAGAGTTGAAACTAAGGCATCATCCTTAGCAAATGGAAGATCATCGACGCTTTCTGCACCAAAAAAATCTGAGCCAATTTCTTTCATCTTGGCCATTCCCTCTGCAAGAACAGATTTTGGCATTGTGTTCCAGTAAATTTTTTGAATCTGCCACGTAGAAAGTTCACTAGCTCTCATTGCAACACGGTGGGCCTGAATATGGTCTGGGTGACCATAGCCACCAATTTCATCGTAAGTAATTAAAATATGCGGCTGTATCTCTTCGATTATTTCAACAAGTTGACCTGCTGCAGTATCTAAATCTGCTTGCCAGAAAACATCGGGACGATTATTTGGCGGTGTATCCATCATTCCGCTATCGCGGTAATTTCCTAGAAATCTAAAATCATTTATTCCGAGGGCTTTCATGGCATTAGCTAGTTCAATCTCACGATGTTTTCCTAGCTGATCATTGTGGCTGCTAGCTAAGTGTGACAATCCTGGAACTAAGACTTCACCTTCTTCTCCGCGTGTGCATGTTACTAAAGTTACTTTTGCACCGAGAGCGGCATAAAGGGCCATCGTTGCGCCATTGTTAATAGTTTCGTCATCAGGATGAGCATGAACTAAGAGAATTCGATAACCTTCATATGAACTCTTCATAGCTTCTCCCATGCAAGTATTCCTCCACCTAAATGGCGTGAGTTTGTAAAACCAGCACCTTGAATTATTTCAAGGCATTCAGCAGATCTAATTCCAGAACGACAATGAAGAATAATCTCTTTATCGGCTGGAAGTGCCGAGAGCGCGCTGTGATCTAAGAAAAAACCTTTCGGTATCAGGGTGGAACCGGGAATACATGATTGTTCAAACTCCTCGGGCTCACGCACATCGATGAGCACAAAATCTTCATTGTCTGCAAATTTTTTACGTAAATCTTTGGCGGATATCTCATTAGAAACATTAATTCCACAAAAGCCCTCGTAATCTTCTAACAGTTTTTGCTGCGGGGCACTTTGACTACAGATTACGCAGTTGGAATCTTTCTTAATATCAATCTTTGAGTATTCGGAATTAAGTGCGTCGTAGATCATCATTTTGCCTATTTGTACTTCACCTATGCCGGTAATAGCTTTGATGACCTCGTTCACTTGCAGTGATGCAATCGATGCACACAAAACACCTAAAACTCCAGCCTCGGCGCAGTTTTGGACCGAACCCGGTGGCGGCGGTGTTGGGTGAACGCACCGATAACAAGGACCATATGTGCTCCAAAAAATTGCAGCTTGCCCATCAAAGCGATTAACCGAACCCCAGACATACGGTTTATTAAGTAAAACAGCGGCATCGTTGATCAAATAGCGTGTAGCAAAATTATCAGTGGCATCAATAATGATGTCGTAGTTAGCCAAGATCTCTAGGGCATTCATATTATCAATGCGCGAGTCATGAATAGTTACATCAGTTTTTGGATTAATTTCAAGAATCTTCTTTTTTGCAATATCAACTTTTCTCTTGCCTATATCTGCCTGTGTATAGAGAATCTGCCTGTGAAGATTACTTTCATCAATAGAATCAAAATCAACAATCCCAATTGATCCGATTCCTGCAGCAGCTAAATACAAAATCGCCGGTGAACCAAGTCCTCCAGCACCAATGCACAAAACCTTTGAATTTCTTAATCTTTCTTGGCCAACTTCTGAAACTTCTGAAATCACGATCTGCCGGCTGTAGCGACTGCGCTCTTCATCGGTTAACGATGGGCCTGGATTCACTAGTGGCGGGGTTTTCATAAGATGGCAATTCTGCCGTATTCACGCACGGCGTGCTACATCTATTAGCCAATCACCACTACTGCCTCTACGATTGCGCCAATGACTACAGTTGATGCATCAAATAAGGCACGTTTGCCTCGTGATGAACGACGTGCGCTTTTGCTCTCAGCAGCCCTTGAGGTATTTACTGCGGCGGGTTATCACTCAGCCGCAATGGATGAAATTGCTGATCGCGCAAATGTAAGTAAGCCAGTTTTATATCAACATTTTCCTTCAAAGTTAGAACTGTACTTGGCAGTTCTTGATTTGCACATTGACTCACTAGTTTTTGAAATTCAAAAGGCAATTGCTTCGACTCCAGATAACGCAAACCGTGTTCATGCAACGGTTGACGCTTACTTTGCATTCATTGAAAAAGAAGGTGAAGCATTTAGATTGCTATTTGAAAGTGATATGAGTGTTGAACCTTCAGTGCGTGAACGTCTTAATCGCATGACGTATGACTGTGCCGCCGCTGCAAGTGCTGTGATTTCTATTGATACTGGCCTTCCAAAAGAAGCATCAATGCTCCTAGGTGTTGGAATGATTGGCTATGCCCAAGTAACGGCTCGCCATTGGTTAGATCGAGACAGCACTTTAACCCGTGAACAGGCTGTTGAATTAGTGAACAACCTCATGTGGAGAGGTATTTCGGGATTCCCGCGCAATTAACTCCGATAGGATTACTTCTATGAGCACCACTAATAAACAAATTTCTGGCGCCGCTTAACGTGTCGAAAACTTTCGCAGAACTTCCTTTACGCCCCGAAACTATTGAGGCGCTCCGTGCGCACGGCTTCATCGCACCTTTTGCAATTCAAGAAATGGTTCTACCTATCGCACTTAGCGATGGCGATGTAATTGGTCAGGCCAAAACCGGCACTGGAAAAACTTTAGCTTTTGGAGTTCCAGTCATTGAACGTGTCATTGCACCTAATGATGCTGAATGGGAAAGCTTTGAACACAAAGGAATGCCTCAAGTGCTTGTCGTTGTTCCAACGCGAGAGCTATGCACCCAAGTAACTAAGGACATTGAAGAGTTGGCAAGTAATCGTGGAATTAGAACGTTAGCCGTTTATGGAGGCCGAGCCTTTGAGCCACAAATCGAAGCCCTTGCCGCGGGCATTGAAATTGTCGTAGGAACTCCAGGACGTTTGCTTGATCTTTCGCGCCAAGGCCAGCTGCGCCTAAAGCAAGTATCACGGTTAGTTTTAGATGAAGCCGATGAAATGCTAGATCTTGGTTTCTTGCCAGATGTTGAAAAAATCTTGGCAAATACGCCTAACCGCATGCAAACAATGTTGTTTTCAGCCACTATGCCAGGAGACATCATTGCTCTGGCTCGCAGATTTATGAATCAGCCTATACATATTCGCACACAGGATTCTGAAGATGAAGGTGCAGTTGTTACTCGCATTAAGCAGCACGTCTTGCGTGCTCACGCTATGGACAAAATTGAAATGCTTGCTCGAATTTTGCAAGCACAAGGTCGCGGTCCAACCATGGTTTTTTGTCGCACAAAGCGCACGTGCCAAAAAACTGCAGAAGATTTAATTGAGCGTGGTTTTAAAGCAGCACCAATCCACGGAGATCTTGGACAAAGTGCACGTGAAAAAGCTTTAGGTGATTTTAAGGCTGGTAAATCTGATGTTCTGGTCGCAACCGATGTTGCCGCACGAGGTATCGATATTGATGGAATTACTCACGTAATTAACTATCAATGTCCTGAAGATGAAAAAACTTATGTTCACCGTATCGGACGCACCGCACGTGCTGGTGCGCATGGAATTGCTGTGACTTTCGTTGACTGGGATGAGTTAGCTCGCTGGAAGATGATTAATCAAACCCTTGAACTTGGTCTTGAAGAACCTGAAGAAACTTACTCTTCTTCTCCTCATCTCTATGAAGTTCTAGATATCCCAACTGGTTCTACTGGGCGTTTAACAAAGGCCAAGCCTGTTTTGGAAAAGCCTGTTGCGCAAAAAACAGCACCAAAGCGCGTTGAAACTAAAGTTGAAAGTAAGCCAAGAGTTGAGCGAACTCGCACTCGGACTAAGAAGTTTAAAGAAAGTTAATTAGCAACAAATACACGAATTGCATTTACGAGCATTTGAACCGCAATAGCTGCAAGCAATAAACCTGCTATGCGAGCAACAAGTGTTACACCAGCATCCTTAATTACGGTCATGATTGTTGTAGAGGCCATAAGAGCGCCTGCAATTGCTAAATGCACAGCAATGACTGCGCCAATTAATCCCAGCGCCATCGCAGGACCATCAACTTGTTGAACAAAAATCATTGTTGCAACGATCGCCCCTGGTCCGGCTAATAATGGTGTACCTAGCGGAACTAGCGCGATATTAGTGTTTTCACCATCGCCACGTCCGCCGCCTTTTCCACCAGTCAATAAATCCAAAGAGATCAGCAAGAGCAACAGGGCTCCGGCTGCTTGCATTGCAGCGATTGAAACATTGAGATAGCTAAGAATAAAGCGACCGAAAAGAGCAAAAATTGAAATAACTAAGAATGAAACTCCCGCAGCTTTAACCGCCAGCATTCTGCGCTCTTTAGGTGACTTATCGGCAACTAATGCTAAAAATATTGGGGTCGCACCTGGTGGATCCATAATGACAAATAGAGTTACAAAAGTTTGTACGGCAAATGTGAGCGCTCCAACTTTCATGCCCGTACCACCCTTCGTTTATCTGCTTGTGCTTCAAGTTTTTCCCATTCAATGGGGCTAGTTTGAAACTCCGCTAATGCATTGAGTTTACCCGTACCGTGATAGTCGCTGGAGCCAGTTATTACTACATCTAACTCTCGGGCTATGCCTCGAAGTTGCGCTCTTTCATCTGGATTTTGATCTCTATGGTCAACTTCAATGCCATTCAAGCCTGCTTCTACAAGGTTCTGAAAGTCACTTACTTGAAGAATTTGTCCGCGATGGGATGCAAAGGGGTGTGCAATAACTGCAACTCCCCCAGCTTTTCTAATCATTTTTATTGCATCGACAGGTGTAGGGGCGGCATGTGAAACATAAAACTCTGAATCATTATTGAGCATTCCTTGAAAGGCTTCATCACGTGACGTAATAATTCCTTTATTAACCAGAGCATCAGCTAAGTGTGGTCGACCTAGAGTTGCGCCTTCGGGCCGGGCAGCTTCCACATCAGTCATTGAAATATCTATCCCAGCGCTTTGCATTTTTTCAATCATTTTGCGCATGCGAGGCAAGCGTCCATCACGAGTTTCTTCAAGCATTATCTGCATCTCTGGGTGCCCACCATCAAAGAGAAGCCCCAGCATGTGAACACTAATTCCATCAGTTGTTAGGCAAGATATTTCACTTCCCAACACTAATTGCATGCTGCCACGCAAAGTTTGGGTTGCTTCTTCCCAGCTGGAGGTTGTGTCGTGATCAGAAATTGCAAGTACGGTTAAACCTTGCGCAATTGCTTTATTTACTAATTCTCGTGGACTATCCGTGCCATCGCTCTTATTAGTATGGGTATGTAAATCAATCATGGAGTTAATTCCACATTCGTAGTGCGAGAACGAGTGACTACTAAGACACAGCCAATTAAAATCAAAGCAATTCCGGGCAGGATTCCTAGTGGTGGAGTTTGTTTTAACCACCAAATTGCAAGTAATGAACTCACTGGAACTTCGAAGAAAATAATGAGTGAGACAACTGCCGGAGATACTCGCTTGAGTGCGGCATTAAACATTGAATGACCCAAGATTTGTGCACCAAAGACTAAGCCGAGCAAAATCCACCATTCACGCGCAGAAAAATGAAGCACAGGAAAACCCATGACTAACGCCATCGGCAGGGCAGTGATTGCGCAAACGAAATAGCAGATAGTTGTGTAAACGGTAGTTTCTATTGTGCGCTGTGCTCGAGAACCGGCAATCATGTAAAGGGCCGCTAAAGCTGCGGAAACAAGTGCAGCTATATCGCCTAGGAAAGAGCGAAGTGAAATATGTAGATCGATTCCTGAAATCAGTAATACACCTGAGAAACTAACAACCATTCCCAGCCAAGCTTTAGAAGGTATATGACCGCCACTAAACTTTACAAAGATTGCAGCAAAGATTGGCTGCAGAGCCACAAGTGCAGTTCCTGCTGCAACACTTGTCCAACGCATTGCTAAGAAAAATCCTACAAAGTGAATAGCTAAAACAAATCCTGCAAGTACCGCCCATTTGATTCCTTCACGGTGGCGTGGGTGTCGCAGAGCAAAAGGTAATGTCAATAATGAACCACCAAGATTTCGCCAAAAAATAAGAGTAGGGATTGGCATCGCGCTCATTGCGATAAGGGGGCCAGAGGTTCCAATGCCCATGATTCCAACCCCAAGGCGTATCAGATCCGGTCTTGCAGGGATTGCAGTGTGACTATCGCGCGAATCTTCTTGCAATTTCAATTGCTCTCCGGAGAAATTCCCAGACGTACGCCTACTAAGGATTTGCTTCGCTTGACTAATTTTTCTGCGATATCAAAAATTGTTTTGGCTGGGTCAGTTTCTGGAGCAGCTTCCACAAGTGGAACTCCATCATCTCCACCTGTGCGTAGCGCTGGATTGAAAGCAATTTTGCCCAACAGTGGAACATCAATGCCGACAAGTGCTGACAATCGCCGAGAAGTTTCTTCACCACCACCAGTTCCAAATAGTGCAATTTTTTCACCACATGTTGGGCAGGAGAATTCAGACATGTTTTCGATAACGCCAATCACACGCTGATGAATTTGGTGTGCAATTCTTCCCGCACGTTCAGCTACTTCTGCAGCAGCAATTTGAGGTGTAGTTACAACGACAATTTCAGAGTTAGGAATAAGTTGACCTAGGGAGATTGCAAGATCTCCAGTGCCGGGTGGCAAATCGATGAGCAAGACATCCAAATCGCCCCAATATGCATCTGAAAGAAGTTGTTCGAGAACACGGTGTAATAACGGTCCACGATAAGCAACTGGATCAGAGCGTTCTGGTTTAAACATCTCCATCGAAACTACTTTTACCCCAAAAGATTCAAGGGGAATAAATAGCTGATCAATAGCGGTTGGCCGTTGGCCCATTAAACCCATTAAACGCGGAATCGAGTGACCATAAACGTCGGCGTCTAAAATTCCAACTTGTAAACCCTTTTTAGCAAAAGCAACAGCAAGATTTGCAGTGACTGATGATTTACCTACGCCACCTTTTCCAGAAGCAATCCCAATCACTCGTGTTAAAGATTCTGGCTGTGCAAATGGAATAGTTTTTTCACGGCCTCCACGTACAACTTTTTTAACATTATCGCGCTGATCTTGCGTCATAACACCAAAAGTTAGGTTGACACTTTTAACACCCTCAATATTTGTTAGCGCTGTAGATATGTCATTACGCAAACGATCTTGCATTGGGCAACCCGAAATAGTGAGTAAAACTTTAATGGTAACAACACCATTTACTTCCGATAAATCTTCAACCATGCCAAGATCTGTGATGGATCTATGAAGTTCTGGATCTTGGACCGTCGTCAATGCATGTGAAAGTGCGTCAATTAGGCTCATATGAGATCTGGATCAATCTTTGCAGTTGGGCGATTTGATTGTGTTGCTGGTTTGTCATCTAGCAATTCACCTAGTTGCTTCTTTACAAAAGTTTTTGGGTGCAAATCCGCTGGTTGTAAGTTTTCAAATCCTGGTCCCAAGTTTTCGCGCAATTCAGAGGTGGCAGTTTGCGACAAAGCTCTGAGCTTCTTTACCCATTTGGCAGCTTCTGCTGCAGCTTTGGGCAAACGCTCAGGGCCTAGCAAAATCATTCCAAGAATCGCTAAGCCAAGAATTTCACCTGCACCGATGTCGAAGAACATGGGCCAAGCCTACCTACAAAAGCAACGTTTAGTTCTTACCCGCTTCTAAGGTCACAGATACGGTGACCTCTTTACTCTTGCGGATATAAGTCAGAGTGACCTTATCTCCAACGTTTTTAGCGCGAATTGCAACAATCAATTCCTCGGGAGCATTAATTGATTTGCCTTCAAATTTAGTAATGGTGTCACCTGCAAGAAGCCCCGCCTTAGCTGCTGGTCCACCAGCCAAAATCGCATTATTTGAATTGGCGACTTGCGCACCGACTCCGGTGAAATTCATATCAAGTGAAACTCCAAGAACTGGGTATGTTGCCCTTCCAGATTTAATTAACTGATCAGCAGTTTTTTTGGCTTGATTTATCGGTATTGCAAAACCCAGACCAATAGAGCCAGTTTGGGATGCTGACCCAAGAGAAGCAATTGCAGAGTTAACTCCAATTACCGCACCAGTTGCATCTACAAGTGGTCCGCCAGAATTTCCTGGGTTGATTGCTGCATCAGTTTGAAGTGCATTAATAAATGAACTTTCTGTTCCAGATTTACCAGCTGTGACGGGACGGTTTTTTGCGCTGATAATTCCCAAAGTTACTGTTCCTGAAAGTCCAAGAGGCGAACCAATCGCAATCACAGGATCACCAACAGCAACCGTGTCGCTATTTCCAAATTCTAATGCGGGAAGATTTGTAGCACTGACTTTAATTATCGCTAAATCATACGATGAATCGCGTCCAACGATGGTGCCACCGTAAACATCACCGTTGTTAAGTGTTACACGTAGTGATCCTTTTCCATCTGCCACATTATCGATTACATGGTTATTAGTTAAAATATAGCCATTGCTGTCAAATACAAATCCTGAACCAGTGCCTCCACCATTGGCGGAACGAGTATTGATCGAAACAACTGAGGGCAAAACTCTTTGAGCAATACCAGCAACAGAATCTGGTGCACGCTCAATTGTGCTTGAAGAATTAACAATATTGGCACTACTAAAAATTGTTCCGCCTGTTGCGGTTACTCCAAGGAAGCCGCCTAAACAACTTGCAAGAAGTGCCGTAATAAAGATTTTACTTCTAGAACTCTTTATAGGTGCACTAGTTTCCCACCATGGCCGTGTGGTTTCTACTGAATTCTTTTTAGGAAAAATCATGGCCCTATCTTCCTACAATTTTGTAGCAACTAACAATCCATCTCCCGTTGGAATCAAGGTACTCACCCAATGTTCTGTGTCATTCTTAACGATTTTCCCAGCATCGCGAAGGGCTACCGTCTTGGCATCTCTTTGAGCTGGGTCATTTACTTTTGAGCCACCAAAAAAGCCATCAATAACTAGGCATCCACCACTGCGCAATATGCGATGAGCTTCGGCAATAATAAAAGCTAAATCCTCTGGATCATGACGAACTACAACTAAGTCATAAGCGCGATCGGTTAATTTAGAAATTACATCGAGAACAGAGTTTGTAATAAGGCGATATCGGGTGGGTGAAATATCAGCATCGGTCAGAGCAATTTTCGCAGCCTGCGTATGCTCCATCTCATCATCGATAGAGGTTAATGTTCCGCTATTTAACATTCCATCAAGTAACCACAAACTGCCAACGCCTGCGCCCGTACCAATTTCGACAACTGATTGTGCAGAAAGAGTAAAAGCTAAATGGCGAAGGTAGGCACCAGTTCCTGGGCTGACATCTATGGTCCCGAGTTCAACTCCACGTGCACGGGCATGTGATTTAAATGGGTCTTCGGTGATGAAGGTTTCAGAATAAGCATGGGGATCAATTTTCATTTTAGATTCATAATCCACTGCGTTAAAAGACGAACTCCGTAACCAGTTCCGCCTTTCGGATTCTCCCCTGAATCTGAATCACTTCGACCCGTTCCTGCAATATCCAAATGGACCCAGCGACGATCGCCAGCAAAGTGCTCCAGGAATAAAGCAGCAGTAACTGATCCAGCTGAATATTTCGCTTTCTTGGCATTGTGATTGAAATCCGCAACATCGCTGACTAGTGCATCTTTATAGTCATCAATGAGTGGCATATGCCAGACACGATCACCGGATTCATTTCCTGCAGTTTCAAAATCACGGGCAAGTTTTTCATCACGGGTATACATCGCTGCATATTGTCGGCCAAGACCTAAAGTTGCTGATCCAGTTAACGTCGCAATATCTACTAAGTAATCTGGATCAAGATTTTTGTCGGCATAAGCAAGACCATCGGCTAGAACAAGGCGTCCTTCTGCATCGGTATCAATTACTTCTACAGTTGTTCCGCCATAGTGTGTAATGACATCGCTAGGACGTTGGGCACTACCTGAAAATGCATTTTCCGCACACATCATTAACGCTGTGACTCGAATATTTGGTTGTAATTCTTCTAGCGCGGTCAATGTGGCAAGAATTGCTGCGGCACCTGCCATGTCACTTTTCATAGGAATCATTAAGTCATACGGCCGCTTGAGATTTATTCCACCCGTGTCATAAGTTATTCCTTTGCCTACTAAAACTACGTGCGGTAACGCCTTAACCGAATTTTTCTTTTTCGAAGGCGAGTATTCAACTTCAATAAACCGTGGACCTGGCTTAGGTGAAGACATACCTACGGCTAGTAGTCCGCCAAATTCCTTCAATTCTTTTCCAGCAAGTACTTTTACTTTGAGCCCGGTGCCTTTGGCGAATTCTTGAGCTTGAGTAGCCATCCACGCAGGATTCTTAATATTAGAAGGCGTATGAACCATATTACGAGCATGCGTAATCGCTTTTGCAATAGTGTGCGCAGCATTAATAATTTCCTTTTCATTTGTGGCGACTAAGAAATTTGGCTTACCTGCTGGTTCGCCAGTTTTTAAACTCCAAAGAAAAGCTCCAAGTGTTAAGGAAATTGCATGTGCCTTAACATCTGCAGGATTTATCGCGCAAGCAGAATAAACTGTCGTATTTTTTCCACGAACTTTTCTTGCAATTGTTGTAGCAGCTATACGAAAAGATGTAGTTGATGAATCTCCAATTCCCACTAGGAAAATTCGATCAGTCTGTGCATTTTCAGTACTGACTGGAATTTCAAATAATTCGCCGGCTTTACCGGTTGGAGCAAAAAATGAAAGTTCATCTACGAGAACTATTTGAAAAAGTTTTTCAATTTCAGTAATTAATGAACCTGCGGCAGAAAATACAAAATTTCCTGAAGGATTCTTGGCAAAAGCTACGGCAATTGAATTAGCGCTAAGTGCGGCGCTAAGTTGGGGCTTCGCAGCTTTAAGTGTCCAGAACATGCGTTGAAGGCTATCGCCTGCAGGTCATTTACTTCTTAACTAATGCAACCGCTGCATGCAATGCGGCGCTGAGGTTATTAGCCTCTTCAGAGTTGAGTTCGACAACTAAACGGCCGCCGCCTTCTAGTGGAATTCGCATCACGAGTGAACGAGCTTCCTTTGTAACCTCCATTGGACCATCACCGGTACGAGGTTTCATGGCTGCCATGTGGAGACTCCTTCAAAGATGGATGGGGAAAGTTCAAGAGGAGAAGTATCTCGCATTTAGCGCGTCAGTGCGAAATCGTGCAGGCCCTATAAGCCTAAAAGCGCGCTCAATCTGGCTTTACCGGCAGAAATAACGGCATCAACTGCGCGCTCTGGCACCGAAAGCATTGTTGCAATATCTGCTGATGATAATCCGCGCAAGTAATGCAAGGTCAGGATGATCCGCTCCTCTTCGGGCAACGAAGCCAGCACCTGGGCCAATGTGGTGGGCTCGTTCATGGAACTAAGGCTACTGGCTTTGAATGCCTAAAACGATGACGTTGGGTTTAGCCGAATGTTCGAGCAAAGCGGGCCAGCGAGATTCGCACACCTATATATAGCGCCGGCCATATAAGGAAGAAGAGTAAGCGTGGGGCGATTACTTCTTCAGACCAATCAAAAATTGTTGTATCTACACCAACTTCACGCAAATGAAATCTGCCGCCACCTTTGATAATTTTTCCAGTATGAACTACATCGCAGGTGTGCGGTGGTTGCCATGTCGTTACCAACATCGTGTCAAGGATTCCAATTTTTTTAACTCCAGTAAATGCAGAAATTTGTGTGCCAACACCTTCGGCAATTTCAGATGTAACCCAGACTTTTGTCTGCAACATCCAATCGCCTTGTTTTTCCCACTGAGCTAGTGAATTCCAAACTTTTTGGATGGGTGCGTTGATTTTCAAAGAGATAGCAATCTGATTATTAGACATCAAGAACATCCTTTAATTGCATCATCAACATTAGTTGTCCATAAAATTAAATCACGCATTCCTGGCTTAATAAAGTTTTCAACCTCTAGGTGCTCAACTAATTCGTGTAATGGGCCATAGATACCAAATGGATCCAAAATAACTACAGGCTTGTTGTGAAATTTTAAGTAACGTCCAACCCAAATTTCAAAAAACTCTTCCAAAGTTCCGGCTCCGCCAGGCAAAGTAATAAATGCATCAGCAATATCTGTAATCATCGCTTTGCGTTCGCCCATTGTTTCGACTACATGCAGCTCGTCGTTATCGTGATCAGCAAATTCAATATCTACTAATGCCTGCGGAATCACACCAATTGTTCGCCCACCGGTCTCACGTGCACCACGAGATACTGCGCCCATCATCGAAATGTGTCCACCGCCCGTGACTAATTCCCACGATTGGGATGCAATTGCTACGCCAAGTTCGAAGGCAAGGTCAACGTACTTTGGGTCAATCGTTGGCGATGATGAACAGAAGACTGCAATGCGCATGCGGGTAAGGATAGGGGTTAGGCTTAGGACATGACGACTCTCGCATCCGGCCATGGAATTGCAACAATTGCTTCTGGCAAAGTTTTAGATGTCTGGTTCCCTGCGCCGCAGTTGAACGCCCTTACTGTGGAAATTCCAAGTGAATTAACGACCATGGTTGGAAATGATGATGCTCGCGCAGTTACTCGCGAAATAGTGAGCCTTGAAATCGATATCGCTGCAGCGCCAAAAGATGCCGCGGATGCATACTTACGATTGCACTTACTTTCTCACCGCTTAGTAAAACCTCATGGTTTGGCACTTGATGGGATTTTTGGATTACTCAACAACGTCGTGTGGACCTCGTTTGGACCATGTGCAGTTGAAGGTTTTGAATTAACACGTGCACGCTTAAAGGCTAAGTACGGTCATGTCACAGTCTTCTCAGTTGATAAATTTCCTCGAATGGTGGATTACGTAATTCCTAGTGGAGTTCGTATCGCCGATGCAGATCGAGTTCGTCTTGGTGCACATTTAGCATCGGGCACAACTGTGATGCACGAAGGTTTTGTTAACTTCAACGCTGGCACACTCGGAACTTCTATGGTCGAAGGTCGAATTTCTGCCGGTGTTGTGGTTGGTGACGGTTCTGATATTGGAGGAAGTGCCTCAATTATGGGAACTTTGAGCGGTGGCGGTAAAGAAGTAATTTCAATCGGTGAAAAAACTTTGCTTGGAGCAAACTCTGGGTGTGGAATTTCTCTTGGAAATAACTGTGTCATCGAAGCTGGTACATACATAACATCTGCCTCAAAGATTCGTCTGCCTGATGGTGAAATCGTAAAAGCTGCAGCTTTATCTGGCGGACATAATTTACTCTTTCGACGCAATTCACTAGATGGAGCACTTGAAGCAATCAATCGCACCGGTACTTGGGGTGGACTTAATTCAGTTTTGCACGCTAACTAAAGTAAACCAGGCAGAAGGAATTTTCGTTCTGCTTCTAAATGTTTCACCTCTTAGAGCTACTTTTATACCGTCACTCGATGTCGCTTGAATTTGACCAACCGTTCCACTTTCATTTGTATTAAGAATTTCGAGAGATACAACGTCAGGTAAAACAAAAGCCGCCGCAACAATGCTTTGCGGTACTTCTCGACTCCACGTTACAAAGCGTGGATTTAAAGTCAGATCTAGCGAACCAGAATCATCCACTATCTGGGTATATGTCCTTGCGCTCCCCCATGCATTCTCTGCCAACTCAGTCTTGCCGCCCGATGATGAAAAGAAATATGCCGTAATCGGTGCTCCACTTTGTGTAATTGTTAGGCCTGCAGTGCGCGTAACTGTCTCTTTCCAAATCGCCCCATACTTTTTTTCAATCTCTTTTGCATATCCTAGAAATGTTTGATCAGAAATAACTCCATATAAATCGCAATCACAGGCGTTTCGATAAATTCCTGCCTTACTGAGCGCATATGTTCTTGAAGCGATTGCTTGAGCCTCTAAAGCAGCAACCGGCCAAAATGAAGGCATTTCACTGACGCCCCACAAATATTCATCTGCAAGGCGTACTGAATTTGTCATTTCGATTCGATATCCAGCAGGGCTCTTAACTGCCTTCAATTGAATCTGTCCGTAGCGATATTTTTGGGTTAAACCAGAGCTATTGACCGCTACTACTGTGTCAGGGCCTTCCAGATATCGAGTACCGCTCCAGCGAATTGTAAAAAACCTATTTCGTGCAAGTACTTGAGAAGTTTTTCCAGAGGTTACTTTTGGACTAATAGTTGAACCGATAATTGAAAAACTAATAGAAGTACCTGATGCAATAGGAAGAACGTCACTTTGATTTGCTATGTCACCTTGATAAATTTGAAGGAAACTATCTTTTGTTGAGCTAGCAATTTTTGCGGTACTCAACAAATGCCCAATGTTTACACGTAGAATCTTTGAATCATCTAGCTGCTCTATTGCGATGTCCTTGTAGAAATAATTCAGAATCTGATCAGAACTTTGCCCGGCAAGTGCCATAGATCTAGCACCCATTTGGCTCAGGCCAACCCCATGTCCATAACCTGAACCAGTAAATGCAAATGATTGAGGAATATCAACTGCATGAGCTTGTGAAATCACACTAGTGAATAAAAAAAGAAGAGCTAGAAAAGCTTTAGACGTCCTCATCGATGGCTGCGCTCTTTCCTACCTGCAAGAATTCGCGATAAGCATTGATTACAGTGTTGGGCTCACCACGCATCACAAGTTTACCTTTGTGAATCCATGCAACATCATTACAAACATCAAGCAGGGTAGCCATTGCATGACTGACCAAAATCAATGCACGATCATCACTTCTAAGTTCTTTAATACGATTCAACGATTTTTCTTTAAACTTTGCATCTCCTGTACTCAAAGCTTCGTCTACAATCAAAATATCCGGACGTACAGTCGCGGCAACGGAAAAAGCCAGACGTGCATACATGCCGGATGAATACGTGCGCATTGGGGCATCAATTGCTTCGCCTAGCTCAGAAAATTCAGCTATTTCTTCAAAGTGGGTATCAATTTCTTCACGTGACATTCCGGCAGCTAAGCCGCCAAGATAAACATTATCTCGACCAGTTAATGAAGGATTAAAACCCACACCTAAAGCCAACAAAGTACTTACGCTTCCATAAACCTCAACACGACCACGCGTTGGCGGAACAATTCCTGCCATTACTCGCATGAGTGAAGATTTGCCTGCGCCGTTAGCTCCAATAATTCCCAATACATGTCCATACTCAACATCAAGATTTACCTGATTCAAAGCATTAATAACACGTGTTTGTTTTCCGCCACGTCCCATTGTTTTAAGTCGAGCTTTTAAAGTTGGACGGCGATCAATCGCAGTTGTGTAAGTAAGACTTAAATCGCGAACCGAAACCGCAATTTCATTTGTCTTATGGGGACTAGAGACGGACGGCAAATTCACGCTCCCTTGATAAGAAGAAGTAAGTGCCAATGAAAAAGATTCCAAATGCCCAACCAAGAGCGATAAGCAAATGTGAAATATGAGGGACTTGGCCATGAACTAAAGCACGAGACCAGCTATCAAGAATTGGAAAGAGTGGGTTGAATAGTTCAAGAGTTCTCAACTTTGGCGTCAAATCACTTGCTTCATAAAGAATTGGTGACAAATAAAGGAGAGTACGAGTCATATAAGGCAAGAAATTTGTTATGTCTCTAAAGTAAACGTTGACGCATGAAATCGTGATTGCAAGCCCTAACGACAATAGCATCGCAATCAGTAACACTGGGATGGCCCATAACATTTGCCACGAAAAGGCAAGTCCCAGAACAGTTCGAATCACTAAAAACACCGCTAGCGTTGGCAAGAATTTAATTACAGCAATCACAACTGCAGAAATTGGGAGCATGATGCGAGGGAATGCGGTATTTAAAATCAAACGTTGCCCAGCAGTAATTGACTTCACGCCACCAGTAAGCGAGTTTGAGACTAAATAAAATAGAAAAAGCGTGGCAGTAAGGTGTGCATAACGGGTGCTATCGGATGAGCCTCGAATAATAACGATGAGCAAAAAATACACGGCAGATAAAAGAAGTGGGTTTAAAATTAACCATAACTGACCAAATGCTGAATCAAAGTGCTGTTCGCGTAGTTCAGATCGTGAGTATTCAGAGATAAAAGTTCGTCGCGACCATAAAGATTTCCAGTATGTGCGAAGCGGCGGCAGGCCAGCGCGAAATGGCTCGTATACCTGCAGCGGAGTGCTCACGGTCGTAAGGCTACCTTAGGGGCCAATGACTTTGGCGATGTTAGAAAGCCTATGCCCCATGTCATATGCATCGTGAGCAATATAAGTGGCAGTGAGACAAACTCTGCAAGAGATTTTCCAATTCTTACCGATGCAATAAGAATAAACAACGCATACGTCAAAGCTGGAATCAAAAGGAGTGGGGAGACTAGAGAACCCAAAACTATAGATACGAGAACTCCAAGAACTGTAAATGGTGGTGCTAAATATCTGTAATTAATTGTGCCTTCGTGTCTACGGGACACGACTCGACGCCAACGTCCGTATTCAAAATATTGTTTGGCGAGCGCTCGTACAGTTCCTCGAGGTCGATATGTAACAACTAATCGTGGATCAAAATAAATAACTCCCCCTGCAGCTCGTAATCGAAAATTCAACTCCCAATCTTGTGCGCGCGTAAACCTTTCATCAAATCCGCCAACGGCTAACAAGGCTTGCTTCCTAAAAGCACCCAAATAGACAGTATCGACGGATCCAGCACCGCCTCCAGTATGAAAACGAGAGGCACCAACACCAAAAGGGCTTCTCATCGCTCGTGCAACGCTATTTTCGAAAACGCTCTGGCCTTGGGCAGCCATAATACCGCCGACATTTACCGCACCACTTTGCTTTAAAATTTCAAATGCCAGTGAGAGATAATTGCTAGGAATCTTCGAATGTCCATCTACACGAACAATGATTGAGTAACGTGATTGTGCCAACGCGCAATTTAATCCCGCTGCAGTGCGTCCGGATGGATTGGAAACTACGACAACACGTGAATCCTTTTTTGCTAACTCCTGGGCGATTTTCTCGGTTCCATCATGTGATGGACCAACTGCCAGAATTATTTCTAAGTCGCCGGTGAAATCCTGATCAAGAATCGCATTCACAGCCTCTTCTAAATATTTAGATTCGTTGAGAACTGGCAGGATGACAGAAATCTTGGGCTCCGGTGAGCCATATAACTCATTTGCTGATGTCGTCATAACCCCTACACCGTATCGCCCAAGTAGTCTTACCCGGTGAAAGCGACGCGACCTATACGAATTATTACATCGCTGTCCCTTGCTGTCGTTGCTATCTCTGCGTTTTCTTGGCTAGGTTTAGGTCAGGTCAGCGGAGCAATTAACCGCGTCGATGTTTTTGGTTCACTTACCAAGCGGCCCGATAAACCTAGTTCTGCGCTTAACTATTTATTAGTGGGTTCAGACACACGTGTTGGTTTAACCAAAGAACAATCGAAATTATTACGGGTAGGAACAACTAAGTCTGCTGCTGGTGCACGCTCTGACACCATGCTTTTGGTTCATATATCTAAGGCACGTGATAAAGCCACAATTATTTCAATTCCCAGAGATTCACTTGTAACTATTCCCGAACATGAATCGTCTACGTATAAGGGCAGAATCATTCCAGCAGCTCAAGGCAAAATAAATGCAGCCTTTGCTTGGGGTGGTGCACCTTTATTAATTCAAACTATTGAACAAGAAACTAATGTAAAGATTGATCACTATGTAGAAATTGGTTTTGCTGGATTTGCCGGAATGGTTGATGCATTAGGTGGTATCCAGGTTTGTTCAAAGAGAGATATCAACGATCCAAATAGCCACTTAGTGATGAGCGCTGGAATCCACACACTTGATGGAATTGAAGCGCTCAAATATGTGCGAACTCGTGACTTTGATGGGATGGGCGACTTAGGGCGTATGCAACGTCAACAACAGTTTATGAGTGCAGTGTTGCGCAAGGTAACTAGCACTGGCGTATTGCTCAATCCAATCAAATTAGTGAATTTTTTCAATGCTGCAATTGCTACGGTTCAAACAGACTCGCAACTCAATCGTAATGACCTCATAGTTTTAGCCAAGCAACTAAAAAACCTTTCCCCTACTAAAGTCCGAACTTTGACTATTCCTTTAGGTAATGCCAACGCGCGCGTAACCGGACTTGGATCTGTGGTGACCTGGGATTCAGTGTTAGCACCAGATCTATTTAATCGCCTGCGAGAAGATTTGCCACTCATCGATGAAGTAACCCCATCTCCATCAGCTTCATCTAGCGCCTCAGCAACTCCAACTGTGATTGATAAATTTAAGACTCGTACCGCCGATGAAAATCCTTGCGGAGCGCTGAAGTAAACTCACGCCTATGACTTTGACTCTCTCAGTAGTTGGTTGCGGCTATCTCGGCGCCACTCATGCAGCCTGTATGTCTTCACTTGGCTTCACCGTAATTGGCATAGATACAGATCCAAATAAAGTTGCAATGCTGCAACGAGGTGAGCTTCCTTTTTATGAACCAGGTCTAGATACATTATTGGCACAAGAGATGAAAACGGGTCGCCTCTCATTTACTACAGATTTTTCTGCAGTTAAAGATGCAGATATCCATTTTGTTTGTGTGGGAACCCCGCAAAGTAAAGGTGGTCTAGCTGCAGACTTAACCTATGTTCGTTCAGCCGTCGCTGAGATTGCTCCATATTTAAAAGATGGATCACTTGTAGTTGGAAAATCAACTGTGCCAGTCGGTACTGCGCAGTCGCTGCGTGATGAACTTTCAAGGACTGCTCCTCAAGCAGATTTAGCGTGGAATCCAGAGTTTTTGCGGGAAGGCTTTGCGGTCGAAGATACTTTGACACCCAATCGTTTGGTTGTTGGTGTTGCCAATGACCGTGCAGAGCAAATTCTAAAAGAGGTTTACGAACCAATTATCGCTTTAGGTACGCCTTGGATTCGAGCAGATCTTCCTACTGCTGAACTAGTAAAAGTTGCTGCCAATTCGTTTCTTGCGACAAAAATCTCATTCATTAATGCAATGGCTGAAGTTTGTGAAGCAGCTGGCGGGGATGTCACTGTTCTTGCAAAAGCAATTGGTTATGATCCACGTATCGGAAACAAGTTCTTGCAAGCTGGCATTGGATTTGGCGGAGGGTGTTTGCCAAAAGATATCCGTGCATTCATGGCGCGGGCTGAAGAATTAGGCGCCAAACAAGCTCTTGAATTCCTACGCGAAATCGATGCAATTAACTTGCGTGCACGCCAACGCGTTATTGATGTTGTTCGCTCAGAACTTTCAGAAGATCTAACGCAATACAAAATTGCAGTCTTAGGTGCAACTTTCAAACCAGATAGCGATGACGTGCGCGACTCTCCAGCTTTAGATATCGCTGCACAATTGCAAGCGGCTGGTGCGGCTGTCGTTGTTCATGACCCTAAGGGTATTGAGCCCGCTCGCAAGCGTTTTCCAAAGCTTGAGTACGCAGAAGTAGTTAATGATGCAGTCAAAGGTGCGGATTTAATTCTTCACTTAACTGAGTGGAAGGAATATCGCGCAATTGACCCTTCAGCTCTTTCTAGTTTAGTTAAAAACAAAATCATTATTGATGGCCGCAATATGCTTGATCGCGATTTATGGCGCAAAGCTGGCTGGAAGTTCCATGCATTAGGACGTAGTGATTAACGAGCAGGAAAAAATCGATGCCGTCCTAGCCATGAAGACTTGGGCGGTCGTTGGTCTTGGAAATAATCCAGAACGTGCAGCCTTTGGTGTTGCCAAACTATTGCAGGATAAGGGACATCGAATTATCCCTGTTTATCCCCGTGCCGAAATCGTGCATGGTGAAACTGGATACAAAACCCTGGCAGAGATACCAGAATCAATAGATGTTGTTGATTGCTTCGTTAACTCATCCCTTGTTGGAAAAGTAGTTGATGAAGCGATAGCAATTGGTGCGAAGGCTGTGTGGTTGCAGCTAGATGTTATTGATCATGAAGCAATAGAACGTGCACAAAAAGCTGGATTGATGACAATTATGGATCGTTGCCCTGCAATTGAGTACCAAAGGAAAAGTTAGAAACCAGTCTTGTTTGTACGGCGAGCGTTTAAGTTCGCACCTTTTGCTTTAGCTTCACTATTTATTTCTTTCAATGCGTCGCCGACCATGGCGCTAATTGCAGCATCTGAAATACCTAGAATGCGCGCAGCTAACAATGCTGCATTTTTTGCATTACCCACACCTACTGTTGCAACTGGAACACCCGCAGGCATTTGAACAATAGAAAGCAATGAATCCATTCCATCAAGATTTTTTAGCGCTACTGGAACTCCGATAACAGGCAACGTAGTTAAAGATGCAACCATGCCAGGCAAATGCGCCGCACCACCTGCACCAGCGATAATTACTTTAAAACCTTTTGCTTTTGCGGTTTGTGCAAACTCAACCATCTCAAGTGGCATACGGTGTGCGGAAACAACATCTGCCTCATAGGAAATTCCAAGTTGATCTAAAGTTTTTGCTGCCTCTTCCATTACCGGCCAATCAGAGTCTGAACCCATGATGATTGCTACATCACTCATCAATTTCTCCGCTCATATAATCAAGGGCATGTTGAACTTCTTGGGTTAATTCTACGAGGTTATCGCCAAGCAAATTAACATGGCCAATCTTGCGCCCTGGGCGTACATCCTTCTTGTAGTGATGAAACTTCAATTCCGGTGTTCGAGCCATTAAGTGGAGATAGGGGCGATACATGTCCTTCTTTTCTGCGCCCAAGATATTTCCCATGACGGCAATCGGTGCAGTCATAGCGGGATTACCAAGAGGCAGATCTAGTACCGCACGAAGATGCTGTTCAAACTGAGAAGTAATCGATCCTTCAATTGTCCAGTGGCCCGAGTTATGTGGACGCATTGCCAACTCGTTAATAAAGAACTCTTCACCTTTAACAAAGATTTCAACTGCCATCACGCCAACAACAGCAATCTCATTGGCTATATCAAGTGCAAGCTTCTGTGCTCTTTCACTCATCTCGTTGGATAACTGAGGCGCTGGGGTAATTGTCATTGTGCAAATACCATCCTGCTGCACAGTTTGTGTTGGTGCCCACGTTGTTGCTTGACCATGTGGTGATCGAGCGACCATTACAGCTATTTCATAATCAAAATCAATTAGCTCTTCAACTAGTACTTTTCCAGCTTCTTTAAGAATTGCCGCTAATTCATCACTGCTGTTAACTTTCCAAACACCACGACCGTCATATCCGCCTGAAATAGCTTTAGCAATTACTGGAAATTCTGTGACTTCTTGGGCCTGTGTAACAACGGCATACTTTGGCGAAGGGAAATTAGTCAAACGATCACGCATTGTCGCCTTATCTTGAGAATAAATAAAACTTGCAGATCCTGGACGCACAACTACTCCATCAGCTTCTAGGCTTTTTATGATGCTCAGCGGAATAAGTTCGTGCTCAAAAGTTATTACATCGCATTTTTTAGCAAAAGCACGAACGGTCTCGAGATCTCTGTAATCTCCCACAACATGATTAGTTATTTGTGCAGCACTGTCATCAGAATTATTTGCAAGTAACAGCAGATTGACGCCAAGCGCGGCAGCTGGTGCAACACTCATACGGGCAAGTTGCCCAGCACCGATTACTCCAACTGTAGGGAATTGATCGCTCACCGGATTATCGTAGATGAACTACGTCGCCAGCCTGAACATGTGTGCCGGAGTCCAGAATCAACTCGCCTAAGGCTGAAATATCGACTGCCACTCCTTTTTCAATTAAATCATTTGGGTAGTGGATCTGAACTTTTGTTCCAAGGGTTCCACATAAAGATTTGTAGATATCGGCTACAGAATCTTCTCCCTGATCCCAAGCGGTAAAAATACTTTCAAACTCGGTTAGCACATTGGCTAAGAGATGATTTCTATCAATATCAGTTACACCTTCGATTGCCAGTGATGTGGCCGTTGGAACGGGTAATTCATCGTGCGTCATTCCCACGTTAATTCCAATACCAACTACAACTCCATCGCCTGTAACTTCAGCAATTAATCCTGATACTTTCTTTTCATTGA
Organism: Actinomycetota bacterium; assembly: GCA_009698445.1. Lineage (GTDB taxonomy): Bacteria > Actinomycetota > Actinomycetes > Nanopelagicales > Nanopelagicaceae > Planktophila. Next base: position 34,680 of record WLQG01000011.1, read on the forward strand.
TCAAAATATCATTGGGCCACTTAACGCTTGCGTTATATTTCTTAAGAGATTGTGCAACAGATACCCCTGCAATTAAAGGAATCCAACCCCAATCTTCTTTTTTTCTCTGGGGTTTCAAATAAAACGAAAACAAGAGCGCAGTATTTTTTGGTGCTTCAAAAGTACGAGACATCCTTCCGCGTCCAGCTCTTTGAAAATTAGCAGTAATGACATCACCTGGTTTTACTTTTCCGGTAGTTGCTCGTGTGACTAATGCGGTCTGAGTTGATGCGGTGACATCAACCACGCTTACTCGCCAGTACTGCGTAGTTAATGAGTTGATCAGCGCCTTATCTAGTGCCGCTCTTAGCATTTGCTTGCCCATGACATGTACCGTAGGGGTATGAGCCGTGATCTGCATACAACTGCCGGAAAA
>WLQG01000012.1 GCA_009698445.1 Actinomycetota bacterium
GAGCGGGTTATTTTGTTGCCAGATGGCGATGAAGATCTATGGAAAGACGAGTACTTCGACTTAGTTTCTATCGACTAAGCGTCGATATGTTCGCGATCAATCTCTGCGTTAGCGATAAATTCTTTACGCGGTGCAACATCACTGCCCATAAGTAATTCAAACATCGCCTCTGCAGCCGTTGCATCTGAGACAGTAATGCGGCGCAATGTGCGGGCATCTGGTTCCATGGTCGTTTCGCGCAGTTGATCTGCATCCATTTCGCCCAAACCTTTATAGCGCTGAATAGGTTCTTTCCAACGCTTTCCAGTCTTCTTCAAATCTGCGGTGACTTTCTTCATCTCATCATCACTGTATGTGTAGATGTATTCACCCTTCTTGCCTCCCCCGCCCATAACTTCAATGCGGTGCAGAGGTGGGATAGCGGCAAATACACGGCCAGCATCAATAAGTGGACGCATGTAGCGGTACATCAAAGTGAGCAGTAAGCAACGGATGTGTGCACCATCAACGTCAGCATCTGACATCAAAATAATTCGGCCATAACGCGCTTCATCGAGATCAAAAGATTTTCCAGAGCCGGCACCGATTACTTGAATAATAGATCCGCACTCTTTATCTTCAAGCATCTGGGATAACGAAGCTTTTTGAACGTTAAGGATCTTGCCTCGAATAGGCAGAATTGCCTGAAATTCGGAGTTACGCGCTGCCTTGGTTGTGCCAAGTGCTGAATCACCTTCAACGATAAAGAGTTCAGTGCGGGTTACATCTTCTGAACGGCAATCTGACAATTTTGTTGGAAGCGATGATGATTCCAAAGCGTTCTTGCGGCGCTGCAAATCTTTGTGGGCACGGGCACTGATGCGTGTGCGTGAGGCTGCAGCAATCTTTTCTAGAACTAAACGGCCATTAGCTTTATCGATGCGCTTAGACGTATTGAAATATTCTTTCATCTTGTCGGCGACTACAGCAGAAACTATTCGAGTAGCAGCCGCTGTTCCCAAAACTTCCTTAGTCTGACCTTCAAACTGTGGTTCAGACATTCGAACTGTCACGACGGCGGTTAAGCCTTCAATGACGTCATCCTTAATTACATCAATCTCTTTATTGGCAAGAGTCTTAGTAGAACGCAAAGCTTCGTTAACGACTTTGACCAGTGCGCGCTCAAAGCCCAATACGTGAGTTCCACCTTTAGGAGTTGCAATGATGTTTACGAATGAGCGCTGTGTGGTTTCAAAACCATTGCCCCACTTCATGGCGATATCAACTTCCATATCGCGCTCTACTTCAGTTGAGACCATATGGCCCTTGTCATCTAGAACTGGGACTGTCTCTTGGTAATGGCCCGTGCCATAGATACGGATTACATCGCCAACAGCCTCATCTGGCTGTAGAAAATTACAATATTCAGTGATTCCACTTTTGTGGAAGAAAGTTTCTGTTGTCTTTGTCTTGGTGCGATTGTCATTAACAATCAACGTCAAACCAGGAACTAAATAAGAAGTTTGGCGGGCGCGATCATAGATATCTGTTAAATCAAGTTCGGCTTCCTTAAGGAAAATCTGACGATCACTCCACCACTTGATGCGCGTTCCTGTTACTTTGCTAGAAATCTTTCCGATAACACGTAACCCTGATTTTGGTTCAAACGTAGCTTTCGGTCCATCGCCATCAAAGATTCCGGCAACTCCGCGTTGGAATGACATCCAATAAATCTTGCCATCGCGATCAACTTCGGCGTCTAGGCGAGAAGCAAGTGCGTTAACAACTGATGCACCCACGCCGTGCAAACCACCGGATGCAGCGTATGAACCACCACCAAATTTTCCGCCGGCATGTAATTTTGTTAAAACAACTTCAACGCCAGTTAAACCAGTTTTAGGTTCTTTATCGACGGGAATTCCGCGACCATCATCATGGACTTCAACAGAACCATCAGATTCCAGGTTAATTTCAATTTTCTTGCAATGCCCAGCCAATGCTTCATCGACAGAGTTATCAATGATTTCCCACAGACAGTGCATGAGGCCGCGTGAATCGGTAGAACCGATATACATACCTGGGCGTTTGCGAACTGCATCAAGGCCTTCAAGAACAGCTAAATCTTTTGCGGTATAGGTATCCTGCACATTTGTCGCAATATCTTTTTCGGCCACGGGGCGAAAGGTTATCGCCCACTACCCCGTATCACCCGCAAGCGCGCCGAAACCATCTCAGATACTGGAAATATCGATAATTGATGTGAAAATTATGGAAAATAAATTACTTTTAACAAGCGGGGAATATCCAGACATGGTTTGATGTTCCATAGGAAGTAAGACGCAACGCACGAACGGAGAGAGATATGACAGAACAATTGATGCTCGAATCAGTACCTCTTAACGCCCTTGACCGCTGTGATCGATGCGGAGCGCAGGCTTATGTGCGCGCAGTTCTTCTCAATGGTGGCGAACTCATGTTCTGTGCTCACCACGGCAAGGAATATGCCGAAAAACTAAAGGTAGTAGCTGCAAAGATTATCGATGAGAGTGAAAAGCTCGTCGAAACACCAGCTAATTAATCCTTTTTAACTTTATCTCTGTGTGATCCATCGCAGTTAGGTTTATCTTTTGATAAACCGCAACCACAAAACTTCACATTCTCTTTAGTTTCAAGAATGTTGCCTTCACCATCGACGAAATCAACTGGCCCAATAATCTTGATCGATCCACTTACTGGGTTGATATAAATGCGTGCGTTATCCATAGTTTAGTCGAGGTAGTCGCGCAAAACCTGGCTGCGTGATGGGTGACGAAGCTTAGACATTGTCTTAGATTCAATCTGGCGGATACGTTCGCGAGTAACGCCGTATACCTTTCCGATTTCATCTAACGTCTTTGGCTGACCATCGGTAAGACCAAAGCGCATCGCAACTACACCGGCTTCACGTTCTGACAAAGTATCTAGAACTGAGTGCAACTGCTCTTGCAGCAATGTAAATGAAACGGCATCAGCTGGAACAACGGCCTCGGAGTCTTCAATCAAATCTCCGAACTCCGAATCGCCTTCTTCACCAAGTGGTGTGTGAAGTGAAATAGGTTCACGGCCATACTTTTGAACTTCGACGACCTTTTCAGGTGTCATATCAAGTTCTTTAGCTAACTCTTCTGGGGTCGGCTCACGGCCAAGATCTTGAAGCATCTGGCGCTGAACGCGAGCCAACTTATTAATTACTTCAACCATGTGCACTGGAATACGAATTGTGCGGGCCTGGTCAGCCATCGCACGAGTAATCGCCTGGCGAATCCACCACGTTGCATACGTTGAGAACTTATAGCCCTTTGTATAGTCGAACTTTTCAACTGCGCGAATCAAACCTAAGTTACCTTCTTGAATAAGGTCGAGGAAAAGCATTCCGCGGCCGGTGTAACGCTTTGCAAGTGAGACAACCAGACGAAGGTTAGCTTCGAGCAAGTGGTTCTTTGCGCGCTTTCCATCTTCAACTAACCATTCAAGTTCACGCTTTAACTTCTTTTCCATCTTCTTTTCATCTTTAATCTTTGCCTCAGCAAAAAGGCCTGCTTCTACGCGTGTTGCAAGCTCTACTTCGAGCTCGGCGTTCAAGAGCGCAACGCGACCAATCTGCTTGAGGTAATCCTTTACTGGGTCAGCCGTTGCACCAGCAGTCATAACTGTCTGGGCTGGAGCGTCATCTTCTTCAGAAGCCTTTAATGTAAAGGCATTTTCTTCATTGCCAGATGCTTCTTCGGCTAAGTTAACAACACGTGGTTGATTGCTCTTATCTTCTTCTTCGCCGTCGATAATTTCGACCGCTTCTTTAATTAAAGTTTCTACATCTTCTAATTCAACTTCTTCTAATTCAACTTCTTCGCCATCAATTTTAACAACTGCAGCTTTACCAGTCTTGGCATCAATCTTTGGCGCAACTACTGGAACTGGCTTTGGTTCGATTAATGCATATTCGCTCTTCTTCAAAATACGTGAAGGGGCACCAAGGCCGGCCTTGCGAAGCTTCTCAACGATTACTGGGACATCAGTTGCCAATACGCGCGCTTCATCTACTAAATCTTTGTCAGTCTTCTTAGGAATTCGATTGATCGAAGTAACTCCGCGCTTTTCAAGCTCTGCTAAAACTTCATGTTGGCGAAGTACAGCGTTCTTTGCGTCAACAATTGCTTGAACATCTTTTGCCGTTAAATCTTTTTTCAATGCAATCTTTGCTGGGGCTGCCTTTTTTGCAACAGGTGCGCTCTTTTTTGCTGCTGCTTTCTTAGCAACAGCTTTTTTAACGGGTGCGCTCTTCTTTGCTGCCGCTTTTTTCGCAGGTGCAGCTTTTTTAGCAGCTGATTTCTTTACAGGTGCAGCCTTTTTTGTAACGGCTTTCTTTGTCACCTTGTTTTTGAGCGCACTAAATACAGCCACAATTGTCCTTTGGTTTTTATCAGCGAGCGCGCTGATGCGATGGCTATATTATAATTTGTCCACAGGGGTAAATGCACATCCAAAAGCGGTAATTTGCCAACTATTCGGCCAATTTCAGGGCCTGTCTAATCACATTTCCCACTGACTCAACCTCCACAAGAAAGCCGTCATGGCCAAATGGAGAAGAAATCACCACTAAGGGCGCAGCTTTAGGCGCAAACTCAGCGATCTCAGCCTGCAGGCGCTGCGGAAAGAGGCGATCGGTATCAATTGATACGGCAACGACGGGGATAGTGATTGATTTAAGAGCCGCAACGACTCCTCCACGCTCTCTGCCTATGTCATGGCTATTCATGGCCTCAGTCAGGGAGATATAGGTGTTGGCATCAAAGCGATGGGCCAACTTATCGGCTTGGTGGTCCAGGTATGACTCAACGGCGTATCTGCCGGTGTCATCTCCTTGAAGTTCGCGGCCAAAGCGCACATCCATCTCAGCCTCTGTGCGATATGTCAGATGCGCAATGCGTCGAGCTATCCCCATGCCTTCATCAGGTCCGCGCACTTGGTCGTAGTAATCACCGTTATTGAAATTGGGATCACTCTTTATCGCTCTGATTTGAATCGATGCTGTGCCGATCTGATCTCCAGTAGCTACAGCTGATGAACCAATAGTGCAGATTGCCCCTACGCGATCAGGGTGTTGCACCGCCCATTCCAGCGAGCGCATTCCACCCAGTGATGGACCTACGGCTAACAGATATTTCTTAATTCCCAGCAAATCTGAAAACTTAATCTCGGCATCAACCATGTCACGTATGGTCACAGAGGGAAATCTAGAACCGTATCTCTTGCCATCAGGGGCAATTGATGAAGGACCCGTTGACCCTTGACACCCACCAATGACATTGGGGCATACAACAAAATATTTATCGGTATCAAATGGCAAACCTGGACCAACCATGAGAGGCCACCAACCAGGAACATCTGACCAACCCGTTAGCGCATGATTAACTAAAATCGCATTATCTTTATTGGAATTTAATTCGCCCCAACTTTGATAGGCGATTGTTACATCTTCTAAAACCTCACCATTTTCAAGTGGCACATCACCTATTTTTAGAAAGCGCCGGTCACCGGGTGCATGTTCTTCAAGCCATGCTCCAGTCACCACAGTTGACATGAAAGTGATTCCTTCCAGTTATGGCGAACACCTCATCGAAGATATGCCAATGGTGGCCATAGCTTGTGGAATAGGTGTTCCACGCTTACCGACTGCGTTGTGCTAGTCGATCTGGTCTTCACCCGGAGCACCCCACCGTGGTGGAGGGTTGCCGTCTAGTAAGCCGGGGCTAAACACTAGAACTCGTGACCTGAGCCAAACACTAACAGATGGGCTTGGCTACTCGAAAATCCCTGCAGTTACTTTTGGGTGAAGCTCCACGCGCATTGCCGCAAAAGCGGCGGCGGGCCAGCCTGAACCAAAGACTCGGCGCAGCAAAATCGTCAATGAATACGTTGGCGCAACTTCGCTAGCGCGATCTAAACATCTATATGCAAGAGGTACATCGCCTCGTTCATATGCCAAAGTCGCAAAAAGCGTTGCGACCGGGGCTACATAACCAGCTGGAGCAATCTGTAATAAGTAATGCCACATAGTCCAATATGTTTCAAAACTTTCGGCGTTATGAGTGCCTAACGCAAAATCTCGCACTTGGATATCACTGAGGCGTCCAAGGGTTTTGGCGATTAAATCTGGATTGCTATCCACCCCAAACTTTTCAAACTCAACTGCTAAATCAATAACTGCAGTTGCGCCATCTTGCTGCAACTTTGATAACACTGGGCTATCTGGATCAACATAAAAGCTATTTACTAAAGCAACAAATGCAGTATCTGTTGCAAGAGGTAGGGAAGTTATTTGTAGTTCTTCATAGTCAGTGGTCATTGATCTCTCATTTCGTAAATCGGGTATTAGCAGCAACCACGGTGATAACTGCAAATGACGGTATTTTGATAGTGCCTGTGATTGCGCGGGTTGCCCCGTTATGTTTAAAGTTGCCGTTCCAGGTGGCAATTAATGTGACGGTGTATGTGCCGGGTTGTTTGTACGTGTGGGTTACTTTTTGGTTTGGGTAAGGGGCTCCTGGCTCGGTAGTCTGAAAAATTTCTCCATCGCCCCACTGCCAAGCAAAACCCGGGCGCAGGGCCACATCGATTACTTCGCCAATAATCTTTACGCGTGATTGAAAAATCGAGGGAAGATCACACCAGAAAATAACTGGCACATGAACAAGGGGCTCAAACTCTGGTTGGTAGGCGATAGTTCCTGTTGGCACCATCTTGATTAATCGATCGCTTAAATTCACGCTCTTTGTTACTACTTTTTTCACACTCACCCGCGGTTTATATGTTCGTTTAACCGTTGGGACGGGTTTAGGTTTGGGCGGAAACCACAGTGTGGGTTTTGGTTTAGGTGCAGCCACAACTGGCTTCTTTGTTGCCGAACCACCATTACCTTTTTTAGCTGTAATGATGATCTGGTTATTTTGTGTGAAGACATCAACACAGGCCGTATCTGAGCAATCGGCAAATGCTGCGGTGGGCGTTGATAAAGCTAGAAAAAGAATGGCAATAAGTAAGCGCTTCATGTGTCGGGACGATAAGTGCGCCATATGACGCACGTCCGTGCTCGCTGGGCTAACTGTGGATACATGTGACACTCTTGGTTCATGAGCGCACACGACGGGGATGGTTGGGTCCAATGCGCCTGTGGCAATAAACATTGGGGGCTTAACGGCGCCGCTGGAATCCTTTTACTTCGCGGGGATGAAATTTTGTTACAACACCGCGCTCCGTGGGTTCATAACGGAGACACCTGGGGAATCCCAGGAGGTGCTCGCGATAGTCATGAATCAGTTCTTGAAGCTGCAATTCGCGAAGCTAAAGAAGAAACAGGAATTGATCCAGTTCATTTAACTCCAATTCAAACTTTTAGCGATGATCACGGCACGTGGCGCTATGACACAGTAATCGCCTCTGCTACAGATTTATTAGTTGCCCATGAACTCAATGATGAATCCCATGAAGTTCGCTGGGTGCACATTGATCAGGTTGATACGTTGACTTTGCACCCTAGCTTTGAAAAATCCTGGCCTGAATTAAAGCGACTCATTAAGGCGCTTTAGCGAATCACGCACTATCGCTTTATCCGAAGTTCGCCACAACGGTGGCATCGAATTAAGCAGCACACTTCCGTATCGCTTAGTAACAATGCGCGAATCTAAAATTGCAACGACTCCCCGATCATCAACGGATCGAATCAATCGGCCCGTGCCCTGTGCAAGCAGTAGCGCAGCGCGTGGCAATGAAACCTGCATAAAACCACTTCCGCCAGCGGCATCGGCTTGTGAAGCGCGCGCGGCCATCACGGGTTCATCTGGGCGCGGAAAGGGAATGCGATCGATTGCAACCAAGATGCAACTGTTACCTGGAACATCAACGCCTTGCCACAGCGACATCGTGCCGAGCAATACTGATGTTTCATCCTTAGCAAAACGCGAAACAAGTGGACCAACAGCATCGCCTCGTTTTTGCGTAATAATTTTGATTGGCAGTTCCGCTAAAACTTTGCGCAAGTGCAGATCTGCCGCTTCCACACCGCGCCACGAAGAAAACAGCGCCAATGTTCGCCCGCCCGCTGCGTCAATTAACTCACCCAGCTCGGTTAAGACTTCGATGCTTGGACCATCACGACCGGGTTCGGGCAAATGTTTTGGCATATATAAAACCCCTTGATTTGCAAAATCAAAAGGAGAGCCCACATCTAACATCTGCACATTGCCTGGATCGAGTTCGCCTTCACTGAGTTCGGCATTTAATTCTTCGCCGACAATGAAGCCGATACTTTTAGCTAGTGAATTAAATGAGTTACCAACAGTTAAAGTTGCAGAGGTTGCAATCACTGGGGTTTGTTTAAGCATGTTTTCACGCAAAACATCAGAGACTGACAAGGGTGCCAAATACAGCGTTGAAAATGTGGGTTCATACCAGAGCACTAAACCGTTGCCTAGCTTTAATAATGTAGCCGCCGTTGTTGAGACTTCATTGACGGCGCCTTTTACCCGAGCCCGCTCTGCCATTGCATCAGTATCAATAATTTCATCATCAGCACTGAGCGATTGCACAATTGCTTGGGCACTTTCGCGCACTTTACGGATTGGTGATTCCAGCGATTGAGGTATCTCTTCTAAGCGTCCCTGTGAACCAAGCTCGCTGCGCACTGATTCGCCATAATCAACCATCGATTCATGAAAATCATTAGCAGCTTTATGGAGGGCGTCCGCTAACTTGCCAGGCATGTATTTGCGGGCCATTGCCGCAGCACGTAATACGCGTCCCGATGTTAATTCTTCAGTAACAGCTTGTGTTGCTCGATCCATAAACTCGTGGGCTTCATCCAAAATAATGCAATCGCGTTCGGGCAAAATTGGATGTGAGTCCACGATTTCAATTGCTAATAACGTGTGGTTAGTTACGACAACATCGGCCGTTTGCGCACGCCCCTTAGCTTTAGCGGCAAAACATTGCGAACCAAATGCGCACACGTCTGCGCCAACACATTCACGCCCTGAAACACTATTTGCCGCCCACACTCGCCTATCAACTTCTGGGGCATCATCTCTATCCCCTGATACTCCAGGCGTTTTTGCCCACGCAATTAAACGCTTTGCATCTTTTTCAAGGGATGAAACTTCCATCACTAATTCACCATCTGGGTCCACATCTTCGCTATTCATTTTTTGTAAACAGACATAGTTTCCGATGCCTTTATAAATAGCGTAGGTAACTTCGCGGCCCAATAGTTTTTCAAGTGCTGGGACAACTGCGGGTAAATCACGATCAACTAACTGACGTTGCAAGGCAATCGTTGCCGTTGCCACTAATACTTTGCGGCCATGAACGATTCCTGGAATTAAATAGGCAAGAGATTTTCCAGTTCCTGTACCGGCTTGAACCATTAAGTGATGGCGATCGGTTAAAGCGTTAGCAACAGCTTCGGCCATTTCAATCTGGCCTTCACGTGCTGATCCACCAATTGCATCTACGGCGACATCGAGTGCTTCACGCACTTTGTTGGACATATCGCTCATGGGGCAACCTTACTGGTTTGTATTTATCAATAGAAAAACCCCGCCAATCGCAGTGATTGACGGGGTTTTTAACGGGGTTGGTTAAATTGTTTTACCTACTGCTTATGAGCAACCAGATGTGTTTCCACAACCTTCGCATACAAAGCATGCACCTGACATACGCATCTTTACTCCACATGTCATACATAGTGGTGCATCAGATTTGATTCCCATTGATTCAAGAAGATCAGATGAGGATCCGATTGTCATTGCAGGTGCTGCAGCTTCAATCTTTACTACAACCGGCTTACTTGCAACCGCAGCTACCGCCACAGGCGCAACTGCTTTTGGGATATCAGCCGCCGCAATTGGTGCGTACTCGCCACCATTATCTAACGCTGCTGCGCGTTCTGCTGCAGTGTAAAGACCCATTGATGAACGTTGTTCGAATGGTAGGTAGTCAAGTGCTAGGCGACGGAAGATGTAATCCATCATGGACTGCGCCATGCGAATATCTGCATCATCTGTCATGCCTGCTGGTTCAAATCGCAAGTTAGTAAACTTCTCAACGAAAGTCTCTAGAGGAACTCCGTATTGCAGACCAATTGATACTGCAATTGAGAACGCATCCATAACACCGGCAAGTGTTGAGCCCTGCTTGCCAAGCTTTAAGAATACTTCGCCAAGTGCGCCATCAGCATATGCACCAGCGGTCATGTAACCCTCGGCGCCGCCAACAGCAAATGATGTTGTTGTTGCTGGACGAGACTTTGGAAGACGCTTGCGAACTGGTGAAGAAATCTCTTCTTCAACAACTGCATCCTTCTTCTTAGCCTTGCCATCAGATAGAGGTTGGCCAACCTTGCAGTTATCGCGATAAACCGCGAGTGCCTTGATTCCCATTCTCCATGCTTCGATGTGAACTTCTTCAACTTCTTCAACAGTTGCATCTTCAGGAAGGTTAACAGTCTTTGAAATCGCACCTGAAAGGAATGGCTGGCATGCAGCCATCATGCGAACGTGGCCCATTGGAGCAATTGATCGTGAACCTAGTGCACAGTCAAATACTTCGTAGTGCTCAAGCTTTAACCCTGGAGCATCGATAACGTGTCCATTAGCTGCAATGAATTCGACGATTGCTTCAACTGTCTCTTGGGCATATCCAAGCTTTTGTAATGCCAATGGAACTGTCTGGTTAACGATCTGCATAGATCCGCCACCAACAAGCTTCTTGAATTTAACCAATGAGAAGTCAGGTTCGATACCAGTTGTATCGCAATCCATCATCAAACCGATTGTTCCTGTTGGAGCAAGTACGGAAATCTGCGCGTTGCGCCATCCGTTCTTATCTCCTGTTGAAAGACATGCATCCCAAGCCTTGTTGGCCTCTGTCCATACATCGCGGTCCAAAGTTGTTTCAGACTTTGCAGATGATGATGCAGCTGCATGCTTGCGCATAACACGTGCGTGTGGCTTAGCGTTTTGTGCAAAGCCTGCATATGGTCCAACGATTCCAGCAAGTTCTGCTGAACGCTTGTATGTAATTCCTGACATCAATGAAGTGATTGCACCAGCAAGAGCGCGTCCACCTTCAGAATCGTAGGCAAGACCTGAAGCCATAAGAAGTGCTCCAAGGTTTGCATAACCGATTCCGAGCTGACGGTATGCCTTTGTTGTGTCACCGATTGCTTCAGTTGGGAAATCTGCGAAACAGATTGAAATATCCATCGCTGTGATGATCAATTCTGCAGCCTTACCAAATGACTTTGCATCAAATGATCCATCAGATTTTAGGAACTTCATCAAGTTAAGTGAAGCCAAGTTACAAGACGAATTGTCTAGTGACATGTACTCAGAGCAAGGGTTTGAGGCGTTAATGCGACCAGTCTCTGGAGTTGTGTGCCAATCATTGATTGTGTCATCAAACTGAACACCAGGATCAGCACATGCCCATGCAGCTTGTGCAATCTTAGTGAAGAGTTCGCGTGCATCAACTGTGTCAATAACTTCTCCAGTTGAACGAGCTGTTAATCCAAAACGCTCTCCCTTTTCAACAGCTTGCATGAACTTATCCGATAGACGGACAGAGTTGTTTGCATTCTGGTACTGAACAGAGATGATGTCTTTTCCACCTAGGTCCATGTCAAAGCCAGCATCGCGTAGTGCGCGAATCTTGTCTTCCTCTTTGACCTTTGTTTCGATGAACTCTTCGATATCTGGGTGATCTACATCTAGAACAACCATCTTTGCTGCACGGCGTGTAGCTCCGCCAGATTTGATTGTTCCTGCTGATGCATCTGCACCACGCATAAATGAAACTGGACCAGATGCTGTTCCGCCAGACTTTAGAAGCTCCTTTGATGAACGGATGCGAGACAAGTTAAGTCCTGCTCCTGATCCACCTTTGAAGATCATTCCTTCTTCGCGGTACCAGTTAAGAATGCTGTCCATAGTGTCATCAACTGACAAGATGAAACATGCTGAAACCTGCTGTGGTTGGTTTGTTCCAACGTTGAACCACACTGGTGAGTTGAAAGAGAAGATCTGGTGCATCAGCATGTGTGTTAGTTCGTGTTCAAAAATTTCTGCATCTTTATCAGTTGCAAAGTAACCGTGCTCTTTACCGGCCTTTGTGTATGTCAACACAACGCGATCGATAACTTGCTTCAAAGACCATTCGCGATTTTCTGCGCCAAGTGCGCCGCGGAAGTACTTTGTTGTAACGATTGTTGATGCGTTTACTGACCAAGTGTCTGGATACTCAACACCGCGTTGTTCAAAAACAGTCTCACCGGTTTTCCAGTTTTGCTGTACTACATCGCGACGTTCCCATTTAACTTCGTCGTATGGGTGTACGCCTTCGTTGGTGTAGATACGTTCGATAGTCAGACCCTTACCTTTTACGGTGTTGTGGGCCTTGATTTTCGCTGGTCGGTTGATGACCGTCTCTGACATATGTGGTTCCCCGTTTTCTTTTAGTTGTTCTGATTCATTAATGTTTTATTACTTTGTTGCATTGCAGTGCTATTTTTTTCAGTAATTGGGGAATTACTTGTACTTAGATCTTTCGTTGTCGCCGAGGAATGGCTAGAAGGTAGAGCTCGCAGTAACGCAATCTCACCTTCGAAATCTTCAAGGGAGGCAAAGTTACGGTACACAGAGGCATAACGTAAGTAAGCGACCTCATCGAGTTCTCGGAGTGGCGCAAGAATTGCCATTCCAACTTCTTGAGCTTCAATCTCTGCTTGACCAGTAGAACGTAGGGTTTCCTCCACTCGCTGGGCTAGCAAAACTAGATCATCTTCATTAACCGGACGTCCCTGGCAGGCTTTGCGAACACCTACAAGGACTTTCTCGCGGCTAAATGGTTCTGTTGCCCCACTTCTTTTAATGATGTTGAGCAATGCCACTTCCTGAGTTGAAAAACGTTGACTGCACTGTGGGCATTCGCGGCGACGGCGGATCTGGGTGCCATCTTCAATAGGTCGAGAGTCAACAACGCGTGAATCTTCGAATCTGCAGAATGGGCAAATCATCTCGGCGTGTCTCCCTTCGAAATCCTAGATATTCCAACTTTTAGATGTATTAGCGGAGGAGGAAAACTACCCTAAAAACACTACTTATGGAAGTTTTACTGCCTTCGACCCCTACATATAGTGGGAACTATAAAGCATTTCTCGAGGGTTTACCGTATGAGTAGCCCAAAACCTACATCTAGGGCGTGTCGCGGTGTTACAAGCTTTTTAAGCGGTGGGAACGCGCAGCTTTTGTCCGGCCATCACGTCATAGCCTTTGAGGTTATTTGCCTCACGGATCGCTTCCACCATGGCCTGAACATCACCGGTTGCATAGGCCGAAGCCACTGACCACAACGTTGCTCCCCCAGGAACCACCACAGTTACATAAGAAGTTGGGGCAACAACTTGATCCCCGGCCCCTGATTTGGCGGCAAAGCCAGCCACTAGGACCACGGTCAGAGATGCGACAAAGAGTGTGCGAGCTAGTCGACCACGGCGAGTCAATGATGCGCCGGACGGATTGGTCGTAGATGTAAAAGGGCTAGAAAAGCCTTGTAATACACTGTTATTACTAGTCATTGTCACTGTACTCATTGTCGTTCTCCTTGGGGAAAGGTATTCGAACAACTGTTCGAATAAGGCAATTAAACACCACCCCACTGACAAATGGCAAGTGAAATTCGAACATATGTTTGAATTTTTGCCCAAGATGTGTCACCCTGTATCCATGAGCACACAAACCCCGCATACTCCTCAAGGCCTCACCGGGCGCCAAGCTGAAATCCTCAATGTCATCGAAACCGCCATGGCCGAGCAGGGCTACGCCCCCACCATGCGCGAGATCGGAGCGGCCGTTGGCCTGACCTCTACAGCTTCAGTGAAATACCAACTCGAGATCTTGGAACACAAAGGATTCATCCGCCGTGATGAGAGCAAGGGCCGCGCACTTGAATTAACTCCTGAAGTTAACGGCGCTCCTGTTGGTAAAACAACAATGATTCCGCTGGTTGGTCGCATCGCAGCAGGTGGACCAATTACCGCCGAACAAGAAGTTGAAGAAACTTTCCCGCTACCAGAATCCATTGTTGGTAAAGGCGATTTATTTATGCTCAAAGTCGTTGGTGAATCAATGATTGATGCAGCTATCTGCGATGGTGACTACGTCGTTATCCGTTCACAAAAAGATTGCAATAAAGGCGAAATCGTTGCCGCAATGATCGATGGCGAAGCCACAGTAAAGACCTTCTCCAAAAAAGATGGTCACATTTGGTTGCTTCCAGCTAATGATGCATTCGAACCAATCAACGGCGATAACTGCGAAATCTTAGGAATCGTTACTGCCGTTCTTCGCTCTGTTCGTTAATTTATTGCGCGAGTAACAATCACCCTGGCTTGATCACCATGGTGCACTGACCCTGGCTCATACACATCAATTCGCAGTATCTGCGGCTGGGTAATTGCACCTAATGCCACAAGTGATTCCAACTCCCCCGCAAATCCTTTAGCCTCAAAGTGTTCGTTGTTAACACCCACAACTAACCAGCCGTTGTTAGCAAGTAGAGGCAACAAGTTGCGCAAACATTGCGGTCCTAAGTGTCCGTGAGTGAAAGTTCCAGAGCTAATCAACGCTTCATATGGTGCATTCTCATTTGGTACATCGCGTGTTAGATCTCGCTCATACAAAGCCCTATAAACCGCGCTGCCATCAGTGCGCTGCTTTAACTTAGCTTGTCCTAACATCTCTGGTGAAATATCCATGCCATCTAACACAACACCTGTGCGAAGCCTTGATAAATACATCCCCGTAAGGCCTGTGCCCGTTCCGATATCTAAAACCCGAACAACATCATCAGTTACTACCTGGTCAAAGCATTCACTGATTGCCTTGGGATATCGGTACTGCTTGGCATCAACAAAAGATGAGTCGTAAGTAGCGGCCCACTTTGCATACAGGCGCTTGTTATCTTCAGGAGTCTTTACTGAATACGCCTCATCCAGGCCAATTACTTCTTCGCTCATAAATTTACTGTAGTGCGCTTATGGCCCGAAATAAAGAGACATGCATCCTTGAATGCGTTGGATCTACCGGAATAGGAATAGATGAGAACTTAACAATTACCGTCCTGGTGCTTGGGTCAATCCAAATATATTGACCATAAATTCCCACCGCATAAATTTCACGAGCAGGGCTACCTGTGATCCACCACTGATTTTTATAGGAACCAGCTGGATGAAGTGATGATAAATAGGCAGGAACGACTACATCTTTGCTGGCGCCATTAATTGTTTGCTCAACCCATGATTTGGGAAGTACTTGGTGACCATTTATAAATCCTTGATCCAAAACTAATTGGCCGAACAAGGCAAGGTCGCGTGCTGTGCAAGAAATTCCACCGTTCCCAACTGCAAGTCCGTGATCATCTAAAGTAACTGTGGCAGCTATTCTAGCCCCCAGTGGTTTCCACAACACTTCTTCAATCAAGTGAGCATATGGCTTACCTGTTACACGAGAAATTACCCAAGCTAATGCATCTGTATTTGCCGAACAGTATTGAAAGAATTTTCCATGTTCACCGTTTGCTACAAGAGTAGGCAAGAAATTCTGTAAGCCTGAATCTTGGTTTGTGAAGTTATTTCGCCAACCGCAGGCACGGTCCAGGCGTGCCATTTCAGAGTTAGGGTCGGTGTAATCCTCTGAGAACTGCAAAGCCACCGACATGTCCAGCGCTTGAGCAATCGTTGCCTGTCCATAAACACTTGTACTTAGCTCTGGAACATAATGTGCCAAAGTTTTCTCGGGATCAATAACTCCCTTTTCAATCATTGTTGAATAAAGAGCACCTAAAATTGATTTAGAAACAGACTGAAGCAAGTGCAAGGATCCTTCTTGCATACCATTGAAATATTTCTCGTATGCCAATTCACCATTTTTGAAAACAACAATGGCATCAGTATCTGTCTCTTTCAAAAGGTTAGATAATGAATATGTCTTGCCCATAGATTCAATGGAGAGCGTCTCTAAACCTTGTAGCGCAGCGTTTGCCACGTGTAGTGGCTTCTCGGCAGGTGCGATTTCCTGGACCGGTAAGAAGGATGAAATATTCTGAAAAGCCCACTTATTAAGCGGTCCGTCTTGCCAATCATCTAAGTTGAAATTGGCTGGACGATTGGATGAAACCTCGAGATCTTGTGAATACACAGAGATCAATTCCTTAGTAAAAGGATGTTGTGGCTTAGTTAAGACATCTGAAGATGTACCAACTTCAACAAACTTGCCATCTTTCATAACCGCAACTCGATCGCTTAAATGCGCTACTACATCCAGGTTATGAGAAATCATAAAATACGTCAGGTTAAAGTCTCGGCGCAGTTCTTCTAATAAGTTCAATATTTGCGCTTGAACTGATAGATCTAACGATGAAGTAGGTTCGTCGAGCAAAACAATCTTTGGGTTTGTAGCTAGCGCCCGCGCAATTGCAACTCTTTGGCACTGACCTCCCGAGAGCTCATGAGACTTGCGAGTCAATTGATTTGCTGACAATCCCACTCTGTCGATGAGAAATGAAACTCGCTTATTTATTTCTTCAGCTGAATCACCGCGCAGTTTGAGCGGTTCAGAGATTGCATCAAAGACGCTCATGCGAGGATTGATTGACCCTGCAGGATCTTGGAAAACAAAACCAAGGTTAGAACGCAGTTCGCGAGTATTTTTTCGCGATTTTCCAGCAAGTGACTGCCCCAAGATTGAAATTGTGCCGCTCGTTGGTGCAGCGATTCCAAAGGCACATCTAGCAAGAGTGCTTTTACCTGAACCAGATTCCCCTACTACTCCCAATACTTCGCCTTCGTATAGCTCGATAGAAATATCATCGACAGCGGTAAATAAATCTTTATTACCTCTCACGTTGAATTTTTTGCTCACGTGCGAAATCTGCATCACTGGCTTGTTCATGCTCTCACCTTCGCGCATGCAACAACCGCTTCACCGATATGGACAAGTGGTGGTTCAGTTGAACACTGCGCATCAGCTAAGGCACAGCGATCTGCAAAAGAGCAGCCCACTACATCTTTAAGGGATGACGGCACATTGCCAGCAATCGCAACCAATTGGCCACGTGGCTTTTTAGCGTTCGGTATTGCACCCAGTAGACCCTTTGTATAAGGATGCTGTGGATTGCTCATAACGTGGGCTGTAGGACCGCTTTCTACAACTCGGCCGGCATAAACAACGGCCATAACATCTGAGACTTTTGCAACCGCGCTGACATCGTGTGAAATAAAAAGCATCGCAAAACCTTCACGTTGTTGAAGGGTGCGAATAAGTGCAAGTACTTGATGGCCGATTGTGGCATCTAGCGCTGTTGTTGGTTCGTCAGCAATTAAAAGTTTTGGGGTAGCTATCAACGCCATTGCAATCATGCACCGTTGCAACATTCCACCAGAGAGTTCATGAGGATATGAGTTCAACACTCTGGTTGCATCATTGAGTCCAACTGAATGCAGCCTTGCAAGGAGAAGTTGATCTATTTCATCACGCGCAATTTTTCGTCGTTGAGCAACCATGTGCAGCTGCGCACCAATAGTGAAAATAGGATTGAAAGCCGATTGTGGGTTTTGGAAAATCATTGATATTTCTGAACCCCGTAGCTCTGCCATATCGGCAACGCTGACCTGCCCATGTTCGGCAAATTCAATAATTCCGCGCTGAACTGCAGATGATGGAAGTAATCCCATAATTGATGTTGCAGTTAAGGTCTTTCCGCAGCCAGTTTCACCAACGATGCCCAAAGTTTGCCCTGAGGCAATTTCAATATAGATGCCACGCAATGGCGTATTGACCACTGTGCCTTGGGCAAGGAAATCAACCTCTAAATTGCTTACTTTTAATACTGTGCTCATTGGCGCGCAATCCTTGGATCAAAGTGATCGCGCAATGCATCACCAAGAATATTAAATGCAAGAACTGCAAGAAATATCGCCATGCCTGAAAAAGTAGATATCCACCACTGATCAAAAATAAGGTTTCGACCTTGCGCCACCATTAAACCCCAGTCAGCTGCCGGAGGCTGTGCACCTAGACCAATAAAGGCCAAAGAACCAGCGGCAAGAATGACTGTTCCTAAATCTGCCGCAATTTGCACGATCAACGGTGTTGTTACATTTCGCAAGATATGTCGAAGAATGATTATGCGATCAGGAACACCCATTGCAGCAGATATCTCAACGTATGGCCGTGATTTAACAATGCTGGCCTCTACACGAATTAAACGTGCATACCAAGGCCACCAAGAAATGATCAGCGCAATTAATGCATTAATCAAACCGGGACCTAAGAAAGTAACGGCAACAAGTGAGAGCAATAACGGTGGGAAAGATAAGAAAAGTTCGCTCACTCGCATAATCAAACTATCTATCCAGCCACCTCTGTACCCAGCAATAAGGCCCAGAAGTGTGCCAATGACTGCAGCAAAGCCAACAACGGCTAATGCGATAAACAACGCAGGACGTGCACCAAAGATTATTCGACTCAGTAAATCTCTGCCCAGTTCATCAGTTCCCAGTAAATGTTTGAATCCCGGGCCAATGTAGCTGTTATCAACATTTGCTGTGCCTTTGCCCTCTTTGGGAAATGGTGCAACCCATGGTCCGAAGATGGCTAAGAAAATAAAAAGGATCAAAATCGCACTAGCCATTGAGGTGAGTTTGTCTTTAAAGAGAAATTTCAAAGAGCGCAGACGTTTCATCATTTCATCCACACTCGTGGATCTATCTTGCTTTGGATCAAGTCAACAATAAAGTTCGTGAGCAAGTATCCAATGGCTGCAACCAATGTGATGCCCATGATTGCTGGGTAATCAATACTGAGCAAGGCATTGACCGCAAAACTACCTATGCCAGGCCAGTTATATACCTGCTCGACAAAAAACGTTCCGGTGATTAGGTAAGCCGCCGACAAGCCAGTAACTGTAACTATGGGAGGCAAAGCATTTCGCAGTGCTAATTTGAAAAAGATTAGACGCTCGGATAATCCATAAGCGCGTGCGACTTTGACGTAATCCTGACTCATCACTTCAAGCAAGTTGGCGCGCGCCATTCGAGATAACAAACCAAATGAATACGCAGACAAAGTCAGTGCAGGCAAAATCATATGATGCAGCCCATTGAAAGTCGCGTGGTAATTGCCAGTAATCATGGAATCAAAAAGTGGAAAGCCAGTTACCTTGGTAATTGGGTGGTCATATTTAAGTTCGATATCAAACTGCCCAGTTGCCGGGAACCACGTTAGTCGTCCTGCAAAAAGCATTTGAAGCAAAAGCCCAAGCCAAAATGCCGGCATTGATACTCCGGCGATTGCCAGAATACGAATGAGTGAGTCTTGAAATTTACCGCGGTACTTGGCTGCATACACACCTAGAGCGACACCGAAAATTAATGCAAAGCTCATTGCAAAAAAGATTAGTTCCAAAGTTGCAGGTAATCGATCTCGAATCTCTTGCAAAATTGGCTGCTTCGTTGAAAGAGAATATCCCCAGTTGCCTTGGAAAGTCTGGGCTAGGTATTTGACGTATTGAACTGGTATTGGTTGATCAAGGCCCAAAGTAATGCGAAGTTTGGCAGCTTCGGCCGCAGTTGCTTTAGGCCCAATGTATGCAAGAGATGGATCGCTTGGAATAACGCGAGCTAATGTAAAAGTAATAAAACTTGCACCAAATAAAACTAAAAGAGCCGAGGACAAGCGGTTACGTAAAATTTTCATGTGCTTATCCCCTTTCCACAGTAATGACAACGAAATCTAACGGCTGAGAGCGGGCTGCATATGCAGCCCGCTCTCCCCTCGTTAACCGTGTTGTCTTATGAAGAGAGCTTCACCCCTGCAAAGAATGCAGAGAATGGATAGTTAATGTTGTACTTAGGAATATCAAACTTCTTAGGTACTACAGAAACTTGTGCTTCGTCATAGAGATAGAGACCTGGTGCTTCGTTGTACAGAATCACCATCGCCTGGCTGTATAGCTTTTGCGCAGCAGCCTTATCAGAACCGCTGAGTTCAGTTGCTTCATCTATCAACTTGTCATAGGCCGTGTTCTTCCAATAACTCAAGTTGAAGAATGGCTTAGTGCTGCTATGGAATAGAGACCAAAGGTTATCTACTCCTGCATCACTATATGTTGGCCAGTACTTAACAATAAATAGATCTTGCGCATTTGCTGGATCCTTCTTTGCAGCTGCCCATTGTTGATTAAAGAGAATTCCTTGAACTTCAGCCTTTACGCCGATTGCTTCAAAGGCATCCTTAATCAGTGGAACAAAGCGTGCTTCTGCAGAGTTCTCTGATGCATAAGTGATCTTGATTGTTAGATCCTTAACGCCAGCACTTGCAAGAAGTTGCTTTGCCTTAGTTCTAGCCATCTGATACTGAGGTGTTGCTGGATCATATGGATAGATTCCTGCAGGAACTGCTGAACGAGCTTGCGTTGCATACCCTTGTCCACCCACCGCAGTAATTTCGCGATAGTTCAATGCTAGTGACAATGCTTGGCGAACCTTTGGATTATTCAAAGGCGCACGCAATGTATTGAAGTAACCAACATAGTTAAATGGTGACTTGTACTTAATCACGCTGTATTTATTGTTGCGCTTAAATGAAGTCATGCTAGTCAACGGAATATTTGTAGCCCAGTCGACTTGTCCCGAGGTCATCATCTGCTGAGCTGTAATTCCATCAGCAACGATTGAAATATCGATAGTTGAATAGGCAGGCTTAGTTGTTGCCCAGTGCTTTGCATAGGCAGAGAGAACTACTGAACTTCCAGCCTTGTAGCTAGAAATTGTGTATGGACCAGAGCCACCGTCTTTGCCTGATTCGTAGTACTTAGAATCTTTAGCAACAGCATCTAATGACTTTGGATTAACAATGTATGCACCGTATGTTGAAGATGCAATCAAATCCATTGGAGCTGCGTATGAAAGATTTAGCACAACAGTGTCATCACTTGGTGTGTCGATAGTCTTTAATGCATCCCAAATAAATCCGGCGCCACCAATCTTCTTAGAAGATTCAAGGCTGGCCTTTACGGCAGCTGAAGTAACCGCTGATCCATCATGGAAAGTTGCTCCAGCACGCAATTTAAATGTCCATGTCTTTCCATTTGTGGATGAAGACCATGAAGTTGCGAGCGCTGGTGCATATTCAGGGCTAACCCCATCTGGATTTTTCCAGAGAAGTGGCTCATAAATATTTGTCATGTAAAAAGCTTCAGTTGAAAATGACTGAACTGGATCCCACGTAGTTACAGCTGCAGATGTTGCAACTTTAAATACTGAAGCTGCTTGAGCAGCATTTGGCACAGCAAAGCTAGCGATTGCTAGAAGTGCTGACGTTGTAATTGCAATTAAGCGGATTTTCGGTGAAGAAAATCGAGACTTAAATGACATTGGCATTCCTCCTTCAGAGCAAATAAACGGCCTCACGAGGGTTTTCATATAGGCGCGTGCTGTGAGTTTAAAGTTGCTAGGTATGCCTGTCTATACAGATAGGTTGCCGTTTCCTATGCTTATTAGGCATACTCCCTGTATGGATTTGCGACTAGTGAGCTACTTCTTAACCGTATTTGAACAAGGTTCTATATCGGCCGCCTCTCGTGAACTCCATATCGGCCAACCAACGTTGTCGCGCCAGATTAGAAAATTAGAGCGTGATTTAGGTGTGACGCTTTTTTCCTCAGGGGCAAAAGCCAGTGCAACGTCTGCAGCAATTGCCTTTGTACCTATTGCCAGAGACTTGTTATCTCGCGCCGATCAAGCTGAAGCAAAGATGCGCTCATCGGATCACAGCGAAATGGTGCGCTTAACAATTGCCGGACCCCCAACAACAGTGGCCGATGTGATTGCACCTTTTATTGCATCGGCTGGTTCAAAAGGATTGCTCGCAAATATTCGAGAAGTCCTGCCAAATGCCGTTTATCGCGAACTGGCAGAGTATCGAGCTGATTTAGTTGTTGGAAGTAGCCCGCCTCCTGCTCATCTAGAGTTTGTCGTTGTTGGATATTCACCCATCTGGGCCCAGTTGCCAGAGGATGAAAAGAATATAAATCGAAAAGAAATCTCTTTGGCCGAAGTAGCAAAGTATCCAATTGCAATCGTTGACGATAATCACAACGTTCGACGAATCTTTGATCAAGCTATCTCGGGAGCCGGTTTATCTGTAGATATTGCTTTTGAAACTCAATCAACTCAAGCATCGCAAGCTTTGGCTGCGGCCAATCGCGCCGTCTGTATTAGCTCGGATGACCCACGATTTAATCTGCACCCTCTATTAATAAAGCTGGCTGGAAAGCAAAATCCACTGTCCATCACTCTGTATTGCGCCTGGGACCCCAACCACTTTGCTGCCGAACAGATCAAAACAACCGCCCTAGCCCTTCACGCTTTCTACGGTGCTCAGCGCAATAACTAATGCCGAGGGAAGGCGGAGTTTTTTATTGCCCTAATTTTTCAATGCGGACTGTGTCGTTGTCGCCACCAGTTACTAGCGTGACTTTAATTCCGTTGGATGTAATTGATTCCCCCGTATACATAATGTGGTTGAGATCCCAACCTTCATAGTCTCCGGCAATACCCACCCCATCAACAAGGCCGACTCCTCCATAGAGTTGTCCTCCATTTAAAACTTGACCGCCTATTGGTTGGTGATAGCCATGTTTTGCTCCATCAACTAATAGATACACACCTGTAGATGTTGTAGCGGGATCTTTAACAGTCTCATTATCATCAAATGAAGTACTTACAGTTGTATCGATGAGCGCAACCATGACGCCAGCAAAGCCAGGGCCCTCACCTACTCCCCATTTATCACTGCGGTGAGATTCGACCAATAAAACTTGATGATCATTTAATCGAATCATGATTGATCTATTTCCTTCTTGTTCCCGCTCTAAAGGAACAAGTTTTAAATCAACTGATGAAAGGTGTGACTTATCGATGCAATAAACATCTGAAGGTTTATCAACTCCCCACGTCATTGCATCCCACGGCAGCAGTGCATTAGTCCAACCATCGGCTGTACTCATCATGCCAATTCTGGTGAATCGACCAGTGACGGGAATGTACTTAGGTGAATGCCCTTGCAAACCAAATCCGTGAATCATTTCGTGAAGGAAATATCCCCAGCGAATACGTCGGCTGCGATAAGTATCCCCGCCCAGTGCTGCAAGTTGCGGAGTAATGGTGCCGTATTTCTTAGTAACAACATGAGAAGTTTGTTGGGTCCACTGCCCATCGATTTTTGTAATGTTTTCTGGAAAATAGAACCAAATAGTATTTACATTCGACAGATCTGCTGTGTCTTCAATTGCATGAACATAATCATCAGCTATCTCTTGTCCTGTTAGGCCGCCAGATTGTGTATCACCTGGAGCTTTGGCTCCATGGTTTGAGGAATCGTATTTATCGGAAGTCTTGGGTGCTCTAAACCATTCTGGGTAAGAAAGAAATTCGAACTTAACTTTGTCATTTGTGTACCACTTGAGCCATTCGCTTGCCTTTTTTAAATCATCTTTCCAAATTGTGCTTGGAGAACCCGTTCCGGGAACATCTGAAAAATCGATACCAACCACTACTACTTTGAAAGTTCCTGTAGATGTGTAATTTGAAAAAGGTCGTGGTGGATATGCAATTGAATATGTATTTTGTGGAAATACTGGGCGCATGTCAGCCAAGCGACACAGTGATGAAGAATCTGGGGACAGTGGGTTAACTACTGCAGAGAAAACATTTGTGACTCGTGTGTAAACCAAACGATCACCGGCAATGTGGCGACATTCCAATAATCCGGTTGCATCCGAGCCTTGCAAACCCATCTTCGAACAATCTTGTCCCTCAACAAGTGGCACAGTTGTTGGCGTAGGAGATGGCGTAGGAGATGGTGTGGGAGATGGTGTGGGAGATGGTGATGCACTCGCTGAACTAGTTGGTGTTGCAGTGGGTGAACTTGTTGGCTTTGGCGCAACGACGACAACGCCTTTGTTCCATACCTGCTTCTTGCCACTTTTGATACAGGTGTATTTCTTGCCAGCAACAGTTGATGTTGCACCTAATTTAGAACAAGCCGATCCTGCTTTTACGGCAGCTTGTGCAACTGAAACGACCAGCATTAAGGAAAGTAGTGCTGAAAGAAACCTTAATGACTTTTTCACCTGCTTAATTTACCTTTCTAATTTGGATAGTGTCGTTATATCCAGCTTTTACGAATTCAACTCGTACTCCCATGAATTCAAAAAACTCCCCCTGATGTAAGAGATAATTCATTTCAAAATTTCCACCGCTAAAATTATTTGAACTATCACCATGGTTGTATTGCGTGAACTGAATATATGTGGCAGTTCTTGAGAATTTGGTGCCTTTCAAATCATCACCAAAATTTTCACCGCTTCGATCAGTATCTCGAGTCGTGTCAACATACATGGCAGTTATTCCATAGAAATTATCGCTGTACCCCTGGCTCCATTTATCTTTCTTGTGTGACTCCAGAACCAATAATTCGTGGTCGCTCAACTTAATGGCAACGCCTTGCACCCCATTCTGCTCACGCTCTTGCGGCACTAAAGAAATATCTGACTTCGTTAATATATTTTTATCAACACAGTAGATATCTTCCTTGTCAATCCAGTCTAGAACTACCCGGTCCCATAAATTCATGGTGTGGGAACCGCCTGCTTGATTCGCAGCGATTGAGAACATCAGTGGGTAACTTGGAGAATGTCCAGCGTAACCAAATCGATGCATATTTTCATGCATTAACCACATCGCAAGATCATCTTGCTGTTGGTAACTCCAAACAGACGTGGCATAAATACCCAGCATTCTCATTCCATTTTTAGTTTGCATTCCAGATTGGTAATTAATTGAATCTTTAATTCCAGTGATATTCGGTGGATATATGAAGAGTAAATCCTGCACCGTACTAATATCTAAATTACTTTCAGTTAAATCTATAAGATCCTGACCCACTTGGTGTGAGTTATCTTGAACTTGAGAGGTCATAGACATCGGATGAATCCAGTTATATTTTCCAGAAGTTTTTGGAGCTCTAATCCAATTAGGATAAACAACCCATTTAACTTTAAGTCGACCTCGCGTAAACCACTTCGCCCACTCATCTGTTTCAGTCATGACTCGCTCATAGACCGTCTTTGGATCTACAGTCCCTGGAGAGTCACTGAAATCAATGGGAACAATTCCAATAGTTATTGTTGATGTGCTAGAAAAGGTTGAATCATCTGGGACTGCAGGAAATGCAATGCTTGCCCGTTGAATCTTGGTTACGCGCGAGTCTGGAATTCTGCATAATGAAAAATCACTCGGTGAGTTTTGACTTGCTAAACCGCCGGTCATTGTTGTGACATCTACAAACTCAAATTTCCGGCCCACAACTTCTAGACATATAAGAGACTTTGTCCCACTCTTAATAGTTTCCCCCGTAGAAGTGCAAACATCGCCCGCCTTAAATGTCGTAGCAGATGCGCGATCAGTAGCACTCGCTGAACTAGTTGGCTTTGGCGCAACGACTACAACGCCTTTGTTCCATACCTGTTTCTTACCGCTCTTAATACAGGTGTATTTCTTTCCACCAACAGTTGATGTCGCACCTAACTTAGAACAAGCCGACCCAGCCTTTACTGCAGCTTGTGCAACTGAAACTACCAAAGCAAGCGATAGGGCGATGGCAAGTACTCGCAGGGCTTTCCTCATGACCAAAATCTAAACAACTCTCCCGACAAGTTCAATGACTTATGAAGAATATGAGGCCTCGCTAACGCCGCGAGCCTGTTATAAAGCCTCTAAATCAAATGCTTCAGCAACATTTACAACGTTGGCTTTGCGCCCCGGCAGTTCATATTCGGTAAATGACGCATTCAAATCATCTACCAGAACTTCAGCACTGACGCTTTGGCCTTCAAAGGTGTAGTCAGTTGTTGTGTGAGCATCTTCTATCAACGTCACGTCGTATCCGCGATCTAGCGCCCCATGGCCGGTATGTCGCACGCAGTTATTGGTTTGCGCACCTGTTAAGTAAAGATGTCCCACATTTAATTTAGCTAAGACTTCTTCAAGTGTTGTAGCTTCAAACGAGTTTCTATAAAGCTTTCCTACTTTACTTTCAGAATCCAGCGGAACAAGCTCTTTAACTATCTGCCAATCATCAGACCCAATAGCCATCCAGTCATCAGAATGTTGAATCCAAACAACCGGCACACCCGCCGCGCGGGCTTTGCTTACTGCATTATTGACATTGGCCACTACCGCATCTTTATTAAATGCTCCATCAACTACTTGATTTTGAACATCGATAACTAACAGCGCTGATTTTGACCGACCTAATGTGCTCATAGCCAAAGATTACTCACCAACTTTAGTTACATCAATCCCAATATTGGACTTACCAGGGAACAGGTTTCATCTCTTCCCACAAAACACCAGTTAGCTTTTCTTGATCACTTGCGCCATTGATATCAAATGCACGTGTTGCAAGCCACATCGCTGTGCGCGCACCTTCCTGGGCAGATAACGGCGCATCTGGGCCGCCCATATCTGTCCGTGAATGATTCGGGCACACTGCATCAACTAATAATCCACGTGCACCGAGTCCGGTCTCGTGTGCCAAGTTTCTAACAAGTGCGTTAACGCCAGCTTTGCTAATTCGATATGGCGCAAGTCCCCCAGTATTTCCTGGCCCTGACATTCGCCCTAAACCTGCAGAGAAAATAATTACTCGACCATTTCTAGCTTCGGCCATCGGCGCTGCAAGAATATTAAGTGCGCAAAAAACTGAGTCTAAATTAATTGCCATTACTCGGCGCCATTCAGTGTTGTCAGTCTTTAGCGTCTTAGACATCTTTGCACTCATCACACCATGTGCCAGAATCAAAATCTCTGGTGTGCCAAAGCTGGCCACAATTTCCTCAAAAGTATTCTTAGCCGCATCCAGATCTTCTAAATCAACGGCTCGGTACGAACAATCTAACTGTGCGGCAACTTCTGCTAATCGATTCTGATCTTTAGCAACCAAGACAACGTCATGACCAATAGCGCGCAAAGCTTTGGCGCATTCAAAGCCAAGTCCGCGTGATCCTCCGGTAATGATTGCAAGCGACATAGGGTTAATTCTGCCTATTTGCGGCGCAGTTGTCGCAATGATTCTTTGTCGCGCTTTCGCTGCGCCTTTGCGACAGGATCTTTCTTAGTTGGAAACGCCCACTTGAGAACTAAGACGAAAATAGCCAGAGCAAAGAAGCCACGAAAGCCCTGCAAGAAGAGGGCGTTATTTATTCCACCAAGCATTGGCAAATATTACAGGGGCCATGTAAATGTCGCATATCCACAGCAAGTGCCTTAATACCAGCTTGCAAATGAATGACACTAAATGATGTTGCAACGTTCGTCGTTGCAATAGCCAATCTCATACTTCGTGTATGGGAAATGCGAAAAGCCCGCCGGAGAAAATCCGACGGACCCGATCAGTTAGATGACTGA
>WLQG01000013.1 GCA_009698445.1 Actinomycetota bacterium
CCAGGCCCACAGTAAATTTACAATCGTGAGAGTAATAAGCGGAGGACCAGAAAGTGGAAGAACTACAGATCTAAAGGTTCTAAAATCAGAGGCTCCATCAATTTCGGCAGCCTCAGTAAGACTTACTGGAATCGCCCTGAAAAAATTAGTTAAAAGGTAGATTGAGAAGGGCAACATAAGGCCTATATAAACCAGGATTAGCATGCGAAAAGTTGAAATCCACCCAAGTTTTGCGCCTAATGTGAAAAGTGGAATGAGTAAAACAACGGGAGGCACAACCATTAACGAAATAAGTATCCCTAGGACAGTGTCTCTTCCCTTCCACTTCCAGTGGGCGAAGCCCCATGCAGCACATGCCGCCATTACGAGAGTGATGAGCACCGCCAATAGAGTTACAAAAAAACTATTTCTAAACCAAGTTGGAAACTGATCATTCCAAGCTGCGCTGTATCCCTTGAAATTTGGATGCAATGGAAGTGACCAAGGTGAGTTAAGAAATTCTTCCTGAGTTTTAAGAGAACCGGTTACCATAAGGTATCCAGGCACCGCAGCCATGGAAGTGATTAAAATAAGTATTAACTGGCGCGAAGTGATGCCCACTTTTTGAATTGGGGTATATTTTTTACTCATTAAAAACACCCCTATTTGTATTTCTTTGAATCTTAAAAAAACCTATGATAAAAATTAGCGTTGCAAGAAGAAGAAGCAGCGCAGCTGTTGCTGCTAATTCTGGAGATTTGTTTTGAAAAGCGCTGCGGTAAATATAGAGTTCGGAAACCACGGTTGCATTTCCCGGGCCGCCTTGACCATTGGTCATTACATAAACATAGTTAAATACCCAAGAAACCATGACTATCGCTTCATTGATAATGTAAAAAAGAATAACCGGTTTTAGCTGCGGGAGCGTCACCTTTAGATGAAGTCTAAAAAAGCCGGCCCCATCGATGCGTGCTGCCTCTATAGTTTCTAGAGGAAGTGAAATCAGCCGTGCAAGAATCAAAATTGTCCCGAAGCCAACTTCTTTCCAAATAATGATCGCACTCATGGTCCATAAGGCTTGTCCTGGATCTCCGAGCCAATCAAGTGCTAGGTTTTCAAAGCCCATCGCACGTAATGCTGAGTTAAGGGCACCATTGAGTTGTAAAAGCTGTCCGAAAACTACGCCAATGACTGGAATAGGAAGAATGTAAGGCAAGAACACTGCAGATCTGTAAAACTTCATTCCTTTTCTAGTTTCAAAAAGTAAGACTGCACAAAGAAAACTCAAAGAGGCAAGAATTGGAACCGTAAATAACAGCAAGAAATTATGGAATATTGCTATGCGAAAAAGCGGATCAGTTAAAACAAGTGAAAAATTCTCAAACCCCACCCAATCTCCACGGTACTTAAAGGATTGCTGTACCAAGTCAATAATTGAATAGCCAAAAATGAGGATGACACACATTCCCGCCGGAAGAATCCACAGAAATGGTCCTGATCTACTTGAGCGGCCGGTCACCGCCCCTAACTTTCTAGGGGCGGTGATGCCGAACTCCGTCGGTACGGATTTGATCATTTACTCCAAGCGGTGAAGTTACTTACAAGCTTGCGATCAGTCTTACGTAACCTCTCCATGAGAGTTTGCATATCAGCAGCTGCCGCTTTACCAGTCTTAGTTCCATTGAGAACTAACTGCACATTTGTAAATACTGCATCAGTATCTAGTTGGGCAGGGATGAAGTTTTCTAGGTATGGTCCACCAGGAAGTGCGCTTTGGAATAGAGCCTTCTTTACTGGATCTTTTACTGAGTTCAGATTGAAGCGGTCATCAGCTGGCATAGATCCTGTGCGCTTGAACCAGTTATTAAGTTGAGCCTTCTCGTGAGAGAACATTAAGAAGTCAGCTGCAACTTCTTTGTTCTTACTCCATTGCGTGATACCAATGGTCTGGGAAGTACTTCCCATCTTTCCAGCAAATGGTCCTTTACCCCACTTTGGCATTGCCATAACGACAACCTTTGATGCGCCAACTGCGTTAGCAAAGTTTGGAGCATCAGGGCCGGCTACTACAGTCATAGCTGCCTTTCCGTCTTTCCATAACTGTTGTGCTTGATAGAGCTCAAGAGAGTTGATATCTGAGTTCCAGCACTTGTGTTCTTTAGTTTCCTGAAGTCGTGTCCACCAATCAGCATGTTTCGCATCTGTGAACTTTTGTTTTCCCACTACGGCCGCTACTACATCTTTACTTGATGAAACAGACTGTCCGCCGATGATTGAATACAACCATCCGCCAAACCAGCCATCTTTTACTCCACCAGCTAATGCAGGCACGCCTTGAGCGCTAAGAACATCACAAACGTTGAGCAAATCTTTCCAAGTTGTTGGGACAGTTAAGTTGTATTTACTCAATACATCTGTTCGTGCAAGTACTGGGAAGGAAGGATTTACATACCAAGGTGCGGTCCAGATTTTCCCTTTAAATGAAAGTTCTGTCGTTGCATTGATGTAATGCTTTAACTCTGAGGCGGGAATGTAATCTGATACCGGCGCAATTTGGCCATCCCATCCAGGTTGTTGAGCGTAAATTCCACCCCAGAAATACTGTAGATCTGGACCCTTTTTGGCTGCAGCTGCAGCGGCAAAGGCGGGGACCAATCCATCAGTTGTTTGAAGAACAGTTTTGATAGTTACATTTGGATGCTTTTTTTGATACGCCATAACCGTGTCGTCAACCCACAATTTTGCTCCAGGAGCTTCTTGATCGCCCCACCACCACATGGTCAATGTCACTGGCTTAGTAGTAATTGCCTTCTTGGGTGAAACAGATGCAGACGCTCCAGTGAACCCAAGTGAAGTTAAGAGCACTGCCGCCGCACACCCCACGACAAATGCTTTATCTCGAATTTTCATATAAACCCCTCTATGGTTTTTGAGCAACACCGAGATTCACTCAAAACTGGAAAGGTTTCCAGTAATCAAAGAATCTACTTCTTAGCCATCTCTGTCAAGGGTGCATGAGGATTTTCCGGCCGTTTCTTCTAGCCCTTTGGATTAAAACTCCCTAAAAAAGGGTGCTGCAGGGCTTTTAGCCAAGCCGGAATAACTGACAGATTTGTCTGTTGGGGTCTCTATCGTGGCGGGTATGAGACAAGTGCGGCACTACGTTATCGCTGCTGGTGTTTCAATTTTTGCCCTATTAATCCTCGACTTACTGCCAGGATCTTGGATTAGTAATGAGAAGTACGTTAATGCCACGGTTAGCTACGTGACATTGGGTTTGATTTTTTATCTGGCTATATATCTTTTGGGGCTCGATAGCCTTGAGTACTTTGGGCTCCCCCGTGTGCATTTTAAAACAGTGTTGGCGTTGGTGATTGCTTCACTGTTTATGCTCTTAGCAGTTTCTTTTCCTCATAAAGCACACCTTGCACCAGGGATGGCATTTCGCGGAATCATTTTCTTGCTTTCAATTGGATTTGGTGAAGAGATGGTCTCGCGCGGTCTGATATTTGGAATTATGCGAAAATTTGGACAAGGCAGAGCAATTTTTGTTTCATCAATGTTTTTTGGGTTGATGCATTTAAATCT
The DNA here is from genome assembly GCA_009698445.1 of Actinomycetota bacterium. Taxonomy (GTDB): domain Bacteria; phylum Actinomycetota; class Actinomycetes; order Nanopelagicales; family Nanopelagicaceae; genus Planktophila. Next base: position 3,568 of record WLQG01000013.1, read on the forward strand.
ATATCGCGGACCCAATTGGGATCCGTGGCGGGCTTATTGGCATGTGATCGATGCATTTGCTTTCGGGGTTTTTGCTTGCGTACTTATGATCGTAACGCGCAGTATTTGGATAGCAGTGCTCTTTCATGCAATCAGTGATTGGAGTATCGTCTTTGACAAAGTTAGAACTGATACAAGTACTACAGAACAATTGAACCCAAGTTTATGGGAAGGATTAACATCCGGGATTTTTAACAACGTCATGTTTATAGGAGCAGCCTTGTTGCTGCTTCGCATAAATAGAGGTGGCGTGCCTAAATGGATCCAGCGTGTGGCGCTCAAGTGGAAATTAGTTGAGCCTGAAATTGGTTTCGCCTATCCGTTGTAATGACCTTGCTATGGGAGTAGTTTCCAAAAGTCCAAAGTTCGATCTATAGGAGGAGAGAATCACATGGCAAAAACATCAGAAATATGGATAGTAGAAGGTATGGAAGGCATTACTCGTCGTCAGCAAATGCAACGACTTGCAGAGTGGAAGAAGTTATTTCTTGCAGAAGCAGGCGCATCAGCTGTAAACATCTATGAAGGTGGATATGGCGAATACAACGGAGCTTGGATCTATTCCGTTGAGTTTGATAGTGCAGCAGCATTTGGTGCATCACAAGACAAGGTCATGGCAAATTCAAAGAGCTTTGATGATGCGATGGATGTTTGGCAGAAGACACCAATGCTTAAGTTCCGCGGTGGTGGCATCATCCATCACACAGATATCTAAGTACTACTGGCTTAGGGTCCTCTGTTTCAACTAACCTTGTCCCATGGATGAGATTCAACTGCCCTCAAGGGATAAGCCGGCTACTCGATGGTTGCATGGCCAACTCGTCGAGGAAATTGGCCTATCTATATGTGCGCACGAGCTTGCTACTGGAACCGTTGTGAAGACAGAGGAATTTGAACTTCAATACAAGGTTTCACGCTCAGTGGTACGAGAAACTGTCAGAGTTTTGGAATCAATGGGGCTTGTCTCTTCAACTCGCCGAGTAGGCGTCCTCGTGCTGCCCCCGAGCAATTGGAATCTATTTGACCCGCAGATTATTCGCTGGCGCCTTGCTTCATCGGCTCGTATCAATCAATTGCGCTCATTAAATGAGCTCCGATCCGCAATCGAGCCTGCCGCAGCCAGACTTGCCGCCATTCGGGCACCGCTAATAAACACCACAGAGTTAGTCGCACTAGCTCAACGAATGAAAATCGCTGGGCAGAATGAGGATGTTGAACTTTTTCTCGCCCTTGACGTTCGATTTCATCAGCTCATCCTTGAAAGCTCAGGCAATGAGATGTTTTCAAAGCTCAATAGTTTGGTTAAAGAGGTATTGACTGGGCGAACTCATTACGGCCTGATGCCTGCCCACCCTAAAGAGGAGGCGCTGCAACTGCACATTGATGTGGCAGATCGAATCCAAAAGGGGGCGGCGAGCGCGGCACATGATTCGATGCTTGCAATCATGGAGCAGGCAATGGAGGAAATGAACAAAGTTTGGGAGTCCGAGATCGAAAAAACTCCGTAGTCGGCCTCTACTCATGCGTGGAATTCACCCGTAGAAAATGCGGCCAGCCCATTGTATTTGTAATAAGTATGACTATAGTTCTAACGACACAAGCTCATGGCCATCTGGCCACAGGCTGAATGTAAATCTATCCAGCCCTCGAATGTAGTGGAGAGAAGGAGTCTTTAATGTTAAGTAAGAATCGTAAATTCTTTGCTGTACTCACAAGTGTGACCTTAGTGGCCACAATTGTTGTTGCTAGTCCAGCAGTTGCCAATTTCAAGCAGGCCAATCCGATTGGTGCTGCACTAAAAATGCCTTCATCTCCAGTAACCCTCAACCTTGTTGACGTAGCTGGCGATTTACAGGTTGTTCAGCCAATGGTCGAAAGTTACATGCGACGTTTTCCAAAGCGCCTTGCATCAGTAAACTTTGAAACTGGCGATGCAACAGAAATTGCTGCAAAGTTAAAAGCTCAACAAGCAGCAGGTAAGTTGCAAATCGATCTATTGCTAACAGGAAATGATGCGCTTGCTCCTTCAATTGAGCAAGGACTGTTAACAAAATTATTCCCAGATTACAACTATCAACTTGGTGCTAGCGTTTCACGTTACCTACCTGGTGCAAAATTAATGTGGCAGCAAGCTGAAGGTTATGCAATCGTTGATGACTTTGGTAACTACGGTCCACTTCTTGAGTACCTTCCAAAGTCAGTTGCAAAGCCACCAACAACTCCAGCAGCATTGCTTGAGTGGGTAAAGGCGAATCCAGACGGATTTACTTATGGCCGTCCATCAAACTCAGGACCTGGACGTGCATTTGTTCAGGGATTGCCATACATCCTCGGCGATAAGGATCCACAAGATCCAATTAATGGCTGGGATAAGACATGGGCATACCTAAAGGATCTTGGAAAGTACATTCCTTACTACACAACCGGTACAGGCAAGAGCATGCGTGAACTTGCAGCTGGAACTAAGAAAATCGTTCCAAGTTCTGCAGGTTGGGATGTAAACGTACGCGCAATTGGAACTGTTCCAAAGGAAGCCAAGGTTGTGGCATTTGAAAACACAACATGGATGATGGATGCAACTTATCTAGCAATTCCTAAGGGAGAGACAGCCGACAAGCTCGCTGTAGCTCTTGATTTGATGAAGTGGATCTTGACTCCATCACAACAGGCATATGCATACGATGATGGTTACATGTATCCAGGTCCAGCAATTTCAGGAATTCTTCCTGCAATGGCACCTGCATCAAGTCGTAAAGTAATCGCTGTTTACGGCCGACCTGAATATCCTGCACTCCTTGCTAAATTCCCTGCACTTCCACAGTTGCCAGGTAAAAAACTGGGAGCGATGTTTGAAAAATGGGATAAAGAAATTGGCGGAGCCAAACTAAAGTAGAAAGGTTTCACTAATTGTCTAAGCAAGACTTTAGCGAACTGCACTTGAAGGGGGTGTCACGGGCCTTTGGCAAGTCCGTGGCACTTTCCAATTTATCCTTAACAATTGGCAACGGAGAATTTGTTGCGCTGTTAGGACCTTCAGGTTGCGGTAAATCAACGGCATTGAACTGTTTGGCAGGACTCTTGCCGTTAACCGGCGGATCAATTTTCTTAGATGATCGACGCATTGACACGTTACCGCCAGAGCGCCGAGATTTTGGAATGGTCTTTCAGAACTATGCACTCTTCCCCCATTTAACCGTGCGCCAAAATATTGGATTCGGGTTAAAGATCAAAAAGGTCGCAAAATCTGAAATTGAGCGACGTGTTACTGCGGCAATTAATCTTGTCCAATTGTCTCTTCATGCTGATAAACATCCGAGTCAGCTATCGGGAGGCCAACAGCAACGTGTTGCTATTGCCCGTGCAATTGTTATCGAACCTCAAGTTGTTCTTATGGATGAGCCACTATCAAATCTTGATGCAAAACTGCGACACGAGATGCGAAGTGAAATTAAGCGTTTGCACCGCGAATTAGGTCTCACAACTGTTTATGTGACCCATGATCAAGAGGAAGCGTTATCACTTGCTGATCGCCTCGTTGTTCTGCACGATGGCAAGGTTCAGCAAATCGGAACACCCGAGGATGTTTACATGAATCCAGTTAATAGTTTTGTTGCCGATTTCATGGGGTACCGAAACTTGATTTCAATGGATTTGCTCGCAGGAGGATCTGCAGGTAATTATTCTCTTAGGGCACCAGGTCTAGAACTAACAGCTTCGAACCTATTTTCAGGTTCTGCCGCAGGCAAAGTACGAGTAGCTATTCGTCCTGAAGATTTATTCATTGAAAATACTTCAGGTAACAGCATTTCCTGCACCGTAAAATCCGTTGAATATCAGGGCAAGGATTTTGCTGTTGAAGTTAGTACCGCACAGGGAATTACCCTCCATCTTCGCACTCCTAAAAAACTTGAAGTTGGTCAGAGCACAAACCTGACAGTTGCTTCAGACCGGGTACTTGTGTATCCAGATAGTGACGCATAGCCACATGTCTAGTGTTGACACTAGCGCCAGAACTTTTAATTTGAAGTCCTGGCTAGCAGAACATGGCGTTGATCGCCTTCTTTTCTTACTTGTCCCAGCGTTTTTAGCAATGTTAGCTTTCTTTATCTACCCAACTATTTATGGTACTTATTTGTCGTTTCACCCTATGGAAGCTAAATCTGGAGCTTTAGGAAACTATCGAAGCTTTTTTGGTGACACATACATGCGGAATTCAATTTGGAATACTTTTAGAATTGCTTTGCCCGTATCACTTATAAATGTTTTCGCAGCCGTTCCGCTTGCCGTGCGACTACGACACCGTGTACGAGGCAAACGAACAATTAATACCCTGCTTGTAATTCCAATGAGTCTTGGAACAGTCCTCATTGCTGAGGGCTTGTCGGCATATTTAGCTCCAAACGGTTGGTTTAATCGAACTTTGTTAGCCGCAGGAATAATTGATCAGCCTTTGCAATTACTGCATAATTTTTGGGGCGTAATAATTTCGTTGCTCATAACCGGTTTCCCTTTTGCGTTTTTACTCACGCTTTCATACATATCAGGAATTAATCCTAAAATGGAAGAAGCGGCAAGTACGTTGGGCGCTACTTCTTGGCAGAGATTTAGGTACATTACTTTTCCGCTGCTAACTCCAGGGTTAGCGATTACATTTTGCCTAAATTTTGTACTCGCTTTTTCTGTCTTCCCTTCGGCTAACTTGCTTGGAAACCCAGCTGGAGATTCACATGTTCTAGCTGTCGCTGCTGCTCAAGCAATTGTTAATAATTACGACTACTCGATGGCTTCAGCAATATCAGTAATTACTGGCGCCTTTGAACTTGCTGTAGTCGCACTTGTATTGGTTATGAGATCACGGCTTTACAGTGGAAGTACTTCTGGAGGCAAGGGCTAATGAGTTCCAGAAAAGTTTTTGTAAAATCACCATTGGGTTGGCTTATTTGGGGATCGGTTGCCTTCTTTTTTATCAACCTTCTAGGAGTCATTGGCACAGTAGTAGTTAGTTCCTTTGGTACTGAATGGTTTGATGGTTGGTTGCCTTCGGGATGGACAACGAAATTTTATACAACAGCCTGGCACGACTATCAGGTTCCCAATCTCTTAAGAGTAACGCTGCAGGTTGCTCTGGCTGTGGTTGTAATCTCAATCCTTGTTGGAACTCCGGCTGCTTATGTTCTTGCCCGCCGTGATTTTCCAGGCAAAAAGATTCTCATGTTGAGCTTCTTACTTCCAATCATGTTGCCGCCCATAACTTATGGAATTCCATTGGCAACTTTCATTTATCGTTTAAATCTCGGTGGAACATTAACCGGTGTGATTGTTGCTAATACTGTGCCTGCTATCCCCTTTGTTATTTTGGTGCTCTCTCCCTTTATCGAACAAATCGACCCAAAAATTGAGGCCGCAGCCAGAATGTGTGGAGCAACAACAAGGCAAATATTTATTAAAATCCTAACTCCCCTTATTGTTCCAGGGCTACTTGCGGCGGCGCTGCTTGTGCTTGTGCAAACTGTGGCACTTTTCGAACTTACATATTTAGTCTCTGGCCCAGGCAGTAACACTCTTGTCGTGGCACTCTATTACGCGGTTTTTGCTTCTGGAATTCGCCCTTACCAAGCAATTAGTGCGATGGCAGTGTTTTATATGCTTACTACACTCTTTATTTTGATTGTGGCCTTGAGATATGTCAATCCAACTCAAATGGTTAGCCAGGCAAGATCAGCTGATTCTAAATAGTATTAAATTTAATTCAGCTTAACCAAAGAGTGATAAGTGTCTTCCAATATGTAGTTCCATTGCTTGATCGTAATCTTCTTTGTTTTCAATTAGACATTTCACTAATGCATCGCGCAACACGAAATTCCCAGAACTGCCTCTAATTGTCAACGCATCACCGTAGCCGACGTGAAGAATCTGCCGAGTGTCTTCTGAAGTAATGAGTCCTCTTAAATCGGTATCACTTAACGTAGCCGCTGATGGGGCATTTTTCAGGTTAGCTGAAACTTGATAGGAAGAGCGTGCTTTGGCGTATGAGTCCACACTAATTTGATAAATCTCTCGAAATAAATCAGGGGCAAATTGGGCACATACTGACAATGCTTCAAGATAACTTGTTCCAGAGGTTTTAAGGTGGACTAGGCCACCGCAGATATCGTGCGCCATGGAATAGATATCAAACTTGTCAGATCCAGAGTGAATGCTCAATTTGTAAGGACCCAACGCTTCTGCAATTGCAAAATGTTCTTTGAGGTTTACTTCCAGTTCTTCAAGATTGCCCTTGAATTCAATACCCTTTTCAAAACCATCAATATAACGTGGCGCAAAACTGATCCACTTAACACCAAGGCGTTTAAGTTCTGTTGCCATGAAAATATGTTCACCCATTGTGGTGACTTCACTGGTCTCATCAATTGCAATTTCAACTTCAACTTCATGTGTTGCTGTTTGCATTAAGTGTCGATACATCGAAACAACCGATGCTACGGCAGAACTGTATTTGTACGCAGCGTGCCTTATTTCCTCATGAGTCATCGAGATAGATGACTCACCAATATTAAATTGCTTATCCGTGTATCTAAGAATCATTGAATCTTCAGTATCTTCAAGCTCGCCCCAGGGCAAATGATTCAAGCTGCCATCAAAATTAGGGGGCACTACTGCCACAGAATCTCCTGGATCTAGCGTGAACATAGTGAATCCAGCGGCTAGAGCGGTATCGATATCAGCGATTGTTTTTAAGTGATCTGCATCGGATCCAAATTGACTCATCCATGACGATTCAATCAATCCAAAGGTGGCATCGTCCATTACTTCTTGTGGTGTTCGAAATAATCTTTCCATCTCTCGAGCTGATTGTTGAACGAAAATTGGCAAAATTCCTTTGCCATATTTTGCAAAAGCTCGTGCATGTCCAGACGTTGCTAGTCCAAGACGATCTCCTACCCCGGCTGAAAGATTTAATCCCAGCGGTTTAGGTTTGAGCCAAGGCAGATGCATGCGCACCGCATGTGCATTTACAGCGTTTGGTTTGCCAACAAGTACGTACTCATTGGCTGATTCATGAATCTGGCCCGCAAAGTCAGATAATTCCTCTGACCTTGCGGCTTTTATCTGCAACTCTCTGCTTCCACCTGCATAAACAATGTCGAAACTCAAGGTTGGAGCATTCTTTATTGTTGGATCAGAGTTGAGCAACGATTACTCCAATGATTTTTACCCGATTAGATTCAGAGCGCTAAAAGAGCTGATGAATCTTGATCGAGATATAGGTGGGCGTTAGGCGCAGTCTTTAGAATTGATGCCGGACATGTTGGTGTTAGCGGTCCTTCCAAAGAGTCCTTCACGGCCTGTGCTTTTCTGGACTCGGGAGTCAGAACCAAAACAGTTTCTGGATCCAAAAGTGCGCGGACAGTTAGGGTCAGCGCTTGAAGTGGCATGTCTTCTAATGAAGCGAAATGTCCTTCGTTTACTTGTTGCAATCGACATGTCATGTCATCGAGTTCTACTATTTTGATTAGCTCCTTGGTTGAGAAATCAGCAGGTGGATCATTAAATGCAACATGCCCATTTTCGCCAATTCCCATCACGCAAATCGATGGCTTATTTTTTTGAAGTAATTCGGTATATCGAGCGATTTCTTCGGCCGCAGGCACGTCACCGCGAATTCCATAAAATGCTTTTGGCTTTAACTTAAGTTCAATTCTTTCATGCATCCAACGAAAGAAACTAGCGGAGTGCTTATCGTCGATTCCAAGGTATTCATCCATGTGAAAAACGCTTATTTTGGACCATTCAATATCGCTGCGCTCATAGAGGGCATTAACGAAAGATAGTTGTGAATTTCCAGTTGCAAGAATTATCGAAATCTCGCTCTTATTCTTCAGCGCATTCTGAGTAGCTACGGCAAAATCTTGTGCCGCTCTTTTGCCCAGCGCTTCATTCGAATCTAGAATTGTTACTGCTAAATCACCGTATTTTAGTTCCTTCATGTTCTCTCTCTTCTCCATTAGTGAATTGCTGCGACCTTTAATTTCTTTGAACTATTTGTGGTTTCAATTACCAATCATGCGAAGTTCCATCCTGTAAACGGTTTACGGGAAGATATGCACTTTGATATGGGAATTTGGATGATGCCTCATCGTTTAAAGTAACGCCTAAACCAGGCTGTTCACCTGGATGTAGATAGCCATCTTCAAAAGTAAAGGACTGAATAAAGACTTCGTTGGTTGCCTCACTATGGCGCATGTACTCCTGAATTCCAAAATTATGAATGGCAAGATCTAAGTGCAAAGCCGCAGCCATTCCAACTGGAGAAATATCAGTTGGTCCATGAATTCCAGACTTGATTTGATACTGTGCAGCGAAATCCAAGATTTTCCTCATCGCAGTAATGCCGCCGGTATGTGTTACTGCTGAGCGTACGTAGTCAATAAGTTGGTCTTGAATCAAAGTTTGATAATCCCAGACAGTATTAAATACTTCACCAATTGCTAATGGGGTGGTTGTATGTTGGCGAACAAGTCTGAGAGCCTCTTGATTCTCTGCCGGTGTGCAATCTTCTAGCCAAAAAAGATCATATGGTTCCAGTGACTTGCCTAATTTTGCAGCTTGAATTGGCGTCATTCGGTGGTGACCATCGTGTAACAATGTTAATTCGGGGCCAAATTCGTTTCGCACCGCTTCGAAAACAGTTGGAAGGTGTCGCATATAAGAAGGCGTGTCCCAAATTTCTTCAACTGGTAATTTCGTTCGTCGTGCAGGTTCATAGTCATATCTTTTGCCACCGGCAGAGGGACTTGAGGCCACTCCATAGATTGAAGAAAGTCCAGGAATTCCAGTTTGAATCCGTATTGCTTTGAACCCTTGCTCTTGATGATCCCGAATAGAATCAAATAATTCTGGGATACTAAAGCCACTTGCATGACCATAGGCACGGGCTCCAGTGCGAGATGCACCACCAAGTAATTGATACAAAGGCATATTCGCAGCTTTTGCCTTGATATCCCACAGAGCAACATCGACAGCGGCAATGGCTGCCATGGTCACTGGCCCGCGACGCCAATACGCTCCTTTATAAAGATATTGCCAAGTGTCTTCAATCCGATGTGCATCGCGACCAATAAGCAGGGGTGCAACATGGTTTTCTAAATAGCTAGCAACTGCAAGTTCTCGACCATTTAATGTTCCATCACCTAAGCCAACAAGACCATCATCTGTTGTGAGTCGAAGGGTCAAAAAATTACGGTCCGGGCTGCTAACAATGACTTCAACTTTTTCGATTTTCACCCAGCGCTCCCCCCACGATTGAAATCAGGTAACGCCTTTTCTAGCTAGAAATGCCTGGTGGCGCTCCTCGAGATTAGCACGCACGCTGAGAATACTTGTATAAAGCATACTTATGCAAGGGATTTAGCGAAGGGGTTTCACTTTCATTGGCGCTCACCCCTTGAAGGCGGGCACGTCCAAAAATCAGTTACTCAGGGAAATTAGGTCAGTATTGCCGCTGTTAAGAAAATCAATCGTTATGCCTTCTAACGTGTATTTCTCACCCTCCAACAAAAGGAAGTTTTGATCTAATCCCCACCGTGCACCAGAAACGCCGATTCCGTTAAAGAGGTTTGTTCCAGAGTCATCTGCAAATTTGTTATTGAGCCGTGTCCCGTACTCGGGGCCATAACGCTGGTAATTGGAAACTTTCAAATACACGCTAGTGACATTGGTGTCGTTATCCCACGAAGTCATCTTAGTTGTATCAACTAATTGCAAGGTGATGCCATATCCATATTCAGGCATACCTTGAGCAAAATCTCCTTGCCGGTGAGATTCAATGACAAGTGCTCTGTGATTATCCAATTTAATCATGATGGTGTGAACGCCGGCTTGTTGTCTCTCAATAGGTGCAAGACTAATTTGTACGGGTTTTAAATTTGCTTTATCAATACAGTAGATCTCATCTTCAGTTATCCAATCTGCGGCTAACTCATCCCAAGAGTTCATACCTGCTGTATAGCCGTTACCGTTTAAGAGAACTCCAAAGCGCCAAGGGGCTTTTGGTGAGTGGCCTTGAAGTCCTTGCTCATGGAGCATCTCATGAATGATGTATGTCCAATATGGAAATTCAACTGGATAATAACTTGGCCCAACTCCATAAAAGGCAGGCAGTCCGTTCCAGCCTGCTGCAAGACCATAATTTTGGGTAATCGTTTCAATAGTTTTTGGGTAAACAAAGAACACTGCCGTATAGCCGCTCAAGTTAATATATTTATTTATTGCCGAATTAAACTCTTGAGCCATATCTGTCACCGTCATAGCACCTGTAGTACTGGTGAAATGCTCACCTGTCACGTATGCCCTCGATGGCTGACTCAGGCGAATCCACTTGTCATAAGTTGTAAATTCAAATTTCACTTTCCCATTTGAATACCAATTAAAGAATTGCCCAGCCCTTTCAAGATTATTTCCAAGAATATCTAGTGGATTTCCTTGCCCCGGAGAATCACTAAAGTCAAAGCCGACTACAGCTATTTTTTCAATTCCAGATTTAACACTTCCAACATGAGGGACAATTGGATACGTGATAAAGGTTCCTTCAGGCTGTACTGGCTGAGGTCTTTGATCTGTTAACCGACAGGTTGCAAGTTTGTCTGGGGAAATTGGATTTGAAGCTGTGGTGAAAGATTTTGTGAGTTCAAAATATTTATAGATGCCCCCGGCAATTAGACGGCAAACTAACGGTGTACCTCCAGAAGTAAAAGTCTCTCCCTGAACTTTGCAAGGTGAACCACTGCTTGGTAATTCAATTGGCTTAGTTGTAGGCGTTGGACTAGAGGTAGCCGTGGGAGCGGGAGTAGGTGTTGGAGTGGGAGTTGCTGTTGCTGCACCCTTGTTCCAAACGTACTTCTTCCCAGACTTAATACAGGTATAGGTTTTATTCAGGTACTTAACTTTTTGGTTAACGGTTTTACACGCACTGCCTGGAGTAACCTTTTGGGCAGAAAGCGCTGCAACAGGAATCAGGGCAAGTACCAGCACAATTAAGAGCCCTTTAAAGAACTTGCCCTTGATTCCCATTACAAAAGAGTAACGCGGACTGTCAACCTACCCGTTAATCGCCATTAACTGCGCTACGGCTGCAACAACACAGATCACTAGGCAAAAGACTCTGAATGCTCCCCAAGGAGTTTGCTTACCACCATTGGCATAGGCTGAATTCTCATCGCCTGTGTCTTTGCTCAATGATGCAAAAATCTTAAGTTCTGTGTCAAAAGAGAGCACACATGAAAGATTGAGGATTACTACAGCAACTGACAAAGCTAGCTTTGAGCCATCGCTTAAATCTGCCAATGCATCAATGGCAATAGCTGCAAGGTTTCCAAAGGTAAAGATCGTTCGAGTGTTGTTAAAGCCAAGTTCAACGTTGTGACCTCTGGCTGCGTTTAAGTGTTGATCCATTTTAATTAACCTTTCTTTAGGGCTTGCCAAGTGAGTGGAATAAATAATGCTTGAACGATGATTGTTCCAACAGTGAATGTGCCAGGTGCTCCATCAACAAAGATGCTCAGGGTCTGACCAACAGTCCAGCCAATAACAGTCAACAAAATGAAGATAAGTGCCATGTCCTGGTACTTCTTGTGTGAGAGTGAATAGAGTGAAAATATAGTTAGAGCTAACTCAGCTGCCGTGAAAGCACGAAGATTAGACAAGATAACAACGCTCAAGTTGTCCTCGCCAAATGCCTTTGCTGGAACGACCATTCCTAGAAAAGCTAGGACTGAATTGATGATGCCCGTGAAGCCAAGAACGAAAGTGCGCATTGTGATTTTCATCGAAAATTTCCCATTCTGAGTTGGTTGGGTTTACCTCAGGGGAAATTGTTCAGGAGCCTTGAATTCATCTCAAGTGACTCGCCGATGCCTATAATGAATTTGTGAAGAAAACTCCGCTCATCCGCATAGGGCTGGTATTAGCTTTTCTGCCAATAGTGCTTGCTTTTATTACTTCCCTTATTAGCGGAACCTCTATGTTTGATGAAGGTTCAGGAACTGGCACTTATCTGTGGTTATTAATTATTAGCGTACCAATAGGGCTGCTGCTAATCGTGATTGGGCTGATTGTTAAGTTGTTAAAGCGCGGCAAATCCAATTAGGTAGAAGGAAATTACTGAATCAGCGTTGATGCAAAGATCTGCCAGGCAAGTGCTGATTTAGCTAACAAGGACAGAGTGATGTACGTCTTCTCTCCCCTGATGTAATCGCTCCATTTACCAACCTTTTTATATTGCAGATACTGCACAACAGCAAAAGTATTAAAGAGAACAAAGAGTGAAATTACGATGCCATAGACAAATGCTGGTGCTTTGGTATCGCCAGGTCCCCCGATAGCAAAGATGTAGAAAACTAGTCCTAGCCAAGGAACTATTCCGGCAATGCAGCCGAAGATAAATGGAAGCCAGCCACCGTTTCCAGGGGTTTCATATTTTTCTTGCAACCAACCGAACAAGATCATGGATGCGTTAACCCCAAAGATTGCAACGATTGCTGCAACATCTGTGATTCCACAAATCTGAGAAATAAGGACGATCATTACTGAGGAACTAATGCTGTATTCAACCCAGCGGAAATAGTTGCGTTGTGCAGCTATGCCGGCTTGATAGCGACCAAAGTATTGAGGTGATGCGACAAGAAAGTGAAAGAAAGCTGAGAGACCAAGAAAGATTGCAACGGCTAAACCAACTGGAGTGTTAAGCAAAGTAATTGGCTGGGCAAATGTGCTTCCCGGTGGGCCAGCCATATAGCGGGCAACGATTGGAAGCGAGAAATCATTGGCAAGCGATAGGACCACAAGCATTTGGGCTAAGTGGAAAATACCGGCGATGACGTTGTAGCGGCGAATACTGGATGCGTTGATTTCTTTAGTCATGAGTACATAGTGCCAGTTGCGGTGAGAAATACTCGGTATTATTTGGGTATGGCTCTCAAAGATCATTCACGTGAGGCGCATTTTCCGCTTATCGAAAAGAAGTATGGGCACAAGATGTCCTACTGGTTTTCAGTGATGAAGGATCTGGCCGATGAGAAATATCCCGCCCAAATTGCATACTTGCGCGAAAACCATGGATTTAGCCAGGCACATGCAAATGCTTTGGTGATGTACTCACGGGGGTCAACCTCGACGCGAAAGTATGAAACACCTGCTGCTTATTACAAAACAATTGGTAAAGATCAGGCAAAGGTTATGCGCACAATCTTTAAAACAATTGCGACAAAGTATCCAAAAGCAGAGCTTGTTATTGCGTGGAATCAACCGATGATGAAAATTGGTACAGATTATGTATTTGGGGCAACGGCTGCAACTAAGCATATTTTGCTATCGCCATGGAGCGCAGATGTCATTGCAGAGTTTGCTCCCAAGATGGCTGATTTAGTTGTGAAGAAAAAGACGATAGGCGTGCCCAATGATTGGGCTGTTGATACTAAGTTGATTCTGGCGCTGGTGAAGGCGCGCTTGGCCGAGTGTAAATAAGAGCCGAGCCTGATTTGTCAGTGGATTAGGGCACTATAGGGACATGGGATTTTGGGCTAATCAAAAAGCGAAGCGGGCATACAAGAATGCCCTCAATGATTATCAACTTAATTATGCAGACTGGAAACGCGACATTGAGATCTTTACGAAGATCAAAGATGCATTTGATCTAGCGGCTAAAGGTGAAGACGCTGTTGAAAATTTAACTGTGCAAAAGGCAGGCGAAGTTGTTTTGTGGCGAGGTAAAGGACAATTTCATGAAGCAGGCAGAGCTGCCGGGCACTATGAAGGCAGTAGCCAGGGTGTGAGTATTCCGGTTGTGGCTGGCATTCGTTATCGCGTTGGTGCAATGCGCGGAACATTTGTTCCAGGCAATGAAATTCAGGTGTATAAGGAAGTTGGCGATGTTGTGCTGACAACTGATCGATTAATGTTTAACGGAATGATGAATACCAAGGAATGGGCTTTTTCTAAATGGAATGGTGCCGCTACTTCAAGTGATGAGACTGATTACATTTTCCATGTCAGCAATCGTCAGAAGACTTCTGGCATTTTATTTTCGGGCAGCGTGGGCCGCGAATTTAACCGCTTCCTTGCACAGGCGCTCAATTCTGCCGAACAGGGACTTAGTGCAGTTAAACCTGTTATTACAAAGGTTCTCAAAGATCTAGCTGAGGATGAACCAAAGAAACCGGTACTAGAACTTCCTTCGGCTTAAAGATCGAAGGAAAGCTTTACATCGATACTTAGACCGAGTTCTAGCTTTTCCGGTAATCGAATGGCGTTTTTTATGGGGACTAAATAAGCGCCATCTTTTGGAATTAGCGCGGTTTTCCATTGCGCATTATTAATAGTGACATTTGTATGCAGCACTCCCCAGCCATATGTTTTAGCTGCAGCAATTACTTTGATCTCAGCCGTGACTTCGGGCGGTGTCTGAATAAAGTAAAAAGGTGCTGGGCCGCGCCATTCAATTAGTTCGTTAGTGAAGCGCAGTTCCATTAGATAAGTGTATTAACTGCCGCTTGTTACATAGTCACGCAAAGCCGTGCGCTCTGAATCGATTTCGCTAACGTAGTTTTTGACTACATCCCCGATTGAAACAATAGAAAGTAATACCCCATCGGCATCAACAACGGGAACGTGGCGAATGCGATGCTCGGTCATCATGATCATTAATTCGGCGACAGTGGAATCTACTGTGCAGGTATGAACTTCGGCTGTCATGATGTCTCGAACATGCATTTTAGTTAAATCATCTAACTTGCCTGGCATGGCTCTTACAACATCTCGCTCTGAGACAATGCCATCAATCTTCTTTCCATCATTAGATACAACAAGAGCACCAACATGATGAGTGTTTAGAGATGAAACCAAATCATGGATGCTGGCGCTGGCGGAAATAGTTTCAACGCGCTTGCCTGAAATTATGCTGTTGATCTTCATGGCTCACCTGTCTTCTAGTCGTGGTGGCCATAGTGGCGTGCCCCCGGCTAGGAGGCAAGAGTGCTAACTCCCCCACATGAATAGAAATAGCTGGAAGGAGGCTCGAGTGTCTTCAGAAATGCCAATGCCCCCCAGATATTTCTGAGGGGCACCGAGCAAGTGAATTTATCCGTGGATAGTTGCAACTTCCTTAATTGCATTTGGCTTGCTGCTGTTCAAGTAAGCAAGTGCTACTAAACCAAACAGCATCCAAACGCCCATGGCATATGCACCATAGGTAAGTGGCGAAGATAGAGAAACGATGAAACTCAATCCTGGCATTCCCGTAATTCCTGCTGCATTGAAGAAGCCAGGAATTAAGAAGATGAAGCCAACCAGTGGAACCACAATGTGGATTACAGGATGACGTTCTTCACGGCGATGCTTGGTGAAATAACCAATGCAAGCAAGGTTTGCAATCATGTAAACCGGAACAACTGCAACAACTAAACCTGTTGCAATGATTCCAAATGCCATCTGTGGTGAGTATTTAGCGCCTAAGCCAAGAGCCAATACAAGTCCAACAACAAGCTGAACAATCACAGCGTTGCGTGGAGTCTTGTGCTTTGGATCAATTTCGGAAAGGAACTTAGGGAAAGCTCCAGCGCGGCCGAATGCATACGCAGTACGTGTGAACACGTTAGCGCCCGCATTTGCATTTGCAATAGTTGAGTTAATGATTGCAAAGAGGACCAAGATCCAGAAGATAGTTCCAACACCCTTTGCTAGACCATCCCATGGTGCACCGTTATTTGATGCTGCGAAGTCTTTGAACTTTTCAGGACCAAAAGCAACTGTTGCGGCATATGTTGTGAATGCATACAAAGCTCCGATTGAAATTGTTGCATACATGACAGCTTTAGGAATATTTTTGCGTGGGTTTTCAGTTTCTTCAGCAAGTGGTGCTGCTGCTTCAAATCCTGAGAATGCAAGGAGACAGAAGACAGAACCTGCGATGACACCTGACCAGCCAGCAAAGCCTGGAGCATTTGCATAGTGTGGAGAAAACACTGCAAGATCATTATTTCCGCCGGCTTTAATTACAAGAATAATTCCAACAAGTAGGAAGACGCCAATTTCAATTGCACCAAGGATTACACCAGTGCGAGCTGAAGAGCGAACACCCTTGTAAACAATTCCACCAACCAAAAGTGTTCCAGCGACCGTAAAGATCCACCAGTTACCAGCTGAGAATGAAGGTTGTTCTGCGTTCCATTCGCCAGCAACTGTGTACCCCAGTTGCAACATAACGAGAGGAACAATAAGAACTTCAACGGCTGCGTATGCCCAACCAACAAGGAAGCCAACCCATGGGCGCAAACCAACTGCGCTATAAGTTGCAACTGATCCAGCAGATGGAATGTGTGCGGCTAATTGACCGATACTTGATGCGGTAAAGAAAATACCAATGAATGCAAAAATCACAGCAAGTGGAAGTGCTCCACCTGCAAGAGGTGCTCCAAATGGAATCGATGCAGCAATTGCTGCACCCGGTGCCATGGAACAAATTGATTGGAATACAACTTCACGTAATCCAACGGCATTGCGTTCTAATTGAGCCAATTAGTTTTCCCCGATTCGTCTGCGTTTAATCTCAAGTCTTTACTTGAGAATGTTAAGAATTCTCCTCCAAGTATTTTGTTACTGGTGGGTAATTCAACAGTTTTTGGCGCTTTATTTGCGATTAAACGGCTTTGGCGCACGTGAAATTTTTGGAACACGCATCTTGGCTACAGCAAATCCATCAGGCATTGGGTGGCAGTTTTGCGCGATTCCCAAATCACCCGCCACTGATAAGAAAATGAATGCATCTTCAATGGTGAAGCCCCAGTGATCTACTAATAATTTAGCTGCTTCTTCACATGCATGCTTCAAGGCATCCTGGATATTGCCTGCAGTTCCATGAGTGACCCAAGAATCTTTTAATTCAGTGATAGGCCAGCCTCCGCTATTGCCTTTGATTAAATCAACTTTGATTAAACCTGTTCCACCAATTTCAACACCAGTTCCAGAGATTTCACCATCGCCCATCGATGCATGCATGTCACCGATTGCAAGTTGGCCACCTGGCTGAAAAACAGGAAGGTGGACCGTCGCTCCAATTCCATTGAGGTAATCATCCATATTTCCACCATGGCGATCTGCATAGAAAGTTCCTATTTCACCTGAAGCTGGTGCAACTCCAATCACGCCAAACATGGGGCGAGTTGGAAAAGTAACGCCATTAGATTCCATCGTAATCGTGCCATCTTTGACTGAAAATATTCTTGTCTGTGGCGCGGTTGTATGTTCTATAAGTTGACCCCATTGAGGGATAACCATTCCTGCACCTTTTGGTCCGGGCTTGATATCCAAAATTGTTACTGACAGTGAATCTCCCGGCTCGGCGCCAATGACTTCAATTGGGCCAGTGGCGCTATTAATACGCGCCATATCTAAAGTTAATAAAGTGTCGCTCTCGCTTTGAACCTGACCTGTAAAGCAGTCCCAGGTTTCAATCTCAATTACTGTGCCTGGTTCTACTGAAACGACTGGCTTCATCGCCGCTGAAAATGCCCAAATATGTTGGTCTCTAGAAATCTTTACTGTTGGATTCATTTGAAAACGATATCCCATATCTTTAGCTTTTTTTAGATCTTAAGCGCAATTGATGTGTGAATTTTCTAAAATCCCCGATCGATTCCAAACTTAATCCTGCCCTCAAATGACTTACATAGAGATGGCCAGTAAGTTGATCCCGTGAAGAAAGTACTTGCCCTGGTTCTAGCCCTTGTTGTGGTGGCACCCACAGCAGCTGTGGCTATGGGCTCTGGCGATAAATTTTCAGATGCACAAACCGGCCTTACTTATTCGGTCTATAAGCCAAGTAATACCTTGGGATTAAAGGCATCAAAGTTTTCACTCCTGCCCTGCCAACCTGGGCAAGAAGAGTGGCTCTATGTTAAATATGGTGGCACCGCTAGATATTTAGAAATTATGCAGACCATGGCAAAAGTAAAGTGTTCTGATCCAGGTGTTTCTAAATACTTGCGTGTAGCAAAAATTAATGGAATCACTGCAAAGGTCTATGTCTATTGCGATCCTGCAAAAGCTGACTCGTTTGCAAAGTGTGGAGTTAATGACATTGCCCGTGTTGGTGGCTATCTAATCTTTACAACCAAAGCATCTAAAGGCTTAAAGGGAACCGAAATTCAGGTTCAAGGAATTGGTGGAATCACATACTCACAGTTGTTAGCCGTGGCTAAATCCTTTAAGACTGTTGCAGCAAGTGGCAATACTCTTACGCCGGTAATACCATCTGAAACTACTGATACGACAACAGTTACCGGTTAAAAACAACTAAAATTGCAACACTAATAAGAACGAAGGCAATACTTGCAGAGGCTTTCTTTCCCACAATTTGTGGTAGGCCTTTAATTGAACTGATTTGATCTTTTTCGATATCTTTTAAAACATTCAAGAAATGAAATCCCACACCTAACAAAGAACCGGCGGCTAAAATCCAAATGGGTGGTGTGCGATCAACTGCACAATAAACCGAAGCCGGAAGCGCAGCACATGCAATTGCATATGGCAGGGGTGAGAGTGGTGAGAACTTAAAGTAGAAGTTGTATGCAATTCCGCAACCAGCACCTAGTAAATAGACAAGGCCGCCTTTGATACCGAGCGGGCCGATGAGATTTGTAATCACTGCAATAGGAATGAAAACAAAAGTTGTTTTGCGTAGTTGGGTAGCTGAGATTGTGCCAGCAACTAATGGTTTATTAGTTCGATTATGCGCTAAGTCATCTTGATAATCATAAAGATCATTGCTCCAACCGATTATTAGTTGGCCACAAAAAACTGTGAAAGCAATGATGTATGCCGGGCCTTCCCACCACAACCGCACGGCTAAAAGAAAAGAAATACCCGTAACAATCATGGTCGGCCCAAAGTGAGCCGCCTTTAAATAAGCGCGCAGTTTTAACAATCGCATGAAGTATCAACGGCCTCTGAAGCCGCAACATCCATTGCCGGACTTCTCCTGAAAAATCCGCTTGGCTTTAAATGAAATCCGGTGCGCTCAACTGGCATAACTGGCCAATCTTCAGTGCGTGGAATGTGGTTGGTTCCAAATACATGCCACATCACTACATCGGTATTTTCCGTTGGCCGATCGTTCTTAGTCCAGTCAGGTAAACCTGCGCCACCTTCATGTTGGAATGGATAATCCCCTGCCGGATAACGCTCGGCTTCGGTATTTGGAGTTACCCAAAGATGGCTGTACATAAATCCTGCGCGCTTACCTAAAACAGATTCGCGATGCGCAAGTGGATACGTAGTGTGACCCGGAATTAACTTGTAACCAATGTTGTGCCCAACATGGTTTTTCTTATTGGGATTAATAATCTTCCAAAAACGGCCCTTTATTGGATCAACTAATCGTTGAGCTTTGCTTTCAGATGCCAGAACAGTTTCTCGAGTTTCATATGCTCCGCCGTAAGGATTCTTTTCACCTACTGGATGAGCAAATGATTCAACTTCAACAACTGTGTTATTGGTGCCATCGATGTCCATATCTATGCGGGCACACAAAATATGTTGGTGATACGGCGCCCATAAACCTGGTTCTAACTCTGTAGCCGATAGATGATCCGCGCCTGGTTTATCTGCAAGAGTTAAAACGATTCCCGTTAATTTAGCTTCAAATTCAATTGAGCCGTCCTGGTAGAAATACCAGAAGTATCCATATTCATAGTTATTGACCGTAACAATAGAGGAAGCAACAAAACGTCGTCCGCGGCGAACTTCTGTGTGGCCATCAACATCAACGTGCTTCCACAAGATTCCGTTGTCTTCTTCATGCATACAGATAGCGTTTTTAATGGTGCGCACGGTGCCATCGCCTTCGGTGACAGCTGCATCAAGATAAACAATTTCACCGAGACAGTCACATCCCAAAGTTAATGAGTTTGTGAAATTACCAAGACCGAATTCCCCCGTATCAAAAGCGTTTTTGCGGTAAGCCCCCTGTGCTGGATCTCCATAAGGGATAACTAATTCGGCAATTGATAAACGGTGAGCAATCTTGCGTGGCGTGCCCTCATCAGTGAATTGCACATCATGAATAACTAAACCTTCACGTTGATCAAAGCCGATCCGAAATGACCAGCGTTCCCATTTAATGTTCCAACCTTGCACATCAAATGAAGCACCGTCGGGCTGATGAATAATGAGCTCTTTAAGTTTTAGTGTGCCACCAGTTTGAGATTCGCGATAAGGCCCAGGAGTTTGAGGAATAGGTACTTCAGCATTGTCTTCAAGGCCCACAACTTCTTCGGCATCAATATCAACGATTGCATGTAGTCCATGAATCGGATGCGCATAAAAGTTTGAATCTGGTGTTGGTTGGTGCCACATCGGTGTCCAAATAAGTCTGCGACCATCATCTAGGTGAGCAGGGATCTGAGCACCGATCGGCCACGTTTCCATATGCACAGTTGTTATGTCATTAATTCCGCGACGGACAAGTGCATCTTTTACCGATTGATCTCGGCGCACAACATCAAGGGCAATTGCCGATTCAACAACACTGACCGGGGATTTAGCTCCTGGAATTTCTTTGTACTCTTTAGCAACGCCATCTGCAGTAATAAGTCCTTCACTGACAGTTGCTTTCTTGCGATCCCAAATAGTTACACGTGCAGTGCGATCAATCTTTTTACCGGAGGCAAGTTCGTCTTTAGTTGGTTCGTGCAGTTGCAACATTGCAAAGAGATGATGTGCTTCTAGATTCCAGGCTTTTCGTGCATGAGCGACAATCTGCTCTTGTTCGGCATGGCTGAGTGGATCTAGTGGATGCTCGAATGACATTTGCGAAGTATATGTGAGGCTAATTAACTTGGTAAGTACTGCTTAGCCACACCGTTTCGTGCAAAAGCTAATAACGTCAGACCAAATTCATGTGCTAAATCAACAGCCAATGAAGTAGGTGCGCTAACGCCAACAAGAGCGCTTACTCCTGCGCACACTGCTTTTTGAACTAATTCATAACCTACGCGACCTGAAACTACGAGGGTCCAATCACCTAAGGGCAGTTTCTTATCCATTAAAGCTGCGCCAATTACTTTATCAACTGCGTTATGTCGTCCAACGTCTTCTCGTACCCACACCGCAACACCCTCGGGGTTAACTAATGCAGCAGCATGTAAGCCACCAGTTTTTTCAAAGATTTTCTGACGACCTTCCAGCAGTTCAGTCATCTGTGCCAACTCTTGAATGCTGTGCTTTGGGGCCGCAACTTTTTTAATACCCCGTTTGTGTAAGTCACTAATATTTGTTGACCCACACACGCCACAGGCTGAAGTAATAGTGAAGCGACGTTCAAGGATTCGTACGGCTTCTTCTGAATCATCTGAAACTAGCGCTGTTACAACATTTGCACGTTGGCGCAAGGTTAGTGACTTATCCGCGCAGATCTTTACTGAAATCAATTCATCAGGAGATTTGAGAAAACCTTCTCCCCACAAAAAACCTGCAGCAAGTTCTAAGTCAGCCCCTGGTGTGCGCATTGTAATTCCCAGCTGTTCATCCTTTGAACCACGCTTAATGCGAATCTCTAATGGTTCTTCGACTACTACTGAATCCGAAGAACTCACATCCGAATCAGTTTTTTGAATCTTTACTCGCGCAACAGATGTCGGCGCGAGCTCTTCACTTGGCATGGCGGTAGAACTCAATGTTTTCTGCAGGTAGTGGAGTTTTACCTAAAATTAAATCTGCAGCCTTTTCAGCAACCATCATTACTGGGGCATAGATATTGCCGTTAGTGACATAAGGGAAAACCGATGCATCACATACCCGGAGACCTTCAACGCCATGAACTTTCATCGTTTGAGGATCAACTACTGACATTGCATCAGTGCCCATCTTGGCTGTGCATGATGGATGCAGCGCAGTTTCGGCATCTTTGCGAACCCAATCCAGGATCTCTTCATCTGTTGATACAGATGCACCTGGTGAAGATTCTCCAGCATTGAAATCATTCATAGCTGGTTGAGTCAAAATATTGCGCGCAGTTTTAACTGCTTCTATCCATTCTCGGCGATCTTGGTCGGTGGATAGATAATTAAATTGAATGGCTGGCTTTTCAAGCGGGTTAGTGCTTTTAATCTTGAGCCAGCCGCGGGCATCTGAGTACATAGGACCAACATGCACTTGATAACCATGCCCACGTGTGTCACCAGTACCGTCATAGCGAATTGCTAGCGGCAAGAAGTGGAACATCAAATTGGGATAGGCCACATCATTATTGCTGCGTGTAAATCCGCCGGCTTCAAATTGGTTTGTAGCTCCTGGGCCTTTTCTAAAGAACAACCATGCGGCTCCAATAAATGGGCGGCGCCAGAACTGTGTGATTGGTTGCTGAGTTACAGGAAGTTTGCACTTGTACTGAACATAGACTTCAAGGTGATCTTGCAGATTTGTACCCACACCTGGCAAGTCCTTAACAACTTTAATCCCTAGCTTTTCTAGATCTTCTCGTTTGCCAACTCCAGAAAGTTGCAGGATTTGCGGAGTATTAATTGAGCCACCTGATAAAACAACTTCATGCGAAGTAAATACATGCTTCTTGCCACGGATGAGAACTTCAACTCCAGTAGCTGTTGTGCCATCAAATAAAACCTTAGTTACATGTGCGCGGGTCTTAACAGTTAAATTTTTGCGATTCATAACTGGATACAGGTATGCGCGTGCTGCACTTAATCTGCGGCCGCGATACACGTTGCGATCAAATGCTGCAAAACCTTCTTGGCGATACCCATTGACATCATCAGTGCGTGGATAACCAGCTTGTTCGGTGGCTTTAAAGAAAGCTGCAAAGAGTGGGCCTCTACTTGGTCCGCGCTCTAATTTAAGTGGACCGCTATCTCCGCGAAATGGTGATTTGGGATCCGCTAAACAGTTCTCCATCTTTTTAAAATACGGCAAACAGTGGGCGTAATCCCAGTTAGCCATTCCTTGATCTTTAGACCAGCGCTCATAATCCATTGCATTTCCGCGCTGCCAAATCTGTCCGTTAATTGATGAAGATCCACCTAATACTTTCCCACGCGCATGATAAATCCGGCGATTATTCATAAAAGGCTCTGGTTCGGATTCATACATCCAGTCGTAATATTTGCTGCCAATTGGAAAAGCTAACGCAGCTGGCATGTGAATAAATACATCCCAAATCCAGTCACGGCGTCCAGCTTCAAGAACTAAAACTTTGTGATTGGGATTTTCGCTTAAACGATTAGCTAACGCACAGCCTGCTGATCCTCCACCAACAATGATGTAGTCATATTGCGCGCTCATGCCCGAAAGTCTACATATAAAACAAGGCCCCTACCCAGTGATTTTCACCAAGTAGAGGCCTTGCTTGTTAGATTATTTGATTACTTACCAAGCCATGACGCAACAACGTCAGCATGAGCATCGATCCATTTCTGGGCCGCTTCTTCTGCTGTCATTCCGCCTTCAAGGTCTGCTGCTACACCGTTTTGATC
>WLQG01000014.1 GCA_009698445.1 Actinomycetota bacterium
AGCCATGCTCAGATGATTCCACTCATTGGAAAGGATTGAAAGCCCTGTAAGGTAATGCCTATGAAAGTTCATGTTGCCAATCACCCACTTATTGCCCACAAATTGACGGTTTTGCGCGATGAACGTACTGATTCCCCAACATTTCGCCGCCTCGTTGAAGAACTCGTAACTCTTCTTGCTTATGAAGCAACGCGCGAGATTCGAACACACGTTGTGGAAATAACGACTCCAGTTACTAAAACCAAAGGTTTAAAGATGGCCGAACCGCGTCCAGTGGTTGTGCCGATTTTGCGTGCAGGTCTTGGAATGCTCGAAGGCATGAGCAAGTTGATGCCAAATGCTGAAGTTGGTTTCTTGGGCATGGTCCGCGATGAAAAAACTTTAAAGGCAAGTACATATGCCAATCGCTTACCTGAAGATTTGTCTGGCCGTCATGTATTTGTTTTAGATCCGATGCTTGCAACAGGTGGAACTTTAATTGCAGCCTTTCACTACTTATTAGATTTGGGTGCAACAGAAATTACGGCGATCTGTATCTTGTCAGCTCCCGAAGGAGTTAAAGCAGTTGAGAACGAGTTCTCTGGAAGTAAGGTTCCAATCAATATCGTTACTGGCGCATTAGATGAAAAACTAAATGAAAACGGCTACATCGTTCCTGGACTTGGCGATGCTGGCGATCGTTTATACGGAGTTGTATAAATGGCTGCAACCTCACCCGGATATGGAATCACTATCCGTGTCGAAGGCCCGCCATCGGCTCAACCTGTAGCTCTTGCGACAACGGTTATTACAGCAGCTGGTGCAACGATCACCGCATTAGACGTTGTTGAATCACTACTTGAAAAAGTTGTTCTAGATATTACGTGCGACACAATTGATTCTGCACATGCAGATCAGATCACTATTGCTTTAGCAAAAAACCCTGAGCTAACGGTTCGTAAAGTTAGTGATCGAACTTTCTTGCTCCACCTTGGTGGAAAGATTGAAATTCAATCTAAAGTTCCGCTCAAAACCCGTGATGATTTATCGCGCGCCTACACACCTGGTGTTGCACGAATCTGCCAGGCAATTGTTGCCGATCCATCCGATGCTCGCCGCTTAACTATTAAGCGCAATACCGTGGCAGTTGTGACTGATGGTTCAGCAGTACTAGGCCTTGGAAATATCGGTCCTGCAGCTGCGCTTCCAGTTATGGAAGGAAAAGCCGCTTTATTCAAGCGCTTTGCCGACGTTGATGCGTGGCCAGTTTGTTTGGATACACAAGATGTAGATGAAATTGTTCGAACAGTTCAATTAATCGCGCCTGTCTATGGCGGAATTAACTTAGAAGATATCTCAGCACCACGTTGCTTTGAAGTTGAACGACGTTTGCGTGAACTTCTTGATATCCCGGTTTTCCACGACGATCAACATGGAACTGCCATTGTGGTTCTGGCTGCTTTGCGCAACGCTCTTAAATTAGTACATAAAGATCTTGGCTCTGTAAAAATCGTATTGAGCGGTGTTGGAGCAGCAGGAAATGCAATTGCTCGCCTACTTACTTTAAGCGGTGCCAAAAATATTATTGGCTTTAATCACCACGGGGTTATTCATAGTGACATGAAGTCTGAAGACTCTATGCAGCAGTGGTTTATCGACAACAGCAACCCTCATAAATTTGTTGGCACTATGCCCGAAGCACTTATCGGTGCAGATGTATTTATCGGTGTCAGTGCTCCAAATATTCTTAAAGAGGCAGATATCTCACACATGGCAAAGGATTCAATTATTTTTGCCCTGGCCAATCCAGATCCAGAAGTAGATCCTGTTCTTGCGCGTAAGTATGCAACCGTTGTTGCTACTGGTCGCAGCGATCAACCTAACCAAATTAATAATGTTTTGGCTTTCCCAGGAATCTTCCGTGGTCTACTTGATGCAAATGCACACAAAATCACAGACCAGCTACTTGTAGCTGCAGCAGAAGCAATTGCAGATTGCGTATCTCCTGAACAGCTCAATGCTTCATTCATTGTTCCAAGCGTCTTTGATCCAAACGTGACAAAGGCTGTGGCCGCTGCGGTAAAGAAATCAGTGTGATTGAACTAGCCGCATCCTTTGATGCTCAACTTGCTCCGCTTGCGCCGTACCTAATTTATTTAATCACGGGTGCAGTTATTTTCTTTGAGACTGCTGTCTTATTTGCATTTTTCCTGCCTGGAGATTCAATTCTCTTTAGTGCTGGTTTAGTTGCAGCCGCCCATAAAGATGTAAATATTGTCATTCTTGTATCTGTCATTTTTATTGCTGCATTCTTTGGCGATCAAATAGGTTTTGTTTTAGGGCGCTTGGTAGGACGTCCTTATCTTGAAAAACACGACTCCCCTCGAATGCAAAGAATGATTGCCCGTTCTGAGCGCTTTTATGAACAAACTGGATGGTGGGCTGTAGTTGCAGCACGATTCTTCCCGTGGATTCGCACCTTTGTTCCACCTATTGCCGGCGCTTCCAAGATGAATTACTACAAATTCCTAACAGCTAATGCACTCGGTGCATTGTTATGGGGGGTTGGAATAACTCTTGCCGGTTATTACGCAGCTACTTTGCCATGGGTTAAGACTTGGTCGTATGCAATTGCAACTTTCTTTATTTGTGCATCCTTGGTTTCCGCACTCGTGAACTACTTACGCCACCGGCGATAACACCCAAATACGTCAGCACAATTCCACTGACTAAGTAAGTGCTTACGTGGACGCCGTCTGTTGGTGAAACCAGATCAATCACTAAAGAGCCGACTAACTGCCCACCAACACTAAAAAGTGTAAAAGTTAAAACACCTAGGTGCTGAACTATCGTTGAAGTAAAAGCAATATAGATAACGCCGATAACCCCACCGGTATAAATCCACCAAGGACCAGAAGGCAAGGCAACAAGGTGGATTTTTCCAATAACAACTCCACCAATTATCAAAATCATCAGAAAAGCAGTACCAGTTATAAAATTAAGAAGTGATGTAGTAAAACTTTGATGTGAATGTTCATTTATCTGACCATTTAATGCCCTCTGAACACCGACTACAGCGCCTGCAATACAGCCAAGCACAACAGCAACCATTGAAAGGTTTTTGGCATCGATTCGATCAAAGACTGAAATGAGAACCGCTAATACAGTAAGTACTGCAGCAGCTACACGCCTCCGTGAAATTAGTTTTTTCCCACCACCTGTTAACCCAATTCGATCTACGAATAAAGACATCGCGGTTTGACCCGCAATTGAAGCCACGGAATAAATTGCCACACCAATTAGGGGGACGATATTTGTTTGGATTGCAACAAAACTTCCACCAAGAGCACCGGCTAATAATTTCCATCGAGCAATTTCTTTATTTGAAACTGCCATACGCAAATTCTTTATACCCTCTTTTATTGCTGGATTAAATGCAGCAATGGCAGCGATGATGATGAGCCCTGACCCAAATGAAACTAATGCAGCTTCTAAACCATTATTGAGTCGATGCGAGAGTTCGCCATTTGCACGGGCCTGCAAAGCAATCATTACGCCTGAAAGGGCGGCCAAAATGTCTAAACGCATTTATTGGTGGGTGCCGTGAAATTCTCGCTTATCGGCAATCCAATCCATTAATGCAAATAAAACACCAGAAGCTACAAATGTTAAGTGGATGACGATTCTCCACTTAGTGCCTGCACCAACATGATCTTGACCAGAAAGTTCAATGAAATCTTTGAGCAGTTCGATAACTGAAATCGCAACTAGAGAACCAATTAATTTGATTTTCAAACCACTAAAGTCAATCGTTCCCATCCAATGAGGGCGATCTTTTGACTCAGTAGCGACATCGATACGCGAAACGAAGTTTTCGTACCCTGCA
Source organism: Actinomycetota bacterium (assembly GCA_009698445.1). Lineage (GTDB taxonomy): Bacteria > Actinomycetota > Actinomycetes > Nanopelagicales > Nanopelagicaceae > Planktophila. The sequence goes on from WLQG01000014.1 coordinate 3,866, forward strand.
AAAATCACCATTAAAATTAGGTTGGCTAGCAAAGTTAAATCTAATAGTGCGAGTAGATCTAGAGTAAAGCTCTGCGGTGTTGCATCCCCAATTTTTTCAGCTAGATGAACAAACTCAATAATAAAGCGGTAGCCCAAAAGAACTAGAGCACCGACTAATCCTAAATAAAGAGGTGCTAGTAAAAAGCGTGAACGAAAAAGAATAACTTCGATGCCATGCGATAAGCGGTTCATAGGGCTAACTTTAACTTAACCTTCTAGCAAAACCGTGGTCTGAAGCCACTCTTCCTCCAGTTTGTTCTTTTCTGCGCGCAATACCGTTAGCTCATTTGTGATTGCCTGCAAACGATCAGCATCAAAGGCAGCGCTCTCTTGTTCATTTTCAAGTTCGACGATACGTCCATCGGCTTTTTGCATCTGACGCTCTAAACGGACTTTGTCCTTTTTTAATTGACGCTCTTCTGCAGCATTCGAACTCTTCTTTTCCTTAGGTGTGCTGATTTCAGGTTGCAAAGACTGATGACGAAGTTCTAGGTATTCATCGACTGCGCGTGGCAAATCACGAACTTTCTTATCCCCTAACAAACCGACAAAGCGGTCGCACACTCGTTCAAGGAAATATCTATCGTGAGAAATAACAATCAAAGTTCCGCCATAACTGTCCAACAAATCTTCGAGTTCGGTAAGAGTCTCAATATCAAAATCGTTTGTAGGTTCATCGAGAAGTAAAACATTTGGGCTATCCATCAATAATCGTGTTAATTGCAGCCTGCGTTTTTCACCTCCCGATAAATCACCAACCGGTGTCCATTGAGATTCGCGGTCAAAACCTAAACGCTCACATAGTTGTGAAGCAGAAAGTTCACGGCCTCCACCGATTTCAATGCGATTCGCTACTTTTTCAACAGCCTCTAGTACTCGCCATGTCGGATCCAATTCATCAAGATGCTGAGTAAGAAAGGCGGGCTTTACCGTTACACCTGTTACTAACTTGCCGGCCGTTGGTTGAATTTCGCCAACTAATGTACGCATCAACGTTGTCTTACCCGCGCCGTTAACGCCAACTATTCCTATGCGATCGCCCGGACCTACATTCCAATACAGATCATCGATAAGTTCGTTATCACCAAGTTTTACTTGTACATGATGTGCCTCATAAACCGTTTTACCTAAACGGTTGAGTGCAAATTTTAAAAGTTCGCCTTGATCACGTGGAGCAGGCACATCGGCAATCAAAACATTTGCTGCATCGACACGAAACTTCGGTTTAGTGGTCCGTGCGGGGGCGCCGCGACGAAGCCAAGCAAGTTCTTTCTTAATCAACATATTTCGGCGTTGATCCATTACAGATGATTGGCGAGCGCGTTCAGCTTTAGCTAAAACAAATGCGCTATAGCCCCCGTCGTATTCTTCTACTTTGCCTTCAACAACTTCCCATGTGCGATCAGTGACTGCATCAAGAAACCATCGATCGTGCGTCACAACAGTTACCGCTAGACCTTTACGGCTATTTAAGTACTCGGCTAACCAGGCAACGCCTTCAACATCTAAATGATTTGTTGGCTCGTCCAGCAAAATTAAATCAAGTTCATTAATTAATAGCTTTGCTAATCCAACGCGGCGGCGTTCTCCACCAGATAGCTGACCAAACTTTCTATCAAATATGTGATCATCAAAGGATCCAAATAGGCCAGTGAAAACTTCACGAATATTTGGTTCACTTGCCCACTCATGTTTTGCTGTATCTCCCAAAACTACTTCGCCTACTGTGCTTTCAGGATTAGCTAAATCGACTTGAGACAACAGACCTATTCGAGCTGAATTTGATTTAGTGACGCGACCAGCATCTGGTGCTTCAACGCCTGCAATTATCTTCATAAGCGTTGATTTACCTGAGCCATTTCGACCAACAATGCCGATGCGATCGCCCTCAGAAATGCCTAAAGAGACGCCTACTAATAACTCTTTAATATCAAAGGCTTTTGAGACCTCTTCGATATTAACAACATTGCGCGCCATGATGGGAGAGCGTACCTTTCCTTCATGAACGTCACCGACCGCGAATACGCATTAGAGCTCGATAGAAACGATCCTTTGGCCCATTTCAAATCACAGTTTGTGGTCACTGACCCAGAGATGTGTTATTTGGATGGTAATTCATTGGGCCGAATCCCTAAAGCCACTATCACCGCGGTAAATGATTTCCTTGGTGAATGGGGCGCCGAAGTTGTAACTGGATGGGGCCACTGGGTAGATGAAGCCCAGCCAACTGGTGATCTTTTAGGTGCGGCAGCACTTGGCGCAGGGCCGGGTCAAGTTCTTGTGTGCGATACAACATCCGTTAATTTCTATCAACTATGTCTTGCCGCAGTTCATGCGCGCCCTGGAAGAAAAACAATTATTACTGATGCAGCAAATTTTCCAACTGATCGATACATTCTTGATGGAATTGCAAAACAGTTTGGTCTCAACCTTGTCATTATTGACAATGAAGATCCAGCAGTTGCTGCACATGAGCGCATTACAACTCAAATCCTTGCGCCTTATTTAAATGAGGATGTTGCATTAGTTACATTAGAAGTTATTCAATATCGATCAGGTGCACGCACTGACATCAAATCAATTACCGATCAAGTTCGTGCAATCGGAGCTCTCGTTGTTTGGGATGCCAGCCATGCAGTTGGTGCAATCGAACTTAACCTTGATGCCAACGGTGTAGATCTTTGTGTTGGTTGTACATATAAATATGGAAACTCCGGCCCAGGTTCACCTGCCTGGTTATATGTCAGCAAAAGAATTCAGAGCGAACTACAAGTGCCGATTCAAGGTTGGTTTGCCCAAGATGCCCAATTTGAAATGGGCGCTGTGTTTGAGCGCGCACAAAATATCCGTGGCTTTCAAATTGCGAGTCCATCACTTGTTGGTATTCGCTGCGTGCAGACAGCATTCTCAATGATTAAAGAAGCTGGTATCGATGCCATCGCCCACAAAGCTGCGGTTGGAACGCAGATGATGATTGATCTTTACGATGCATGGCTTGCACCTCTTGGTATGGAACTCAATACTTCTCGTGATGCTAAAGAGCGTGGTGGACATATCTCTTTAGTTCATCCAGATGCTGCGCAAATATGTGTTGCCTTAAGACAGATTTCAAATGTTATCCCTGATTACCGAACACCTAACTCAATCCGTTTAGCAATCTCACCGTTGCCAACTTCATTTGTTGAAGTCTGGGATGGTTTTGCGCGCATGCGGGATTTAGTGGCATCTGGCCAATATAAAGAGATTAAAGAGAGCGGTTCACGAGTCACATGAGCAAAAACTTCGATTCAGCATTGACGTACACATCGTATTTAGCTGTAGACGAACTCCTTGGTCTACAACGTCCTCTGTCACAAGGTCCAGAGCATGATGAAATGCTTTTTATTATTATTCACCAAACATACGAGCTTTGGTTTAAGCAGTTAATTCACGAGTTCCATGAAGCGCAACGCGCAATGGAATCTGGTGATACACATTATTCGTTAGCGATTCTCGGGCGTATCCGCACAATTCTTAAAGTGTGCGTCACACAAATCGACATCCTCGAAACTATGACGCCACTTCAATTCAATGCATTCCGCTCATACCTTTCTTCATCCAGCGGTTTTCAATCTGCACAATTTAGAAAGGTAGAAGCCTTGCTTGGTCGCAGAGATAGCAAAATGGCGGGCCACTTGCCTCCCTCAATCCAAGCTGAAATAGAATTAATTACAGCAGAGAACTCCATCTGGGATTCAGCTCTTGCTTATTTAGTTAAACGCGGTCATGCAATTCCAACCGAAGTATTACAACGTGATCGCACATTGCCATATGTGCCTAACGTGCCAGTTCAAGATGTGTTGTTAGAGGTTCATGTTAAAGACCCTGAAAGTGCCATGGTGTGTGAGCGCTTAGTTGATATCGATGAAGGTATTCAGGAGTGGCGTTATCGTCACGTAAAAATGGTTGAACGAACCATTGGGCACAAAATAGGAACTGGTGGTTCTAGCGGTGTTGAATATTTAGCAAGTACTTTGTTTGCGCCAGTATTTAAAGATTTGTGGGAGATTCGTTCCCGTTTTTAATTAGGCAAACCTTTAAGCACAATGTCGTGCAACGCTTTGCGTTCTCGTGGCGCAGTTTCACGTTCTAACATCGCACCCTGTAATAAATCGGCTGGCGCTTGCTTACCAATTGCAATTACTGCAACTGGTGTAAGTGATGGATCAACTCCAAGATTTTCAGCAGCTTTTGCTGCATCAAAACCCGTCATCTGATGTGCAACAAGTCCGCGGTGATGCGTTTCAATAACCATCTGTGCAACAGCTAAGCCGCAGTCATAAAGAAAGCCTTTGTTGGGCGTTCCATCTTCACGTGAATGAACACCTGCAATAAGAATTAACGCTGAAGACCTGTGTGCCCAACCCTGATTAAATGATGCGAGTGAATCAAGAATCTGTCCGAATACTTCATCGCTACGAATACCCACAAAAAAGCGCCATGGCTGCCCATTATTAGCCGAAGGTGCCCAGCGTGCTGCCTCTAAAATCGCTATCAAATCCTGGTTAGAAAGCACGGCAGTTGAATCTAATGATCTAGGGCTGCGTCGATTAGCTAATACTTCGTGAATTTCTACGGCGGTCTGTGCTTTCATCATTAGCGCAGTCTAAACGCAGGCTAGAGTTCTTGCATGTCAGGATGGATTCATCACTCAGCAGATTGGCTTGTTGCAAATAATCTGCAAACTCCACTTTTTATTTTACTCATCCTTCTTGCCTTTGCTGAAGCCGCAGCATTTGTGGGCTTTGTATTGCCCGGTGAAACTTCACTTTTAATTGGCGGAGTTCTGGCCCATTCAAAGGTATGGCCGTTATGGCTCTTTATTATCTGCGCAATTGTGGGTGCCATTGCTGGAGACTCTGTTGGCTATGAAGTTGGAAAACACTTTGGCCCACGCATTAAAACAACTCAGTTTGGAAAATTTGTTGGCGAGAAACGTTGGCGCTTAGCCGAGCATATTTTTGAAAAATATCATGGTGGTGCAATCTTCTTTGGTCGTGCTCAAGCTCTTTTGCGTGCCCTTGTGCCGGCATTAGCAGGGATGCACCAAGTTCCATATCGAACATTTTTGAAGTGGAATGCCGCAGGTGGAATTGTTTTTAGCACAACCGTAATTGTTTTAGGCTATCAATTTGCTAGTTCATTGGCTTCACTTGAAAAATACTTAAAGTACTGGGCTATTTTCGCTCTCATTGCGATTGTAACTGTGATTTTAATTTTGAAAAATAAACTTGAAAAGTTGATTGAAGGATAATTACTTTTTAATTATCTCGACTAAATCACCGTAGGCCGTCTTAGCAATCTCTTCACGCTTGGCTCTATACGCCGGCGAAGCACCTGTAATCAAATGCTCAAATCTTGTTGCAGACTTAATCATCTTGTGCAGTTCGGCTGGTTCTATTGAATCACTAAAGACTGGTGGTTCCTGCTTAGTCACTTGAACAACAATGTGTGGGTTAATGAATCGATAAACCAAAGCAACTCGGCGTAAACCCAAGTTGGCAACGTGGCGAAGTCCGCGATTTATATGGTCTTGAACCATTAAACGAATGAAAGTGAATGTTTTAGCTTTTGCTGGCGCACTCTGCGTTGCAAGAGCATGCAAGATATTTGCAATCTCTTGTCCCCCGGTTGTGCTTGGAAGTTCGACACATTTAGCAGATAATCGTGCACGAACTTCAGGGTCCTGTAACTGCTTCACAACCTTTGTAATATCAGCTAAATCTGCTTGATCTGCGCGTAATGCAAAACCGAAATCATGGCACCAACGCGCACGGGCTTCTTGATCATCTGTCCCGCGAATATTTGAAACAAAGACCGTCGGAATTTGTGCAGGTAATAGTTCATGCACCCCGTTATATCCCGTGGCACAAATTCCTGCGTCAAATGCATGTAAGACTTTTGCTAAAGGAAAATATCGGGCAACTTTAATATCTAAACCTTCTGGTGCTAAAGAGTTGCCATCTTTATCTATTGGCGCTTTAGTCAAGATAACTTGTAAATCTTTCCAGCCTAATAAGCCTTCAAGAGCTGCAGTCATCTTGAGGTTTACATCGCTATCACCAGTTCCCAGTTGAACTAATGCCACTGGTCGGTGTAGATCTAGGCCTAAAGCTTTTCGTGCATCTTCGCGCGATAGCGCATCTGATTTTCTAAATAATGAAACCGGTGACGTTAATGTTGAATCTTTACGCTTTGATGTTGGACCAAAATCATAAGCTCGCGCAATATCACCAGGTTCAACAATCGTATCCATCATCTTTGCTTGTAGTCCCAAGATAAATCGCTGTGGTTTCTTTTGCCATAAACCACGGCGTACCCAAACAAGTTTTAAATCTGGGTTTGCATTGCGTGCAGCGATTACTCCTGGATAAGGAACAACGCCATCAAAAGATAAAACTTTTGCATTAGTTTCTTCTACTAAAGCTAATAAACGATCTCGCAGATACTGATCCCATTTTTCTCGCGACATCCATAAGCGATCTCGACCTGGAATATATTCGCAACGAATGCCCATAAAAGATGGAATTTCTGCGATTCCACCAGCCATTGAAACAATAATTGGATTAGCGACATCCTTTAGTGAAAGTGCAACCGCACTAGCCCTAGCCAAGTGGCCCATTCCGACACCATTGCTAGTTGCAAGAATTATCGTGGGTTTGGACATGCCACGAAGCCTACCTATTAGTTACTTCTGCGCCCATTTTGAGTAAAGTCAGCGGGGTGTCTAAGACCGTAATTGTTTCCATCAAAGGTCTCTCTCGATCTTTTGGTGATGTCCGCGCAGTGGCCGGTGTTGATTTGGATATTCAAGAAGGCGAATTCATAACCTTGCTTGGACCTTCAGGTTCTGGAAAGACCACTGTGCTTAGAATGATCGCAGGCTTTGAAAAGCCTGACGCAGGAACTATTGAATTAGCTGGTATAGATGTTTCGCAGTTACCACCCTACGAGCGCGATGTGAATACAGTTTTTCAAGATTACGCGCTTTTCCCGCACATGAATGTCATTAGTAATATCGAGTACGGGTTAAAAGTAAAAGGAGTTGCTAAGCAAGAGTGCACCACACGCGCGCTTGAAGCTCTTAGGCAAGTTCGACTTGAAGGCTACGGTGAGCGCAAGCCATCTCAACTGTCAGGTGGTCAGCGTCAGCGGGTTGCGCTTGCCCGTGCATTAGTTAATCGGCCATCCGTCTTGCTACTCGATGAACCATTAGGTGCTCTGGATTTGAAATTACGTGAACAAATGCAGATTGAACTCAAGCAATTGCAGCGTGAGGTTGGAATTACATTTATTTTCGTGACGCATGATCAAGAAGAAGCGCTCACTATGAGCGATCGAATTGCTGTTTTTAATAATGGAAAAATTGAACAGCTTGGAACTCCTCGCGAGATTTATGAAAACCCTGTAAGTGCATTTGTTTCTGAGTTTGTTGGTCAAACTAATAAACTCACAATAGCTGGCAAAAATATTAATATCCGCCCAGAATCAATTTCAGTCTCACAATCAACTGGTGCAGGAAATCAGTCTCTTAGTGGGGTTTTGCAGGACATTATTTTTGTTGGCGCAATTACACGATATTTAGTCCATACAAGTTCGGGAGTAGTGATTTCAGTGAATCCAATTGGTGATCTCAATGTGGGTGATGCTGTAATGCTTTCTTGGGATAAAGAAAAAGAATTCTTGGTTCATTGAAGAACTAAGGTACATATTCAACCGCTGAATATGTTAAGTAAAGATGGAGGTACAGATGCAAAAGAAGCGTCTGGTTTCAATACTCGCTGTTGCCTCAGTAGCAGCGCTCATTCTCGCTGGTTGCAGCTCAGGTAGCGACTCTGCATCCAATAGCGGTGTACCTAAAGTAGACATGATGAAAGAACTTGGCGCTGGTGAAGGCCAAGTAAATCTTGTTGCATGGGCTGGTTACGTTGAAAATGGTTCAACAGATCCAAATGTTGACTGGGTTACAGGTTTTGAAAAAGAAACTGGTTGCAAAGTTAATGTTAAGACTGGTTCAACATCAGATGACATGGTCGCATTAATGAAGACTGGTGAATACGATGTTGTTTCAGCATCCGGCGATGCTTCACTTCGCCTTATTTATGGTGGCGACGTTGCTCCAGTCAATACAGACTTGATTCCAAACTATGCAGACATCTTTGATAATCTAAAGATGCAGCAATGGAACTCTGTCGATGGCGTTGCATACGGAATTCCACACGGACGCGGAGCTAACTTATTGGCATACCGCACAGATATTGTTAAGCCAGCACCAACTTCATGGGCTTCAGTATTTGATGTGAATTCACCTTATAAGGGCAAAATCACAGCATATGACTCACCAATTTATATTGCTGATGCTGCACTTTATCTAATGGAAACAAAGCCAGAGCTAGGAATTAAATATCCTTATGCTCTAGATCAAACTCAGTTTGATGCCGCCGTTGAAGTTCTCAAGGCACAAAAGCCACTCATTGGTGAGTACTGGGGAGATTACCTCAAGCATGTTGCTTCACTTAAATCAGGTGGAACAGTGCTTGGCACAACTTGGCAAGTAAATATTAATCTTGCTAAGGGTGAAGGCACCAAGGTTGAGGGAATCAAACCTGCAGGAGGTTCTACAGGTTGGTCAGATACTTGGATGGTTAGCAGTAAAGCTAAGAATCCAAACTGTGCATACATGTGGATGAATCACATTGCATCACCTGCAGCAAACGCAGGAGTTGCAGAATGGTTCGGAGAAGCTCCATCAAATGCAAAGTCTTGCGCTTTGACTGCTGATAAGAATCACTGCACAACTTTCCATGCAGCAGATGATGCTTACTGGGCAGATGTTTACTACTGGAACACAGCAACAGAGGCATGCCTTGATGGGCGTACTGACGTGAAATGCGTTCCATACTCTGAGTGGGTCAAGGCTTGGTCTAGCTTGCGTAATTCATAAGTAATAAACCGGGCGTGGGTTAATTCCCGCGCCCGGTTTTCTTTATTAGAAAGGAGCCGTGAGTGTTACATTCTTTATCAACGTATTTGCATAAGAAGCCACGCTTGCGACTCGTTGCACTTTTAACTACTCCGGTTTTATGGCTTGTAATTGCTTACTTAGGCGCTTTAGCAATGCTTTTGGTAACAGCATTTTTCACTATTGATAGCTTCACAGGAAATGTTATTCAGCAGTTTAATTTGGGTAATTTTCATGACATGCTCACAGATGCTGCTTACAAAAATGTAGTGCTACGGACTTTAGGGATTGCGATAAGTGTTACTTTTCTATGCACAGTTCTAGCTATACCGATGGCCTTTTACATGGCCAAAATTGCTCGCCCTAAGTCCCAAAAGATTTTGGTCGCTCTGGTTTTAACACCGTTATGGGCTTCTTATTTAGTAAAAATTTATGCGTGGCGAACAATGTTAGAACCCGGAAACGGTGTTTTAGACTGGCTGCTAGGGCCAATAGGAATTCATTCACCAGGATTTGGCGGGCCTGCAATCATTATTGGTCTTTCTTATTTATGGCTTCCGTACATGATCTTGCCAATTTATGCAGGTCTGGAGCGTTTACCTAATAATCTACTTGATGCATCGGGTGACTTAGGTGCACATAATTTCTATACATTTAGAAAAGTGATTCTTCCATTAATTTTTCCAAGTTTAGTTGCAGGATCTATGTTTACATTTTCATTGAGTTTGGGTGATTACATCACTGCCCAAATCATTGGTGGCAAGCTACAAATGCTCGGAAATGTTGTTTATCAAAACTTCAGTATCAATTTACCTTTTGCCGCAACAATCGCCATGATTCCAGTTTCAATCATGGCTCTCTATCTTTACCTGGTGCGTCGCACCGGTGCGTTAGCGAGCATGTAATGACGATTTCTAGAAACGCACGATTACTCCTAGCTTCTCTTTTGGGCGTGGGTCTTGCTTTCATTTACATTCCTTTAAGTGTTGTCATTATTAATTCATTCAACGCAAGCAAAACATTTTCTTGGCCACCATCTCATTTCACAACTATCTGGTGGTCAAAAGCGCTAGAAAACACGGGTGTCAGACAAGCGCTTAAGTGGAGCGTTTTTGCTGGGTTGTCTGCAACAGCAATAGCACTTGTCTTAGGAACCTGTTTAGCTTTTGCGGTTAGTAGATATAAGTTTTTTGGTCGTGAAGTTATTTCATTGCTTGTGGTCCTGCCGATCTCTCTTCCTGGAGTCGTTACTGGCATTGCTTTAAATAGCGCATTTACTAAACAGTTAGGTATGTCGACGGGTTTATTGACCGTAGTCATTGGCCATGCAACTTTTTGTATTGTGATTGTCTATAACAACGCCATTGCACGCTTGCGCCGTATGGGAACCACACTTCAGGAAGCATCCATGGATTTGGGTGCAAATGGAATTACAACGTTTCGGTTGATAACTTTGCCTAATCTTGCATCGGCATTGTTTGCCGGCGGGTTATTAGCTTTTGGACTTTCCTTTGACGAAATTGTTGTTACAACATTTACTGCAGGTCCTGGAATACAAACATTGCCTATTTGGATTTATAACAACCTCTTTAGACCTAATCAAGCGCCGATCGTGAATGTAGTTGCTGCGACTCTTGTTGTTTTATCTGTTATCCCTATTTATCTGTCACAGCGATTGAGCCAAGACTCAACAACTGGTGGGCGCTTTTAAACCTTAGTTGCCCCACGAAGAGTGCAGTGGTCGTCCTTCGGCATAACCAGCAGATGATTGAATTCCAATAACTGCTCGCTCTGCAAACTCATCAAGATTATGTGCACCTGCATATGTGCATGAAGAGCGAAGCCCAGCAATGATTTCATCGAGTAAATCTTCAACGCCTGGTCGTGCAGGATTTAAATACATACGTGACGTTGAAATTCCTTCTTCAAATAATGCTTTGCGAGCGCGATCAAATGCATCTTCTCCTGATGTGCGTGCAGCAACAGCGCGCGCCGATGCCATTCCAAATGACTCTTTGAATAAGCGGCCGTTCACATCGCTCTGTAAGTCACCAGGTGACTCGTAAGTGCCTGCAAACCATGAGCCAATCATTACTTGTGATGCACCTGCAGCTAGCGCCAAAGCAACATCGCGCGGATGGCGAACTCCACCATCGGCCCACACATGTGCGCCTAACTTCTTTGCCTCAGTCGCGCATTCAAGAACTGCTGAGAACTGCGGACGCCCAACACCTGTTTGCATACGCGTTGTGCACATCGCTCCTGGGCCAACTCCAACTTTAATAATTGAAGCACCTGCTGCAACTAAGTCGCGCACGCCGTCGGCAGTTACAACATTGCCAGCAACAATCGGAACTGAAAGTCCAAGTGACTTAATAGCTTTTAGCGCTTCAATCATTTTTTTCTGATGGCCATGGGCAGTATCAACAACTAGAACATCCGCGCCGGATTCAACAAGGGCGGCAGCTTTTGCAGCCACGTCACCATTGATTCCAACAGCTGCGGCAATACGTAAACGATTCTTTGCATCGATTGCGGGTGAATACAGCGTTCCGCGCAGCGCTCCAATACGGGTCATGATGCCAACTAGATCTCCATTGCTAGAAACAACTGGGGCTAACTTGTGGCGATGTAAATTTAAGAATTCAAAAGCTGCGCGGGCATCAAGATTATCTGCCATCGTGATCAATTCTTTACTCATCACTTGATGCAGTTGGGTAAAGCGATCAACGCTCTTGCAATCATCTTCGGTAACTATTCCTACTGGCTTTCCGCCATCAACAATAACTATTGCGCCATGCGCACGCTTATGCAGTAATGAAACTGCGTCAGCAACAGTTTGCTGAGGATTTAAAGTAATTGGTGTATCAAAAAATGTATGACGCTCTTTTACCCATTTAATAACGCTATCTACAACTGCGTGTGGAATATCTTGTGGAATAACTGCAATGCCACCGCGACGTGCAATTGTTTCGGCCATTCGTCGACCAGATATTGCTGTCATGTTCGCAACAACTAATGGGATGGTGGTTCCTGAACCATCGGTTGATGCTAAATCCACATCCATACGGCTAGAGAGTTCTGAAGAACTTGGCACCATGAAGACATCGTCATAGGTGAGATCGTGGGTGGGATTATTTATGAAGCGCACGTAACAGAACTATACTCAGGTAGGATTTAGGGATGTCTAATCCACTTATTTCAGCGCGTGGTTTAACGAAGAAATTCGGAGATTTCACCGCAGTCAACGGCATCGACTTCGATGTCTATAAGGGTGAGTCTTTTGGCTTCCTTGGGCCAAATGGTGCGGGTAAATCCACGGCAATGCGCATTATTGGTGCAACTTCACAGCGCACCTCTGGAACTATCTCGATTCTTGGCAAAGATCCAGAATTACATGGACCACAAATTCGTGCGCACTTAGGTGTAGTACCTCAACAAGATAATTTAGATATGCAGCTCAGTGTTGCCGAAAACCTTTATATCTATGGCCGCTACTTTGGTTTATCTCGTAAATTTGTTAAAGGCAAAGTTGATGAACTCCTAGCCTTTGCTCAATTAGAAGAAAAACGTGATGCAAAAGTTGAAAACTTAAGTGGTGGAATGAAACGACGTTTAACTATCGCCCGTGCGCTAGTGAGTGAACCTGAAATATTAATGCTCGATGAACCAACAACAGGTTTAGATCCACAAGCACGTCATATTTTGTGGGATCGCCTGTTTCGCCTAAAAGAACAAGGTGTGACATTGCTTATCACTACACACTTTATGGATGAGGCCGAACAATTGTGTGATCGCCTCATTGTTATGGATAAAGGCTCCATTATGGCCGAAGGAAGTCCAGCTTCACTCATTAAGAATTATGCAACTAAGGAAGTTCTTGAAATTCGTTTTGGTTCAGACCGCAATCAAGAGATGGGCGCCAAACTGCGCACAATGTGTGAGCGCATTGAAGAACTACCTGATCGCGTGTTGATGTACACCGAAGATGGTGAAGCTCTACTTGAAAAGATTTATGCTGCTGATTTCCATCCGAAGACTTCTTTGGTGCGCCGATCTTCTTTAGAAGATGTTTTCTTGCGCCTTACTGGAAGAACTTTGATCGAATAATGAGTCTCACTCAAATCCGACAGGGCTCATTAGTACTTGTAGATGCTGCCCGAGTTCAATCTCGCGGAGCGCTCTATGTTGCTCAAGCTCGAATCCGCCAGATGATGAAATGGATTTGGTTGATCCTAGGCATTGCAATTGCAAATCCTATTTTGTATTTAATTTCAGTTGGAATTGGCTTGGGCGGCTTAATCGATAAGAGCGTTGGCCCAGCAGGTGTTGATGGCGTTAAGTATTTAACTTTCTTAGCCCCGGCTCTGCTTGCGCAAGCTGCGATTCAGGGAACTATGGATGAAACTGTTTTTCCTACAATTGAAGGTTTTAAATGGCATAAAACTTTTTACTCGATGAATTCAACGCCTTTGTCGGGAGTCCAGATTTCTTATGGTGTTTTTCTTACTGCGTTATTCCGAGCTTTCTACACAGTAGTTTTGTATTTCGGTGTTATGTGGGCATTTGGCGCACTGGAATCCCCACGTGCATGGTTAGCAATTCCTACGGCAGTTTTTGCGGGTGCATCTTTTGGCGCACTTATGCAAGCGTTAGCTGCGCGGTTAGAGGATGAAAATATTTTCTTCGTAGTTCTGGGTCGCTTTGTAATGATGCCTTTATTTATGTTTTCTGGCACGTTTTTCCCACTTACATCGATGCCATTCTTTTTACAGTGGATTGGTTGGATTTCACCGTTGTGGCACGCCACCGAACTAGGGCGTCACTTAACGTATGGCCACGCAATTTCCCCAACAATGCTGTGGGTTCACTTCATTTTTCTTGGGGTTATGTTGGTCGTTGGTCTTTTCTTCTCTGCGCGAATCTTTACGAAAAGATTGGCAAAGTAGATGTTTATCCCAATGGCTGTAGCAATCGCCGAAAAGCGCGTCGGTAAATTAGGCGAACGTGTTTATTCAGGACGCGTACCGCAATTATTAGAACGCGGTTTCATTGCATTTAAATCTTCCACCTACATGATTGTTATTTCGGGCTTCTTAGAGCCAGTTCTGTATCTGCTCTCATTCGGTTATGGCATTGGCAAGTTACTTCCAACCATCACGGTTGGCTCTGAAACCATTAAATACGCCGCTTTCATCGCCCCTGCGCTCTTGGCAACCAGTGCGATGAATGGCGCAATTTATGACTCAACGATGAATGTATTTTTCAAACTTAATCACGACCGGATTTATCACGGCATGTTGGCAACTTCTATGGGACCACTTGATGTTGCTCTTGGTGAAATCGGTTGGGCGTTACTGCGAGGTTTTTCATATGCCTGCGCTTTCATGGCAGTAATTGCACCGCTTGGTTTAGTAGAAAGCGTCTGGGGTCTGCTTGCAATACCGGCTGCCGTCTTAATCGCTTTTGGCTTTGCCTCCTGCGGCATGGCAGTAACTTCTTATATGAAATCTTTCCAACAACTAGAAATTGTAAATATGTTTTTGCTACCTATGTTTTTGTTTTCTGGCTCTTTTTACCCAATAAGTGTTTTTCCACAGTGGTTACAGTTCACCGTTAATTTAATGCCGCTTACGCATGCGATCAATTTAGTCCGCGGACTGTGCCTAGGACACATAAATATGGCTTTATTAGGCCATGCTTTGTACTTTGTTGTAATGATTGTTTTTGGACTTATTTTCACAACAAAACGGCTAAACGCACTTTTTATGAAATAAAAACGAGATTTCCCGCATGACACACCCGGTTTTTCTAGGGGTTGCTTTTTTAAAACGGCATGAGATGATTGAGCCTTAGTTCTAACGGACTAAAAACCGAACCGGGAGAGTACTTCTCAAACGAGTTTCAAAAGCTGAAACCTTTGCCGTACAAGTTTTACAATGCTTACACAAACTAATCACAAGGAAACCTTTAGATTCATTCCAACAACATCTACTCCAGTATCACCTGAGCGAGTAGCCCAACTCTTAAAATCTGAGTGGGAGTTATTTACCAAGCAGACTGGCAAGAGCGCCGAAGAAAGCAAGCGCGCATTTAAGTCACTGCCATTGGGAGTAACTTCAAGCTTCCAGCACTGGGACCCATATCCAATCTCGATCGTCAGCGCTAAGGGCGCCTGGATGACCGATGTTGATGGTCGCCAGCTTCTGGACCTTTCTATGGGTTTTGGAGCAATGCTCGCAGGCCACCTCAACCCGGTAATCGTTGATGAAGTTAAGAAGGCCCTTGAAAGCGGAACTCTCTTTGTAACCCCTTCACCTATTTCAACCGATGCTGCAGAGCGCATCTGCCGCCGCTTCGGAATTGATCAAGTTCGTTTCACTAACTCTGGAACTGAATCAACAATGTATGCCGTTCGCACTGCGCGCGCTGCAACAGATAAGAACGCCATCGTAAAGATTGAAGGCGG
Organism: Actinomycetota bacterium; assembly: GCA_009698445.1. Classification (GTDB taxonomy): domain Bacteria; phylum Actinomycetota; class Actinomycetes; order Nanopelagicales; family Nanopelagicaceae; genus Planktophila. The sequence continues at coordinate 19,377 of WLQG01000014.1, forward strand.
CTACCACGGTAGTTATGACCCATTCGTAGTTTCTAGCAAGCCACCAATCGATCAGATTGGTGATGCCAGCGATCCAATCGCTCATGTTCCAGATGGAATCGTTCCTGGCGAAATCTATGTTGTTCCTTATAACGATGCAGATTGCTTAGAACGTACATTTAAAAAGCATGCAGATTCAATCGCTTGTTTTATTCTTGAGCCAGTTCTTGAAAACCTCGGCATTGTTTTGCCAGATGAAGGTTACTTAGAACGTGTTCGTGAACTCTGCGATGAGTACAACATTGTTTTAATCTTTGATGAAGTCAAAACTGGTTTAACTGCCGGACATCAAGGCGCTGCACAACGCTTAAATGTAACTCCTGACTTAATCACTCTTGCTAAATCAATTGGCGGCGGACTTACTTTGGCTGCATTCGGTGGCAAAAAGAAGTACATGGATTTTGTTACTAACGGAAAAATGGCCCACTTCGGAACATTTAACGGTAATCCACTTGCAATGGCGGGTGTTCGCGCAGCAGACATCATCTTTACTGAGCAATCACTTGCACAAGCCGAAGCATTTAATCAGCAGGCGTTAGATCGCATCAATGTAATAATCGATGAATACCAACTTCCTGCACACACTGTTGGTTTCGGTGTAAAGGGCTGTATTACTTGGTCAACAGAACCTGTTCGTAACTACCGTGATTACAAAGCAACAGATTTTGCTGTTGCTGAATTGTCATGGCTTTGGTCACTTAACCGCGGAATCATTACTCCTCCGGGATTAGATGAGCAATGGTTAATATCTTTGGCACATGGCCAAAAGGAAGTTGATATTTTGGTTGAGGATTTCGAATCCTTTGCTAAAGCTTTGCGCTCTTAATTAACGGGAAAGAAGAAAATGACAACGGAGTCAGCTCTTCAAACCGCTCGCACGCAACTGCGCCGAGCTGTTGAACTACTAGAACTTACCGAAAATGATTGGCAAACCCTTTCGACCCCGCGTCGCATCCTCGAAGTAGCTGTTCCACTTCGTCGCGATAACGGCAATGTCGAAATGTATAAAGGATTCCGCGTTCAGTACTCAACAACGCGTGGGCCTTCAAAGGGCGGTGTTCGCTTTCACCCAGATATAGATATGGATGAAACCGTGGCCCTTGCCATGTTGATGACATGGAAATGTGCTCTTACCAACTTGCCGTATGGCGGTGCAAAAGGTGGCATCGCAGTTGATGCACACTCACTTTCATTAGCTGAAAATGAACGCTTAACTCGCCGTTACACATCAGAGATCTTGCCCATCATCGGACCAGAGCGCGATATCCCTGCACCAGATGTTGGAACAGATGAGCGGAATATGGCCTGGATGATGGATACGTACTCAGTTAATGCTGGTTTTTCTGTTCCAGGCGTTGTTACCGGTAAACCAATTGTTTTAGGTGGATCACTTGGTCGCACATCTGCAACTGGTGATGGTGTTGCGATTTCTACAATCGAAGCGCTGCGCGTTAAAAATATTGATCCCAATGGTGCCACCGTTGCGATTCAAGGCTTTGGAAAAGTTGGTTACTGGGCCGCAATTGCGCTCGAAAACTTAGGTCTTAAGGTTGTCGCAGTCAGCGATGTAAGTGGCGGTGTTACAGGATTTTCTAATGTTGCCGAACTCTGGAAATACTTCCTTGCTAATGGAAACCTCAATATGCCAGGTACAGACAAGTTGACTCAGGAAGAACTACTTCATTTAGATGTTGATGTTCTTATCCCCGCCGCCCTAGCCGATTCCATTACAGAAAAAACTGCTGCTGGAATCAAAGCCAAGATAATTGTTGAAGGCGCTAACGCCCCAACAACACCTGGCGGAGACCAAATTCTTAATGAAAAACGCACCCTTGTTGTTCCAGATATTTTGGCTAACTCAGGTGGCGTAATCGTTTCTTACTTTGAATGGGTTCAGGATAAACAAAACTATTTCTGGAGCGCCGATGAAGTTAAGCAAAACCTTAACGACATCATGATGAAATCATTTAGAGAAGTTGAGCACATGGCTACAGATAAAAGAGTTTCATGGCGCGAAGCTGCTCACATGATCGGTGTTGCACGCGTCGCCGAAGCCCACAGATTACGTGGCTTGTATCCATAATGCTCTGCTGGTGAGGAAATTTAGATTTAAAAAGAACGGATTGGGCGAAAAGCCGTAGGGTTCGATTTCAAACCATCAAAGCCGTCGCCAGAGACAAAATAAATAATCTTGGTGTGAAAACTGTCCGAAGTTGATAGGTCTGATTCGGTTGAAGAATAATAGGAGTTCCAATGAAATAGCGTCTCATTTTGAAAAGCCTGGCCATCCGGGGGCCATACCCCATAAGCGCCTGTGCAAGAAGTTTCCAGATCGCCAGATTGTTGCCCGACTACATATTTACAAAGTTCATTTAGTTCAGTGATAGAAGGCAAATACCAATCACTTATTCCGTTTGGCGCGATATAACCTCTGGATAAAGTAGCAGCACGATTACTCGTACTTCCTCCGCCAGATTGCTTAATTATTGCAACTGTATTTCTAAATCCAGCACCAAGTGCGCTACTAGTTCCACCTATTGCATCAGTGTTATTCCCAGACCAAGTCACAATAGGATCAAGGGCTGCAACTCCGTTGTTGTTCCAACCGGCAGGCGCGGATTCAAGATAATGACATTGTCCGCGAGCGGGACTTCCGACTGCTGAAAAATTTCGACCGCAGTTAAAGCCTGATTCAGAATAATAGAAAACCTTACCGCCACCAGGGCCGGTATCACCTAAGGAATATTGTGCAGGTGTCACTTGCGTTGTAGCGCTGCTTTCAATCGTAATTCGGTAAACATCAGTGGCCACAAGCGCTGGCGTATCAAAAAGTAAAGTTACTGAAGTCTCTGTTTGGTTTAAACCATTGTTAGGTGTATCTCCATCTGGACTTATGAAAACACCATCACCAACTGTGAGTGAGTAACTAGCTTCAAGCAACGTGCCATTTTTATCATAAACTTTAATAGTAAAAGTTTTTCCTGCACAACCTTCGGAAGAATCACGTTGATCGGTTGTATCTAACTTAGAGAGCGTAATTCCTGTGAAACCAAATTCATCCGCACCTTCAATATTCACAAATGAAGAAAACGGCGTCAGGATAACTTCGTTATCACACGATGTTGTCTGGGCTACTCCCTGACCGAACTCAATAGGTGTCCCGGTATTGAGGTTAATGTTTGCCGCAAGAGTTGAACCAATGCCAATGAAAGCTGCAAGTACGCCAATACTAAAAATTAATTTTAGAGGCTTGAAACTGCGCGGGGCCTTACCGTTGTGATTATCAAAATTAAGTAGAGACATAGGCTGACTGATTTTCCTATCCCATATCTCGTGAGTGATTTAAAGCCGGGACCGGCAATAGATTGGCTTGGGCAAATGAACGTGACAAATCGTAAGGGGTAGCCTCAGAAAACTCAATCAATGGACCCCTGGAATTACTCATTAATGGATAACGTTCAAATTCTCGAACAGTTAAGGCTATGCAAAAAAGAAAAGCCCCCGGTGTGAAAGGCGCCGAGAACTCAACCTCGAGTCCAGCGACGGGGCAGTAAATCCCCCACTATTTTTCTTATCTGATAGCAAATTGTTAACAAATTTTCCATATCAAGGCCGCGTTTGATAAGTCAACGCATCTGATTGATTTACGTGAGTCATTTTTTGAGCAACCACGTCGGAAAGAATTAATACTGCTTTGGCCCAGTCAATGTGGAAAACTGCGTTAAACGCCTGATCCAAAGATTCTCCGTTGGCCATGCGCTGATCCAATGCGAATGGAGCTTCGCTTCCCCCAATTGCCACTAGAGCTTCCACTGCAGCAGCACCGGCTGAATAAGCAAGAGCATATTGTGGGGTGGCACCACAAGTAGCTATTTTGTTTGCATTAGCAAAATAATCAGTGAGCTCACTTGCAGACCAAACGGTATTGGTCGGCACACTGTAGTCAGTTCCCAATGTTGTTAAGTAGTAAGGATGCAAATGTTGCAAACTCAAGTAGCTTGAAAAATCTGGTGACACCGCAGTTTGAGCCCATTCAGCTTCACCCTCTGTCATCCAACAAGGTTGAGCCGCACGTAAATTATGGTAGTTATAAATTTGAATTTGTATAAGGTGGGCATACTCGTGAGCCGCACCATGATGAGCTTCTACGTGAATCTGTGGGTTGTCGGTTGGACAAAAACTTGTAAGAATTGCGCCAGCTGCTTTGAGATCAGGCCACGTGAATGTGTTTCTCAAAGCATCAGATCCGTTGCACTTGGAGTTCGTAAAAACAGAACCAGCAGGGAGATTAGGATTAATTCCATACATGTTGTCAAAACTATTCTTTATGAAAGGATTGCCAGGAGAAAGTGTGTCAATTTTTGCGTATGTTTGATCTTTTTCATCGAGAGTCGTTCCCACAAAAAATACTTTAGAGGGGTGCGGGAACGCGGCATAAAGCGTAAAGGTTCTTTTTAGTAGCGTAATCGAATCTTGAATGTTGGGATCAATACTTTGTGCGCCAGGACTCAAATAAGTAGTGAAATTATCAGCCGCAGTTGGTGCGCGGGCATTTCTGGCAATAGTCGCCTGGGCATCTGTATACGCGGCGGCAGAAATGTCTTGAACTCGAGAAGCGATGTTCTCCCAAGTGATTCCATAGCCTCCTTCTACTGGATGCGGGTCGATAACAGGTCTTGGAAGTGGGACAGTTGTAGATCCAGAAATTCCGTTGCCTTGCGCATTACGGTTCGAAATGTTTACTTCTCCTGTATAGACCCAACGATAAGTCGTTCCTGGATCCATATAGACCTCTACCCACGCCAATGAATCTTTTTTTCCTAACTGCTCAGGTGGACAAACATTGAATGTCACTGCCCATCCAAAATTTATATTCTTAACATTTATCCAATTCTGTCCAATCAGAACTTGTAAATGTGCTGTCGCGGCGTTTGGATTAGCGCAACCATCTGATGCAGTGAGATGGCGGAGAATTCGTTGATCCTTGGCCACGTAAATCAGGTCGGCATTTGTCGTAGGTACGGACGGTGTTGGTGAAGGGACTGCGATTGTTGCTTGTGGCAAGGCAACACCTTTATCCCAGATCAGCTTTTTGCCTGATTTGCGGCAAGTAAATTTCTTTGTTGCAGTGGTGCGAGTTAATCCTGCTTTAGAACATGCAATACCAGCCTTTGGTGTTGCTGCCGAAACATGAGTAGGAATCAAAATCGATGTCGCAAGAATCAAGGCGGCTATCACTGATTTTTTTCTCATGAGGGCATTAAACTGCATTATTTTGTCATTGGGAAGGAAAGTAACTAAAAAATGGCGAGTTTGGATCTCATGTGTTGCAGACAAACAACAAAGATGGGAAATCCCTATGGATAATCAAAAGGGTTTCATGGCGCGAAGCTGCTCACATGATTGGTGTTGCACGCGTTGCCGAAGCCCACAGATTACGTGGCCTTTATCCGTAACCGGTTAATGGTTATTCCGTATGTAGTGCCTATTAGAAAACATCACCAACATTTTTATAGTCAATTGAGAAGTAATGCATTAGGGCTATTTTTCCATTTACGACTTGATACACCCAAGTGGTATCCAAAGTAGTTTCTTTTCCATCCACCACATAGCCTTGGTTAATTTCATGGACAAAAAGTACCGACCCGACTGAAAAATTCTCTCGTAATTCCAGCTTCATGTTTGGATGTTGTTTCATGCCAGAGGAATAAAACTCACGAAATGATGGCTTGCCGGCAAGCATTACTTCACCCCGATCTTTTTGCATTATGCAATTGTCTGTAATTAGATCCATCATGGCATCAACATCTTTATTGTTAAAAGCTGTCGCCATTTTATTCATGACTTCGATTGGAGACATTCTTGATCCTTTTCTCTGTGTAAACTGATTGAGAAATTTTAGTGCAATCTCTGTTTTTTACAATAGACGTCAGTACGATTGTCAGCATGAAAACCCATTTAATCAATATGCCTAAAGAGCAACTCCTCGAGGTCGTGACTGTTGGTGAGCCACATTCAACTGCGTTGGTATTTCATCATGGTGCACTTGGTTCATCTGAAAACATGGCACCTCTTTTCCGTGAAGCTCAGTCACGAGGCATTTTTGCAATAGGCATAACTCGGCCTGGTTATTCGGGCAGCACACGTCGTGAAGGTAGACGGACAAATGATTATTTTCTTGAGACTCAAGCTGCAATCAATCACTTTCGAGTTGAGAAGTTTGTTTCCTTGGGGTGGTCAAGTGGCTCACCTGCTGCAATCTCGGATACGCAAGACAATCGCTGTGTAGGTGCAATTACAATCGCAGGAGATGCGCCTCGAGTTAGCGCAGACTGGCATAGCTATATTGAAAAGTATCCCCCAAATAACGGCACTTCAGAAGATTTCGAGATGCCCTCTTTTGACGCCTTCCGATCATGTAGTGCCGAACAATTAATCTCATTTTTTGGTCCTGCACTTTCACAACGCGATAGTGAAACGTGCGAAGGTGGGGCTAGCCAAGAGTTAGCAGAAGCTATGCGCCGTGGAATGGCTCCTGGGGATTTTGGTGCGTTAGATGATTTCGAAAGCGACGGTGCTGCATGGGGAATTGATCTTGGCAAGGTGAGTCAACCTGTTGCTGTATTTCAAGGTGACGAAGATCGGATGTGCACACCGGCACACGGCCATTTTCTTGCTGATAATCTCAAAAATGCTCAGCTCATTATGGAAACTGGGGAAGGTCATATCTCTCTTATGTATAACAAATCTAAGAAAATTATTGACGCAGCAGTTGAGTTTCTGAACCGCGGTTAAAAGAAGAAAAGCCCCCGGTGTGAAAGGCACCGAGAGCTTAACTTGTGCGCGCGAAGGGATTCGAACCCCTAACCTTCTGATCCGTAGTCAGATGCTCTATCCGTTGAGCTACGCGCGCTTATTTAGTTTTGTACAGCCTGCGCATC
>WLQG01000015.1 GCA_009698445.1 Actinomycetota bacterium
AGGTCAAAATCACCATCGGTAACAAGGGCTATCCCCAGCTGTTCAACCCCAGATGCATCACTCACGGCAAAAGATGCGCAGTCGAGCACCCCTAGTTGGGCAAGGGCAACCTCATCGACTTTTTCAGGGTTGATCTTGACCCCTCCCAGATTAATAACCTCATTGACCCGTCCGCAAAGCACGAGCAAGCCGGCCTCATCGATATAGCCCAGATCCCCTGGATAGAAGTAGCCATCTTTGAAAAACTCAGCCGAAGCTACCGGGTTTTTATAATAGGAAGTAGCCATGCCGGGTTTTTTATAACGGATGCGACCTGTCTGCATAAGAGGTAGCACAAGATCATTCTCATCAACTATCTGCACATCAGCCGAGGAGTTAATGAGAGCACCACCTGAGATGCCATCTGTGATCTCTCTGATCGTAACGTTGCCGGCTTCAGTGGAGCCGAAGCCATCAAAAATCTTGCACTCTGCATCCAAATGAAGATTTTCAAGTAATTTCATCGATGGTGGACTTCCAGTCAATATGACTGTCCTTAATTCAGGAAACCGATAGCCAATGCTCCTTTGTAACTCCAGAAATTTGGAAACTTGTAAAGGTGAGCCGACAATTGTTCTAATTGGAAATTTCGTGAAAGTCTCAGATAGTCGGTGATTGCTGTGACCCCATACAAGCGCTGGATTGCCATTTTTTAAACTTGCAAGTGTAGTTTTATAACTCAATGCCCCACCAAAAGGGAAAAGGCAAAACAAGTTTGGCTCCCCAACCATCGGATACGAACTTGGTTGCTTAGCCCATAAATCTAATTCATCTAACGAAAACGCAATAAACTTTCTTTCACCAGTCGTACCACTTGTAGTAAAAAATCTGGCAAGACTTGTTGAGGATGCATACCCGGGGGCAACATCAATTTCATCGCTGGCGTTAATTCGTCTTAGGAATGCCTCATCAAATATGACAGTCTTTTGCATAGGAAACTGTTGATCTGGTTGAAATGTAATTAGCCAATCAGGCGAGAAGCCAGCGCTTAATAACAATCCCTCACCACGCGACATGGTGGTTACGCCCAATAAATGAAGTGACAAAGTAACTACCCAACCTGGATAAGTAGGTAATGCCGTACAGACAACATCCCCTTGCCGAACTCCCAATTGCATCAAAATGTTTGCAATTTTTCTTGCAAAGGAATTCAACTGAAAAAAAGTCACATCATGAATTTCATCGGCAAATGCAAGCTCATGTGGGTGCATATTAGCTTGTGAACGGAGCAACTCATCAAAATTCAACATGGCGATTAACTCTGACTTTGCATTTTGCTAAGTTGATCTCTCAATACTTTGCCCGTTGGATTCCGAGGAATTTGTTGAACCTCTAAAATTATCGCTGGATTTGCCCGCGTTTGATCCCAAATATTTTTTTTAAAATCTTCTGGTTTAAAATTTCCATCAACAACTACCGCAACCGCAAGTTTTTCTACGCCATCTTCGGCTACAAATGCAAATGCTGCGCAATCTTTAACTCCTGGCTGGGTAATTGCAGCCGCATCAATGAAATCTGGACTGATTTTGACTCCCCCAAGATTTATAATTTCACTGATTCGCCCAGAAATTACAAGGTGCCCAAATTCATCGATATAGCCAAGGTCTCCTGGATAAAAGTAGCCATCCTTAAAAAACTCAGACGTTGCTCGCGGATTCAAGTGATACTCCTTGGCCATAACTGTCCTTCGATATCTAATTTGACCCGCTGTGCCGACAGGGACAACAGCTTCATTCTCATCAATTATTTCAACTTCGACCTCGGAAAATATCTCACCTCCCTTGGGGGTTGACTTTGTTAATTCCCTTGTCGCAATTGCACCACCTTCGGTTGAGCCATAAGCGTCAAAAATTCGTGCGCTAAATTTTTCGCGAATACGGTCAATGAAAGTCTGTGTTGGAATATTACCGCCCAGGATAAATGTCTCTATTTCTGGAAGCTGGATACCTGTTTTCTGCATTAAATCCATGAGAGCAGAAATTTGTGATGGAGATCCAGATAACGTCCGTACCGAATTTTTATGCAGTAAATTTAATAACCTTTGATCAACGACTCCACAATTGAGGAACGCTTTTCCAACTGCTAGGCGCTTATAGGCTTGCGCAGTTGCCCACCAACCTCCAAATAGCGGCAAAGTTAATATTTCATCTTTGCTGTATAAATCACTTGGCCAGATCTGATCAACTTGACTTGATAGATCAATTGAGGACATCGCGACATATTTTTTTAACCCAGTGGTACCGCTTGTTGAAAAAAGGAAATTAACGTCGCTCTGATTGGCATAGCCAGGCGCAGAAGCAATTGGAGCGGCTTGCTTAATTTTATCTAGAAGTGCGTTGTCGAAAAGGATTAATGGGGTATTCGAAAAGTTGGTATCAACAGTTAATGCAATATGCCAGTCTGGTGAAATCTCGTCAGGAAAACTCGTCTCAATACTACGAGGCAGAATTGTTGCTCCCAGTAATTGCAGAGCTAATGCACAATTCCAACCAAGGTATGGCGGCAGGGCAATAACAACTATGTCACCGCGGGAAATGCCAGCTTGAGCCAAGGCAGTTGCAACTTTGCGCACGTCAAGGTTTAGCTCTGCAAAAGTTACTTCTCGATCCTCATCGACAAAGGCAAGTGAGCTGGGGGTAGTCGTGGCCCATTTGAGCAATAGCTCATCCACATTTAACATCACAAACTCCTTATGGCTCTATATCTATTGTTACGTGCACGCCTTCGCGATTCAAGTGCTCACTTTAGCCTGCGAGGTCGCACCTTTTGGACACAACTAGGCGGCTCGTGACTGAAATGCCATACTGGCCCCGTGAAAAGCGCGCTCAAAGGTTTTGGACCTATTTATGTAACTAATGTAAAGAGTCGCACCGATAGACGCGACCACATGCTTGCCGAGTTTAAAAAGCAAGTAGTGACAGATTTTGAATTCTTTGAATGTATTGACGCGGCAACGCAGGATTTGTCAGCATTTGTTGGAAATATCGAAGCACTGGCGGTTAGTAAGCAAGAATTAGCGGCCTCTATTTCACATCTGAAATTAATTGAAAATTGGTTAGCAACGTCTGCATCACCCTATGCAATCATCATGGAAGATGATCTAACTTTTGAAACTGTCGATGACTGGCAATGGGATTGGCGTGAGTTTCTAGATAAAATTGAACCTGATTACCAGATGCTACAACTGGCGATTATTAATCCGGGCCGAGTAAACACAAGTATTCATTATCGTGAAGCCCGCGATTGGTCCGTAGGATGTTACTTAATCAAAAGATCCTGGGCAGAAACTCTAATGAAGAAATATTTCAAGAACGGTAAAATTATCTTCCCGGACACAACACGTGTCCGAACGGTGCCTGAGGGTGTTATTTACTCTGGTGCTCTTTGTCTATCATTTCCGCTGTTTGTAAATTCAATTTCGCTTGGTCCCAATATAAATGAGGATAAAATTGAAACAATGCACAAGAAATCTCGGGATGAAGTTTTAGAGTTCTGGAAAACTAAGCCAAAATCACTGACTAGAAAGTTGCCAAACTAATGGCGAGTATAGTTATTGCAACACCAATGTACGGTGGCATGTGCCATGGAATTTATATGAAGAGCATGATCCAACTGTTTTTTACTCTGCGATCAAATGGGCACAGTATTGAACTAGTGGATATTGCAAACGAAAGTTTAGTAACAAGGGCAAGAAATACTCTGACTGAGCTTTTCTTGCGTACAAATTTTGACTACCTGCTCTTTATCGATGCAGATCAGGGTTTTGATGCCAATGGGGTGTTGCGCATGATTGAGGAAAACGTTGACGTCATTGCAGCCCCTGTCCCAATGAAAGGTATTAACTGGGATCGCATTAAGGCTGCATCCAAAGCGGGAATCCCAGATTTAGAAAATCACACAGGTATGTGGAATTTCAATGGGTTGAGCAAAGAATCAATCGAAATCCTGTCTAGAACTAAAGAACAAATCCTTGAAGTAAATAGTGCTGGAACAGGTTTAATTTTAATTAAGCGAGACGTTTTTGAAAAGTTGAAGCCATATGTACCTTCATATAGATACAACACGCCGAATGATCGTAATATCGCTGTCAATGAAGGCATGTATAACTTTTGGGACGTTTCAGTCGATGAATCTGGCCTTTTGATGTCAGAAGATTTTCATTTCTGTAAAATCTGGCGAAAACTGGGTGGCAAGATCTACATGGCACCGTACGTAAGCGTTACACATGCTGGAACCTACTGGTTTAGATAAATCTTTCTAATTTATTAGAAGCGATCTGCGTTCATTACCTTGTTCCAAGCCGCAACAAAATCTTTAACAAACTTTTCCTTGTTATCATTTTGTGCATACACCTCAGCATATGAACGAAGAATTGAGTTAGAGCCAAAGACTAGATCTACTCGTGTGGCCGTCCAATCAACGCTTCCGCTCTTGCGATCACGAATGTTATAAAGGTTCTCCCCTGCTGGCTCCCACTCATACTTCATGTCAGTTAAGTTCACAAAGAAATCTGTTGAAAGCGTTCCAACATTCTTAGTAAATACACCATGTGATGTGCCGGCATGATTAGTACCAAGCACGCGCATGCCACCAATGAGAACTGTCATTTCAGGAGCAGTTAGACCCATCAATTGCGTTCTATCAAGAAGTAGTTCTTCAGGTGATACGGCGTAATCTTTCTTTACCCAATTTCGGAATCCATCATGAATTGGTTCAAGAACTGCGTAACTTGCTACATCAGTTTGCTCCTGTGTTGCATCGCCGCGACCTGGTGTAAATGGAACTGAAATCTTTACACCCGCAGCAGCCGCTGCCTTTTCGACGCCGATATTCCCAGCTAAGACAATGACGTCTGCGATGCTGGCGCCAGTTTCCTTTGCAATCGGTTCTAATGCAGCAAGAACCTTATTCAATCGTGTGGGTTCATTGCCTTCCCAATTGCGAGCCGGCTCCAAACGAATTCGCGATCCGTTTGCCCCACCCCTAAAGTCTGATCCACGGAATGTGCGAGCGCTATCCCAAGCCGTTGATACCAACTCTGAAATAGATAACCCCGTGGCTTCAATCTTTGCTTTTACTGCAGACACATCATAAGAAGTTATCCCTGCAGGAATCGGATCCTGCCAAATCAATTCTTCTGCAGGAGCATCAGGTCCTATATAGCGTGCCTTTGGACCCATATCGCGGTGCGTTAACTTAAACCAAGCGCGTGCGAATGCATCATCTAATTTCGCAGGTTCTGCATGGTACTTCTTTGAGATTTCTAGATAAATCGGATCAATGATCATCGCCATGTCTGCATCGGTCATCATGGGGTTGTAACGTATTGAAGAATCTTCAACATCTACGGGCTTATCCGCTTCAACAATATTTGTTGGCTCCCACTGGTGCGCTCCTGCTGGAGACTTTACAAGTGCCCATTCATGTTTAAAGAGCATCTCAAAGTAACCTGCATCCCATTTTGTTGGCTCTGTTGTCCATGCGCCCTCGATGCCGCTGGTTACAGTGTTGCGTCCAACCCCACGCTTTGTGTGGTTAATCCAACCCAAAGCTTGCTCAGAAATATCGGCAGCCTCTGGCGCAGGTCCTAGCAAAGATGCATCACCATTTCCATGAGCCTTACCAACTGTGTGACCGCCCGCTGTTAAGGCAACAGTTTCCTCATCGTTCATAGCCATGCGCGCAAATGTTTCGCGGATATGTTGAGCAGTTAATAGTGGATTTGAAACTCCGTTAATACCCTCAGGGTTGACATAAATTAATCCCATCTGAACCGCTGCCAGTGGATTTTCTAAAGAGCTGGCATCTGTGGTGTCTGCATATCGCTCATCACTTGGCTTCATTAACTCAGATTCTGATCCCCAGTAGATATCTTTTTCTGGGTGCCACACATCTTCTCGCCCAAAAGCAAAACCAAATGTCTTGAGCCCCATGCTTTCATAGGCGATTGTTCCGGCAAGAATAAATAAATCTGCCCAGCTCAGTTTGTTTCCATACTTTTGCTTAATAGGCCATAACAAGCGACGTGCTTTATCTAGATTTCCGTTATCTGGCCATGAATTAAGTGGAGCAAATCTAAAACTTCCAGTGCCTGCGCCTCCGCGGCCATCGGCAACGCGATAGGTTCCTGCAGAGTGCCATGCCATACGAATCATTAACCCGCCATAGTGTCCCCAATCAGCTGGCCACCACTCTTGTGTTTGGGTCATAAATTGATGCAGATCCCATTTTAAAGACGCAAAATCTAAAGTCTTAACTTCGCTGCGATAATCAAAATCTTCGCCATAAGGATTTGTCTTGCGATCGTGTTGATGAAGAATGTCTAATTTCAGGGAATTGGGCCACGAATGTGTATTTGACTCACTTACTTGAGTGTTTGCACCGTGTGCTACTGGGCACTTTGCGTCCATGGTTCCCCCTGTTTATCGCTTTCAATTGTGCTTAGTATGGATGCAGCGGTACCGGCTCGCAAATTATGAGAGATAGGCTGAGTTCATGAGCAGAACATTGAAAAAGTGGACCGCTCGCGATGCTAAAAAATGCATCATTATTCCGAGCGATTTAGATCATAAATATTCGCGCGGAGTTCTTGGTGTGATTACAGGTTCTGCGCAATATCCGGGTGCTGCAGTTCTAACAACGTCAGCAGCAGCAGCTACTGGTATTGGAATGATTAGATTCCATAGTTCTTCAGGTTTAGCTCTTCTAGTTTTGCACACCACTCCTTCCTGTGTTGTTCAGCCTGGAAAAGTATCGGCATGGCTAATTGGTTCTGGAATATCTTCAAAAAAATATTCAGATGTGACCACGTGGTTACGCCACCGTTGGTTCACATTGGCAACTAAGCAAACCGTGCCGACAGTCCTTGATGCTGGTGCGATTTATTTAGCGGGTTCATTGGAACAACCCACATTGATTACACCTCACAGTGGCGAGCTTTCTGCGCTATTAACGGCTCGCGGTGTCCAGGTAACGGCCGAGGCGATTGAAGGAGATCCGAAGAAATGGGTATCTGGAGCAGCTCAAACTCTAGGTGTAACCGTTTTGCTCAAAGGCTCAGTGACATATGTAGCAAATGACAATGTACTCATTGAACTACCTGCCGCCACTCCATGGCTTGCAACGGCTGGAAGCGGTGATGTGCTTGCGGGAATCATTGGTGCGCTGGTTGCTACTAACACAATTGAAATTCTCAATGACATGAATCGATTAGCCGAAGTTGCGGCAACGGGTGCTTACATACATGCACTGGCAGCAAAGAATGCGTCTAGGGGTGGCCCTATATCTGCAGAAATGATTACTGCCCAGATTTCTGGAGCCATCTCTCAATTAATAAAGTAATGGGCTGGTAATGGAGTAAATATTTACTTCAGGTTTAACCTTAAAGACATGAACGAGCGCGTGCTGGTCATTGTCGATGATGCTTTTGAAATGTCCACACTTGTAGCGGCACTACGTTTACACGAGATTGATGTAATCGGTGAGGCTAAGAGTGAAGGAGTTGGAATCAATTTACTTCGCAGATTACAACCAGATGTAGTTTTACTTGATATGAACATCGTTGGGATTTCTGCAGTGAAGATTGCAGTCAATATGCGCAAAATTAATGAAAATGTTGGAATTGTTATTCTCAATAGTTGCTCTGATCTTCGCTTAATCGGTGATTCAAATGAGGAAGTACCCGCAGGAGCAAAAATTCTAATTAAGAAAGCAATAGTAGATTTCACAGTTTTGTGTTCTGCAATTAAGGAATCAAAAATTGCAGCCCTCGAGAAACATAAAGTGCAATGGATAAATGGAAACACTTCTTTCGAAGAAAAGGCAGTTTTGACCCTGATGGCCCATCTCACCAACACACAAGCTGAAGTATTACGACTTGTTGCAGGTGGTATGACAAATGCCCAGATTGGTCGTACACGATATGTCAGTGAAAAGTCTGTGGAACAAGTGATCTCACGTGTTGCTCAAGAGTTAAATGTGCAACCAGATCATAATAAGAATATGCGCGTGCAGTTAGTTGGCGAGTATTACCGTTGGTTAGGCGCGCCTAGCCACTAATAGCACTGTCCTACTCGGTAAAGTTTGCGCTTATGGAGCTGCAAGAAATTCGTAATCGATGGAACGAAGTCCTTGACGCAGTCCTTGAAATTGACCGAATCTCGTGGCTTTCTTTTTTTGATGCCCGATTAGCAGAATTCGATGGAAAAACTCTGACTTTAGATTTTTCTGATGCCCGTAAGCTTTCAAACTCTCATGAATTCTCAGAAGTTCGTATTAAGCAAAACCAAATCCTGATTCAAGCAATATCCAAAATATTAGCTATTAATGTCACGATTGCCGAACAATGAAAATACGCGCAGTTGTCGCTGCTTTTGCTCTAGGGCTTTTAGTCGTTGGTGTACCAAATACTCAAGCAGCAACTACTTCATTGACTATGTCGGTGCGTCAGACTCCTTCAGCAACAGATTCAATTGTAACTTTCTATGGAACTATCAAGCCCGCTAAATCTGGATTGAACGTTAAAATTCAAACTAACTCTTCGGGCGCTTGGAAAACAACAAGATTCGTAGCAAAAACAAGTAAGGCCGGAACTTGGAAAACCACTGCGGTGGCAACTTCCTTCGATATTCCCATTAAATATCGCGCGCAAGTTAATGTGCGAGGCAAAATCACTTACTCCCCTATTCGAACAATCACCATTAAAAATTTACCTGAAATTTCAACTGCCGAACCAGCAATGGTTATTGACCGGTTAGGCCCAGGTGGGCGAATTCATGGCGCTGATATCAGTAGGTGGCAACATCCAAATGATAAGCAGATTGATTTTGCAAAGGCTTACGAGTCTGGCCTCAGGTTCGTCATGATTAAGGCCTCGGATACCCGAGACGATGCAGATGCGCTTTCACTCAAATATTTAGTGATGGATCATGCGGCGGCGCAGGCCGCCGGTTTGTACACCGGCTTTTATCACTACGCAATATTGCCTGATGTAACTGATAGAGATGCGATTATTCGAGATGCAACTGCGCAAGCACAAAAGGCTATTTGGCGTTTAGCCGCTCTGGGTGGCTATTCTGAAAGGGACCTTCCCTACGCACTTGATCTTGAAAATAAGTGTGTCCGACTTTCAAGTTCTGGTGCTTGTCAGCAATATGCCACGCGCGCAAACGTAACTTTGTGGGCAGAAACTTTCTTAGAGCTTCTAAAGACCAAAACTGGGAAAACTCCAATTTTGTATTCATACTCAAATTTCCTAGAAAGTTCCATGAACAAAAGCGCAGTTCTCGCCCAATATCCATTGTGGCTGGCTCAATATGCAATCGATCCATTTAATCCAATTAATTCCCCCGGATTAAAAGCTGGCGGTTGCTACGTGCATTCTTGGACAGGTTCCAACTGCGATTCACAATGGACTGTATGGCAGTACACATCATGCGGAATCGCACCAAAATATGGTGTTCCTGGAACACGACTAGACCTGAATATTTTTAGAGGCACTGCTGGCGATTTTCTTAATTTAGCAAAAGGAAGTTGGGTTCCATCAACCCTGGATTTAATGCCAAATAATGAACCTACGCAGATGGTAATTAACGCCCAATCTGCCAGCACAACAAACAAATTAGTCACTTTCAAAGCCACGGTTGTGCGCCCAGATTCAACCCCAGTTGTTACCGGTGCAATTAAATTAGTTTTTGATCCAGCCATAATTCCTGCAATTAAGCCAGTACAAACAGTATTACGTGCAGCAAGTGGTGAATGGACCCTTGCAATCAAAGGTATCCCTGCTGGAACCTACCTTGGAAAAGTTGTTTATACAGATGTTTCTCAAACACACGCGCAGAGTTTTCAATCAACTAGCTTCACTGTGACGCAAGGCCCAACGCCAACTGCGACACCATCACCAACAGCAACAATAAAACCAACGCCTAAACCATCAACAGATGGATGCGCCAATCAGATTAAGAATTAATAGCTTCTTGTTCTTCTAAGAGTTGATCTAAAGCTTCGAGTTCGCGATCTACAAGCTCTTCATAAGCAGTTACTGATGCTTTGCGATCTTTAGCGCTCCAACCAAGAACTGGGGCGATAATTGCTGCAATCTCATCGGCTAAATGCACACCGTGATCTTGAGCTTCAAAAGCTATACGTGTGCGCCGTGAAATAACATCATCAACAGTCCGTGCACCTTCGTGGCTCGCTGCATATTGAATTTCAGCTTTGATATAAAGCAAATCAGGATCAATCTTGGCTGCCAATTGCGTATTTTCATCTATGAGTTCTAGAAGTTCACTAATCATTGATCCATATCGGTTGAGCAAATGTGTAATAGTTTCTGCATCAAGGCCACTGGTCTGGCTCAAACGTTCAACTTGCTGCACCAATGCAAAATAGCCATCGGCGCCAACTAAAGGAAGTTTTTCGGTCACTGACTCTGGCTTAATGGCGCGAAGTTCAATTACCGCACGATCAATTACATCTTTAGCCATGACTCGGTAAGTCGTGTATTTACCGCCAGCGATGCTGACAAAACCTGCCGCTGGTCGATCAACGGTATGTTCGCGAGAAAGTTTAGTTGTTGCTGAATTTTTATTATTTGCAACTAATGGGCGAAGTCCTGCATAGACTCCAATGATCTCTTCAACTTTAAGTTTTGGGGACAAAACACGGTTGGCTTGATCCAAGATGTACTGAACATCTTCACGGCTAGCAAATGGTTCTGCGCGATCACCCGTATAAGGTGTATCGGTTGTTCCCACAATCCATTTGTCTCCCCATGGAATTAAGAACAAAACAGAGACTGGAGTCTTTAAAATAATTCCAGCATTAGATTTGATTGCAGAACCTGGAAGAACAATATGTACGCCTTTACTCATTGTTACGCCGTATCCAGGCTTTAGGTCAAACTTAGCGTGAAGTTCATCGCTCCAAATTCCCGCGCACATGACGGTAGCTGTCGCAGTGATGTTGATTGTTTTTCCAGAAACTAAATCCTTAGCTTTAACACCAACTACACGTTTGCCTTCACGTATTAATGATTCGGCGCTTACTCGTGTTGCAATTACTGCACCATGACGTGCTGCGGTGCGCACGATAGTCATTGTATGGCGGGCATCATCGACTTGAGCATCAAAATACTTAATGGCACCTGTAATCAGATCTGGTCGAAGGGATGGTGCAATCTCATGAATCTGCTTTTGGCCAATATGTTTGTGCCATGGCAAGGCGCGCTGAAAACCTCGCAAGGCATCATAAAGGGCAAGACCCGCACCGACATATGTGCGTTCTTTAAATTTTTCAGTTAGCGGAAATAAGAACCCGACTGGCTTTACTAAATGTGGCGAAAGTAATGACACCATTAATTCGCGCTCATGTAACGCTTCACGAACTAATTTGAAATCGTACTGTTCTAGATAGCGAAGTCCACCATGAATAAGTTTGCTAGATCGAGATGATGTTCCAGCTGCTAAATCTTGAGATTCAATGAGAGCTACTTTAAGTCCGCGCGATGCAGCATCTAGGGCCGCTCCTGCTCCAGTGACTCCCCCACCGATAACTAAGACATCAAAAGATTCGTTCGATAATTGAGAAATGGCGGCTTCACGCTGGTCAGGTCCAAGCTGTGAGCGGAACATATTCGTTGATTCTCCATTGCATCTGGGTAGAGTAAGCCTAACTTAATTGTGAAGGGTTTTCACTACGTGAGATATGTCGGCAGTTTGGATCAGGGAACTTCAAGCACCCGCTTTATGATTTTTGATCATGCTGGCAAAGTTGTAGGTCAACACCAACTCGAACACCGACAGATTTTGCCCAAAGCCGGCTGGGTTGAGCACGATGCCAATGAGATTTGGCAGCGGGTTCAAGAGGTGATTACTGGAGCCCTTAAGCAAGCCGATATTTTGGGTTCAGATTTAGCTGCAATCGGAATCACTAATCAACGTGAAACAACGCTTATCTGGGATAAGAAAACAGGTGCACCTCTTGCCAATGCAATCGTGTGGCAGGACACCCGAACTACTAATTTTCTAGAAACATTGAGTAAATCCCAAAAAGAAACAATTCAGTTCAAAACTGGTCTAACAATCGCTCCGTATTTTTCGGCAAGTAAAATGAATTGGTTGCTTAAAAATGTTGCGAGTGCAAAAAGTCAAAATGCCATCATGGGAACTATTGATTCATGGCTGCTTTGGAATTTATCTGGCGGCGTCCAAGGCGGTGTTCACTTAACTGATGTTACAAATGCCAGCCGTACATTGTTAATGAACCTTGAAACACTTGATTGGGACGAAGAATTACTAGAAATTTTTGGTGTTTCGCGCACAATGCTTCCAACGATTAAATCATCATCAGAAACATATGCCCTAACTAATCCTCACGGCCCATTTGGTGCCGCCGTTCCGATTACTGGAATTTTAGGTGATCAACAAGCAGCGATGGTGGGCCAAGTGTGCTTTGATCGTGGTGAATCAAAGACAACGTATGGAACAGGTAACTTTGCTTTACTCAACACTGGAACCGAAATTGTTCGGTCTAAAAATGGTTTACTGACAACAGTTTGTTTTAAGTTTGGCGATCAACCAGCAAAATACGCCCTTGAAGGTTCGGTTGCTGTTACTGGTTCCGCGATTCAGTGGCTGCGCGATCAACTTGGAATCATTAACAACGCGGCCGAGACGGAAAATCTTGCCTCCTCTGTTACTGACACAGCTGGTGTGTATTTTGTTCCAGCTTTTTCTGGATTATTTGCCCCTTACTGGCGAAGTGATGCACGTGGTGCAATCGTTGGTTTAACTCGCGCAGCAACTAAAGCTCACTTAGCGCGGGCAGCATTGGAAGCAATTTGTTATCAAACACGTGATGTCATGGATGCAATGGTTGCCGATAGTGGAGTGCCCATGATCGAAATGCGCGTTGATGGTGGGATTACGGCTAACTCTTTGTGTATGCAGATGCAGGCAGACATTATGGGAATCGATATCACTCGGCCATTAATCGGAGAAACGACCGCGCTTGGCGCAGCATATGCCGCAGGTCTTGCCGTTGGTTTCTGGAGTTCACAAGATGAAGTTAAAAAGCAATGGCAACAATCGCGTAGATGGACTCCTACTTCAACTCATGAAGTACGCGAAGCCGGTTATAAGCAGTGGAAGAAAGCTGTAGAGCGCACGCTAAATTGGATTGATTAAAGCTTAATAATTTCAATTACAAAAGCGTTAGCTGGTGCAAGTATCGGCGCAGTAAGACCAATTGTTGCAAGTGCAGAACCTGACATTGTGATTCCTTGCATCCATTCTGGGGGTGAAATCAACATGAAGCGTGGCTTACCAGCTGGATACACTGCTTTTACTGAATATGTTGCCGAGGCGTCAAGGCCAGGAAACTTTAGCCCTGCAGGATGAATCGCACCTGTTGGAGTTAATTGAACATAAGCAAAAATTGATTTCTTCGTATCTTTTGCAATGACGCCATATAGATAGCCGTGCTCATCTGGGTAATCAACACGTATTGATTTTCCACTGTGTAAGAGCGCACGGTTTTCTTTGTAATAAGCAGCCCATGTAGCAAGGTGTTTTCTTTCATCTGGCGTTGCTTCAGTGATATTCCATTCAATTCCCGCATGGCCAAAGAGTGCAGTTACTGCGCGCATTGAAAGTTCCAATGTACGACCAGTCTGGTGGCCATGAGTGGGGCCAATATGAGTTCCAAGTAGTTCTGGCGGAATAACTTGAGAAGTCCAACGCTGAATCGTTTGACGCTCTAACGCATCGTTGTTATCACTGGTCCAGAAACGATCTACGTAATCAATGACACCTAAATCAATGCGTGCCCCACCAGAGGCACATGATTCAATCTCTAAACCTGGGTGGCGTTTCTTAAGTTCGGCAAATAAACGATAAATAGCTTGTGTTTGTCGGCGCACTCCAGCATGACCTAGATGGCCAGCATCAACGAGTGTGCGGTTGTGATCCCATTTAATGTAAACAATATTGTGGGCAGATAGCACCGCCGATGTTTGTTCGAGCACGTGGTTATATGCACTTTCATGTCCAAGATCTAGAACTAATTGATGACGCCACAGTGGTGGGATTCGATCACCTTCGTGCAATATCCATTCTGGATGTGCGCGATACAAATCAGAGTCAGGGTTGACCATTTCGCCCTCAAACCACAGACCAAACTCAATTCCTTTGCTATTAATGTATTCAATAATTGGCGTTAATCCCTGAGGCCATACCGCTGGGTCAATTACCCAATCCCCCAAGCCAGCGCGGTCGTTGCGTCTGGAATGAAACCAACCATCATCTAAAACAACACGTTCAACACCTACTTGCACAGCAACATCTACAAGAGCCTTTATTTTATTTTCATCGTGATCAAAGTAGAGCGCTTCCCACATATTTAACGTAAGTGGGCGAGGACGTTTTGGATGTGAATCGCGTGCACGCAAGTGTGAATGAAAAGCCGAACTAATGCCATCAAGGCCTTGGCTGGAATAAACGGCGATAAGTGTTGGAGCTTCATAGGTCTCTTGTGATGCAAGAACTACTTCACCTGGAAGCAATAGTTCGCCTGCACCAATAGATTGTTGCCCATCAAAACCGCGTTCAACTAAATAATGAGAATTGCCGCTCCAAGCGATGCTCGTTGCCCATGCAGAACCTGATTGAAATGATGTTTGCGCAGTTAAAGCGATATCTGCAATTGAAAAATTATGTCCACTTCGGCCCTCGCGAGATTCACGAACCCATGTTCCAGTTTGAATATCACGACGTTGAGGTTGGCGCTCATTTGACCAGCGGCCTGCAAAATCTAGAGTTTGTGTGGCTTCTTGTGGCAATGGAAGCCAGTGAATAAATTCATTAACTACATAATCACTATCTCCAATATTTTTTAACGTTGCTTTTTGAGTAAGAACTCCGAAAGTATCTAAATCAAAAGTAATTGATACTTCAAGTTGCGCATGGAAATCTCGTAATGTAATGGCGCAATGATTCACTTGGTGATGAAAATCTGTAACTTCAAACTTAGTTGACCATGCGCTACCGTTGCGATGACCCGATAACGCTGGACGCCCTAAGAAACCGCGTGCGCTTTCGCGCATCAATCCAGGAAACTGTGGTTCATCCCATGAACTATTTGCAATCGAAGTTCGACTCGCAGTTGCGATGTCATGGTTTTCGCCAAGAACCGGGGCTCCCCAATGGCGAATAACTAGGGCTCCATTTACTACCTCAATGAGCAACGAGGAAGTTGGAGCGCTTAAAATCGCAGATTGCTTAGTCACAAAGGTAGAGTAACGACACTATGGAGCAGAGTAAAAAACTAAGCGCCGGCATCGTTCGTAATGATCGCCTGATGGCCGATGGCCGCACGATTCGCTACTACGACACTTCTCCCCAAAACCGCAGCGCTAAAGATGCGCGCCCTGTTGAAGAACAACCAACAATCGGCGAACTTCGCTTAGATCCTTTAGTTAATGAGTGGATTGCAATGGCAGCCCACCGACAAGGGCGAATCTTTTTGCCTCCTAAAGAGCTCTGCCCACTGTGCCCAACAACTGGTGAACTTTTAACTGAGATCCCTGAGTCAGATTTTGAAGTTGTTGTTTTTGATAATCGCTCTCCCTCTCTTCGCCCACCAATTGGTGATTGGGCTTTGCCTGATCAAGTTGGCCCTGACACAGATTTAGGAACAGCTGCAGGAAAATGTGAAGTTATCTGCTTTACAGCAGAACATGGCAACGCATTTAAAGATTTAACTCCCCAGCGCGTACGCACTTTGCTTGAGGCCTGGATTGATCGCACCACAGAACTTTCGCAAGAAGTTTTTATCGAACATATTGCCCCCTTTGAAAACCGTGGAGAAGAAATCGGCGTCACTCTGACTCATCCACATGGTCAGATATATGCATACTCATTTATTCCACCGCGAGTCGAAAAGATGTTAGCCGCAGCAAATAAGTACAAAGCCTCGACTGGAAAAGTTTTATTCGATGAAATCGTTGCCCGAGAAATCCGTGACGAGGAGCGCATAATCGCCCGAAATGATCGCTGGATAGCTTTTGTACCTTATGCCGCGCGATATCCATTTGAGATTCATGTAGCACCACTTAACCCAGTTGCAGATTTAACTGGATTGAATGAACAAGACCGTGATGCATTCGCTCCGATTGCCCTTGAAGTCATGAAACGACTTGACGGAGTTTTTGGAATTGATATGGCCTATATCGCCGCGTGGCATCAATCTCCTGTTCGTGTTGGTCGAGATGTATTGCGTTTGCATTGGCAGATCACCAGCGTGCGCCGTGCTCCAGGAAAATTAAAGTATTTGGCTGGCTCAGAGTCTGCGATGGGTGCATTTATTATGGATATGCGTCCGGAACAATCAGCGGCTCAACTGCGCGAAGTAGTTCTGTAATGCATGTTTTAGTAACAGGTGGCACTGGTTACATAGGTTCTACCGCTGTCGAAATTTTGTTAACAAAGGGCTATCAGATCTCAATTCTGGATGATTGCAGTACTGGGCATGCAGACACTGCACCTGCTGGTGTTACTTTTATTCAAGGCTCTCTACTGAATGCTGGAGATCTTGCGCAAGCACTTGTTGGCGTGAATGCAGTAATGCACTTTGCTGGTAAATCCTTGGTAGGCGAATCAGTCGAAAAACCTGATCTATACCAACAAGTTAATGTTCAAGGTTCCCGAAATTTACTGGATGAAATGCACAAGAGTGGTGTTACAAAAATAGTTTTTTCTTCTTCTGCTGCCACATATGGCGAACCTGAACAAGTCCCAATTCTGGAAAGCGCACCAACAAATCCAACAAACCCTTACGGTGCAACAAAGCTAGAAATTGATCAAATGATCGCCGCCGAAGCTGCATCCCGTGGCATCGCAGCAGCGTCATTGCGATATTTCAATGTTGCCGGTGCGTATAAGTCGGCTCGCGGTTGGTTGGCTGAACGTCATAATCCCGAAACACATTTGATTCCAAATGTTTTGCGTAGCACTAAAGAAACTCCAGTAAAGATTTTTGGGACTGACTGGCCCACCTCAGATGGAACGTGCGTGCGTGACTACGTACATGTAGTTGATTTAATCGATGCTCATATTAAAGCCCTTGAATCACTTCAGCCGGGCAAACATGAGATTTACAACTTGGGCAGTGGTGATGGTTATTCTGTACGACAAGTCGTGACTGCAGCATCGAAGGCGGTAGGTCATGAAATCCCAACTCTTGACTCACCACGGCGAGCTGGAGATCCTGCAGTTTTAATCGCAGATATTAATAAGGCAAAAACGAAACTCGGTTGGATTCCTAATCGCGGAATTGAATCCATGGTCGCTGACACTTTGGCTTCCTTTAGTTAGGCAATTTGATGTCAGATATAGACAAGAGATTCGCGCAAACCTTTGGTGCAGTCCCCGACATTATTGCTGCAGCCCCCGGTCGCGTTAACTTAATCGGTGAGCACATCGATTACAGTGATGGCTTTGTCCTTCCTTTTGCCATTAAAGATCGCACCTTTGCTGCAGTAAGAATGCGTGATGATCGTAAAGTTCGCATAACTTCGATGCAGCGTCGTAACAAAATAGTCGAACATAATCTTGATGATATTAAGCCGGGTTTAAAAGGTGAATGGGAGCGATATCCACTCAGTGTCATGTGGGCTTTGGGCTTAACACGTGGAATCGACATCATGATTGATGGTCATGTTCCGCTAGGTGCCGGTTTATCTTCATCTGCTGCTTTGGAATGTTCAGTAGCAACGGCACTTAATCATCTCTTCTCGCTTGGTTATTCCCTTGAAGAGTTAGCGCGCCTGACACAAAAAGGTGAAAACGAATACGTTGGTGTGCCATGTGGAATTATGGATCAATCGGTTTCACTGATGGCGCATGCAGGATCTGCGCTGTTGTTAGATTGTAGAGACTTATCTACTAAAAATATTGCTTTCGATGTCGCTTCAAGTGGGCTAGAGCTTTTGATTATCGATACTCAGGCACATCACTCATTAATTGATGGTGGTTACGCCGTGCGCCGAGCATCATGCGAATCTGTAGTAGCAAAATTGGGCATAGTTTCATTGCGTGAACTCACGCCTTCGCAACTCGAAGCTTCACGGAATCTCGTGACAGATACAGAGTTCTCGTGTGCGCGGCACGCAGTAACTGAGATGAAGCGAGTAATGGAAGCGGTCACAACCCTTGAATCTAAGGATTTTATTGCACTTGGTCAGTTGCTCAATCAATCACATGCCTCGCTGCGTGATGATTACAACGTTTCTTGCCCAGAACTCAATGCAGCCGTTGATGGTGCAATTGCAGCAGGAGCGCTGGGTGCTCGAATGGTTGGTGGTGGTTTTGGTGGAAGTGCCATCGCACTGATTCATGCTGCCCAAACACAAACAACTATTGCTAGCGTTGAAAAAACATTTGCTGACAATAAATTTAAAGCGCCTCGCTTTTTTACCTCACTACCAAGCCAAGGTGCCGAAGTTATACAACGGGGATAATTGAAACTACTTCTACTCCACCAATTGCACCTAAAACATTGAGTAAATCAGTTGGATCACTTCCCGGGATTGCAACAGTAAAGTCGTCGTAGCCTCGTCCATCTTCAGATTTAACAACAACTAATCCACGAATATCTCCGCCTGCTGCGCCAATTGCCGATGCAAGCAGACCAAGTGAACCAGGGCGATCCGGAAGAGATATATGCAATCTGAATTCGGCCATGAGAAAAGAGTACCCCTCTATGTTTTTATCGAAGTTACGCCTGGATTATCCAAGCACCTTTAACTGAAACTTTGATCTTTGCAAGGGGAGATTGCGCTGGACCAGTAACAACTGTGGCGGATTTATAAGGGTCAAACTCTGCACCGTGGCATGGGCATTTCAAAGTTTTGCTTCCGCTCGAGTAAGCAACTGTGCAGCCTTGGTGTGTGCAAATTGCTGAATAAGCAAAAACTCCTGTTTTAGTTCTAAAGAGAACTGCAGGTGCCCCATTTGCAGTCACAAAGTTAAATGTTGATCCTACTTTGAGCGAGGCAAGCTTAATGATTTTGGTACCCGAACTTGCTGCGGCGGACGTACTTAATGAAGGTGCTGCTCCAGCAAATATTTTTCCCACGCCAGCAAAAGCCACGGCTAAGATTCCAGTAATTCCCACGCGCAATACTCCGCGACGTTCTACAGACATTTCAAATCCCTTTCGTCTCCCAGTTCCAACTAACAGTAACAAATACGACAACCACAACACTGCATATGCGCTATCACTTGCTAAAAAATATGGTGAAACATGAAAACTACTTGCTAGCCATAAACCGACTGACATCGAAAAACCACCAAAGGCAGCTAGGCGTGGTGCAACCCATAAAAGAGTTGCTAAACCAATTGCAAACTCAGAAACCATCACAAATCCACCAACAAGAACCGCATGTTCAATCAGTTTATTGAAAGCAAATCCCACGGGTGATTGTGTTGAATAGCCTGAAAGTTGCGTTCCGATATAAGTAGGTGAACCTGCCGTTAAAAAACCTGGGTCACTTGCTTTATCCCAACCGGCATATATCCAAGTGATTCCAAGCCATAAGCGCATGATTCGAAATGCTGGACTTTGATTGCGCCAAGAAGTTGTTGCTGTGCGCACATAGTTTTGAATCAAGTTCATAGAATGAATAGTAAAGGTTGAGCCTGAGAAAAGGCCGAGTGAAAAGCTCCCTGACTTGGATTCGAACCAAGAACCTGTCGATTAACAGTCGACTGCTCTGCCGTTGAGCTATCAGGGATCAATAGAGCGCAAACTCTAGCGCACGCAGAGGCGTTGGCTGAAATTGAGGGTTTTTAAAGGCTTCCCAGCGCCAAATCATGCAGATTTCGACGGGAGCTTTCAAGGGCGACTAATTGGGCAAATGCTGCGTTGTACTCAATTTCATTTTCCAGCGGATTGAGTCTTTGCAACGATGATTTAAGTTCTGCAATGGAACGTGAGATTGCAACTTCACGCAATCTAGCAACAATGCTTTCTACATAAGTTGAAGTTGGTTTACCATCTGCACGAATTGGTTCAACGGTTAACTCGGTATACAACGTTTTAATTCGTTCATCAGTAATCAATTCGGCAGAAATCATCGGTGTCTCATCAATAGTTTTGCGCAGTTCTCGATAAGCCGGGTGTGTAAATGCACCTGGTTCGATATCGCTCCACAGTGAACCACTAAATAACTCTGCCTCTTGTAATCTGGCTTTTAATACTTCCCGCTCAAGAATTAACCGAGCCTCATTTGGATCAGGTCTCCATGCTTCGGCATCCTCGACAACTAATTCGTTGGTCTCTTGGGTTTTAGGCTGATTCTTCATTCCTTGTGCAACAGCTTTAGAAACTATCTCAACTTCGGTACCAAGCCAACCGGCCAGTAATCGTGTGTATTCGGGGCGAAGTGATTTATCGCGAATCTGGGCAACTAGAGGAGCGGCGGCATTGAGCGCATTAACTCGGCCTTCAGCACTATCTAACTTGTGGTGTGCAAGTTCAGCACGAATTGCAAATTCAAATAGTGGAACCCGTCGAGCGATTAAATCACGCAAGGCAAGATCGCCCTTTTCTTGACGCAGTTCACATGGATCTAAACCATCAGGTTCAACTGCCACAAATGTTTGTGTTACAAATTTTTGATCCTCGGTAAATGCGCGAAGAGCGGCTTTTTGTCCCGCAGCATCGCCATCGAAAGTAAAAATTACTTCACCTCTAAATGAATCATCATCCATCAGCAAACGGCGCAGGATGCGAATATGGTCTGCGCCAAATGCGGTTCCACAGGTTGCAACTGCCGTTGTGATGCCGGCTAACTGGGCAGCCATGACATCGGTATAACCCTCAACAATGACTGCCTGGCGCTTCTTTGCGATCTCTTTTTTTGCAACATCTAATCCATAAAGAACTTGGCTCTTTTTATAGACCGGAGTTTCTGGAGTATTAAGGTACTTTGGACCTTGATCTTCTTCATCACTTGCTAACTTGCGACAACCAAAACCTACAACATCACCAGAAATATCTTTTATCGGCCAAGTGAGTCGATTACGAAATCTATCAATCGGCCCTCGTTGACCCATCTTTGAAAGTCCTGCAGTCTCAAGTTCATCAATGCTGTAGCCCTGCGCACGTAAATGTTTAGTAAGTGCATCCCATTCATCTGGAGCAAATCCCACGCCAAACTGCATGCATGCCGCTTTATCAAAACCGCGTTTGGTAAGTAAATCTCGCCCGTGCGAAGCATCAGGTGATGTGTTGAGTTGTTCTTGGTAAAACCGTGCAGCTTCAGTGTTAGCAGCGATTAGTCGTGATCGTGCTCCTGCAGAAAATGCTGGAGTAGACGGTCCGCCCTCGTCATATCGCAATGTGTAACCCATGCGATCTGCAAGCCGTTCAATGGTTTCGGTAAAAGTAAGGTGATCAATTTTCATTAAGAAGGCGATGACATCTCCGCCAGTCTGGCAACCAAAGCAATGAAAATAACCTTTGCTGGGTGTTACATGGAAAGAGGGAGATTTTTCATCATGAAAGGGGCACAAACCTTTTTTAGCTCCGCCGCCTGCATTCTTTAATTGAACGTATTCGCCAACAATTTCATCGATGGGTGCGCGGTCGCGGATGTATGCAACATCTTCATCGCGAATGCGTCCACTCATAGGCCCATCCTAACGAGAAGCCGACAAGCGGGCATGTAAGGCATAGGCCCCAGGGTCAGTCAGCGCTGCAACTTGATCAATAATCACACGCATTCTCGCTGTTTCATCGGCTGCTTCAGTCCATGCTTTTAGGAAAAAGGAATCCAAATCGGTCGGTGCCTTAGCTCGTAACATTTCTACGAGTTCGCGCACAATTATTTGCTGCTTGGCATATCGATCTTGGGAGTTTTCGGCATTGATTAAGTAGTGCCCAGCAATGGACTTTAAGAAATCTACTTCAATCACTTGATCGCGTGGAATTTCAAGATTTGCGCTGTACCTTGAAAGTGGACCATCGCCATGAATTTTCCGGGTCTCTAGTTCGGCAGCTAAAACAAAGCGACCAATTAACTGACTCGTTGAATCTTTCAAACGAGCAAGTGAACGGTGAGTACCATCGAAATAATGTGGCCAGGCTGAAAGCGCAGAAAGTCGTTTATGCGCATCGATTGCTTCTTGTTGTGTTGCATCGCTGCCATAGTCACGAACCATTACTGTATAGAGATCAGCAAAATCTGCGTCAAAGCCTTTGACCGTGACTTGATTAGCGAAAATCGCATCTTCTAGGTCATGAACTGAATACGCGCAATCATCAGACCAATCCATGATCTGTGCTTCAATGCATTTTTTATCGACTGGCGCGCCTTGGCGCATCCAATTAAAGACATCGAGATCATCTTCATACACACCAAATTTGCGGGGATTTTGTGAACGCGGCCATGGATACTTTGTTGCACCATCTAAAGAAGCACGAGTTAAGTTTAACCCAACACTATTTCCTTGTGTATCTACAGTCTTAGCTTCTAGACGAACAAGCAAGCGAAAGCTCTGGGCATTTCCTTCAAAGCCACCGAAATCTGATGCAATCGCAGCTAACGCTTCTTCACCATTGTGACCAAATGGTGGATGACCCAAATCATGTGCAAGACATGCTGTGTCTTGTAAATCAGGATCAGCACCTAGTGATTCACCGAGTTCGCGACCGATCTGTGCGCACTCTAGAGAGTGGGATAAACGTGTTCGTTGAAAATCATTTTCCCAAGGGACCGCGAGTTGAGTTTTTGCTGCTAAGCGACGCAGCGCTGCTGAATGTATGACGCGCGCACGATCGCGCATGAACTCTGTTCGACCAGCACGCTTTGCTGGTTCATCAAGGAACCGTTCCTCATCATGCTCGTTGTACCTCACGGTATAACCTTAGTGACGATGTCGGCGCCCGGTAAATGATCGCTGACTTGTATCCCCCGTCGGCCCACAGTGATGTAGACCAGATATGCACCAGCTTCTCGCAGTAAATACTTATAACTAGAGCCAGAAATCGTATTAGGCCCGTTTTGAACTGGAGAGCACGTGCTCACAACTCCTTGGTCATTTGCCATAGTCATTGCGCGTTTGCAATGAAATGGATCAGTAACAATGATGACATCACTGACATATTTCTTTTTCATGAAGGCTACATATGCTTTTGTACTTACTAAAGTATCTCGGCCTTCTTCAAGAGCTGTAATATTTTTTGCAGGAATCCCATGTGCGCGCAACCAAATTTTTCCTGAAGCCGCCTCGGTTGTGCGATCACCCGGAGCTCCTGCGCCAACCGTGATTATTCTTGGCGCAAATCCCAAATCAAAAATTCGTTTAGCTTCAACTAAGCGTGCCTCTAACGCCTCACCTGGGCGACCATTTAATTGCGCAGTTCCTAAAACGACAATCACATCGGCGTTACGGACAACTGGATTTTTTGCAGCGCGCCACACTTGTGAAACCGCATAGCCAGGTGCAATTAAAGCTATAAGAAGAACAATTGTGATTGTGCGACGGATCCATCTAAAGAGAAACATTTATCCGCCCGAAAATGCGTCCTCTAGTTCAACATGAACTAGTTCATCGGGATCATTGAGCCAACCATCGGGCAACGTTGGTGGACGGCCATGACTTGTACGGCCACGTGGTTTGTCACCAACTTCAACTGGATATGGCTGGTCTTCTAGTTGATCAATGAGTGCGCGCATCTCTTGTAGTGATGAAACCATTCCTAGATCATGACGGATTTCGCGCGCAACTCTGAAACCCTTTAGGTACCAGGCCATATGTTTGCGCATATCGCGCATTCCACGATCCTCTGACTCTAAGTAGTCAACAATTAGATTTGCGTGCCGAAACATTACTTCGCGTACTTGATGCAAATTTGGCAATAATTCTTTTTCGCCACCTTCAAGTGAATTAACGAGATCGGTAAATAACCAAGGACGTCCTAAACAACCGCGGCCTACAACTACTCCGGCGCAGCCTGTCTGATTCACCATGTCTACGGCGTCTTTGCCCGACCAAATATCTCCATTGCCCAAAACAGGTACTCCACTTGGTTTTAAATGTTCTACTAAGCGCGCAATTGCCGACCAATCTGCTTTGCCTTCATACATTTGCGCAGCAGTGCGTGCATGCAAGGCAACCCAGGCGACACCTAAATCCGCCGCCGATTGTGCAGCTTCTAAATATGTATGGTGGTCACTATCGATACCAATGCGCATCTTGACAGTTACTGGAATGCCAAAAGGTTTTGCCGCTTCAACTGCTGCACCAACGATATTTGAAAATAATTTGCGCTTAAAAGGTAGCGCTGCTCCCCCGCCTTTGCGCGTAACTTTTGGAACTGGGCAACCAAAATTCATATCAATGTGATCGGCTAAGTTTTCTTTTCCAAGCATGGTTACCGCAGCGCGCATTGTTGTTGGATCAACGCTGTAAAGCTGCACCGAACGTGGCCATTCATCTTTTCCGGGAACAATCATGCGCATGGTTTCTGGGCGTCGT
Source organism: Actinomycetota bacterium (assembly GCA_009698445.1). Lineage (GTDB taxonomy): Bacteria > Actinomycetota > Actinomycetes > Nanopelagicales > Nanopelagicaceae > Planktophila. The sequence continues at coordinate 24,582 of WLQG01000015.1, forward strand.
TCAATTAATGCTCGAGCAGTAACCATTTCAGATACAAAAAGACCAGCACCTTGTTCACGACATAGTGTGCGAAATGGTGCGTTAGTAATTCCCGCCATTGGCGCAAGTACAACTGGCGGATCAATTAAATGATCACCAGTTGCCAGTGGCAGGAGAAGTGGTTTTAGCAGCCTAGTAATCGCGGTGCCAACCAAGCTTCAACCTGATCAAGGGCGATACGTTCTTGCGCCATTGTGTCGCGATCGCGAATTGTTACTGCATGATCTTCAAGAGTCTCGAAGTCAATTGTGATGCAGTACGGAGTTCCAATTTCATCTTGGCGACGATAACGTCGACCAATTGCACCTGAATCATCAAAATCAATTGCCCAGTTCTTACGTAACTGTGCAGCTAGATCGCGCGCTTTAGGTGAAAGGTCAGCGTTTCGAGAAAGTGGCAACACCGCAGCTTTGATTGGAGCTAAACGGTGATCAAGTTTTAATACTGCACGCTTTTCCATTTCGCCCTTGCTGTTGGGAGCTTCATCTTCAGTGAACGCATCCATTAAAAACGTCAATGTGCATCGATCTACCCCAGCTGCAGGTTCGATGACATACGGTGTCCAGCGTTCGCCCTTTTCTTGATCAAAGTACGACAAGTCTTTTCCAGATGCTGCTGAGTGAGCTTTAAGATCGAAATCGGTGCGATTAGCAATACCTTCTAGTTCACCCCACTCAGTTCCTGCAAACTCAAACTTGTATTCGATATCTGCCGTGCGCTTTGAATAATGTGAGAGCTTTTCTTTTGGATGATCATAAACACGTAAACGATCAGGGTTAATTCCTAATCCGGTATACCAAGCCATACGAGTGTCAATCCAATACTGGTGCCATTCTTCGTCAGTTCCTGGAACTACAAAGAACTCCATCTCCATCTGCTCAAATTCACGCGTACGGAAGATAAAGTTTCCTGGAGTTATTTCATTACGGAAAGATTTACCAATTTGGCCAATACCAAATGGTGGCTTCTTGCGAGAGGTGGTCATTACTTGATCAAAGTTAATAAAAATTCCTTGAGCAGTTTCTGGGCGCAAGAATGCAAGTCCTGACTCATCTTCAACTGGACCAAGATATGTTTTTAACATTCCGCTAAATTGTTTAGGTTCTGTGAACTGACCTTTGTTGCCACAAGCAGGGCAGTTAATATCTGCAAGTGATGCAGGTGCTTTCTTGTGTTTAGCTTCGTAAGCCTCTTCTAAATGATCGGCGCGATAGCGCTTATGGCATGCAGTGCACTCGGTAAGTGGGTCACTAAAAGTTGCAACGTGTCCGGATGCTTCCCAGACTTCCTTTGCCAAAATCACACAAGAATCAAGACCGACTACATCTTCGCGGCCGGTGACCATAGATTTCCACCATTGGCGCTTAACGTTATTTTTTAACTCAACACCTAATGGACCGTAGTCCCACGATGCACGAAGTCCGCCATAAATTTCAGAGGATGGGAAAACAAATCCTCGACGCTTTGATAATCCAACGATATTTTCTAAACGATCCGTTGCCACAATAATTCTCCATCCGGCTGGCTGTCGGCGGAAAGCAACTGGTGTTACTTCCGTGGCTAAATTTTACTCTGAGTACGGCTTTTCATATGCACCGGGCTCATCAATGGAGCGAGCCAA
>WLQG01000016.1 GCA_009698445.1 Actinomycetota bacterium
AGGAAGCCGGAATGATCTCGTAAACCAATAATCCGTGCAAAAAATAACTGCTGACACTAATCAGCAAGCTTTCGAACTCGCTGCATAAGCATTTCGAAGCCGTTAGCCCAGGTGCCGCTCTCGACCTGGAACCTAGCGTCGCTAGAGGGCTTTTCACTTCGTTGGTGTTGCAAACAACGATGGAGAACAGTTTTGCAACTGAGTTCGTCGAAGAGTCGTGTGGAGAAACTTCGGGACTGAGAAAGCGTTAATCACACTACGCCCGTAGAAGCCCTGTTTTTGCACCGAAGGACCCGGGTTCGATTCCCGGCACCTCCACGACGAATGAGCAATTAAGAAAGCTTGCTATTTATTAATGCTGCCCGCTTGGGCCGTGTCCATCTTTTCCATTGCTGCGTCCACCACGTCGCACGATTCTAAATTGTGGGAAGTACTCATCGCGTGCAGCGACATAACACAAGCACAGCGATGATAAACCAATTAATCGAGGGGCAAATGGAAGTCCAGGAATTAATAGCCATTGAGCGCCGACAATGGTGCCCAATGCAATAAATAGCCCATGGAAAATTCGCTTAATTAATAATGTAAAAAAAGTTTTTGTTTTAATTCTTGCAATGCCAATTCCTATAGGACCAGAGACAATTGCAAGGGTGAAGAGAATTGCGACTAACACCGCTAGGCCTTCCATTTATGCTCCCTGCCATTCATCACGTATGGCTGCATAAAGCGCCATATCCAACTGAGTCCCATCTTCTTTACGAGATTTCTTTCGCATGATGCCTTCGAGCATATACCCAGAATTCTCCAAAAGTTTACGGGACGCGGTATTTTCAATATTCACCACTGCTTCAATTCGCTCAAAACCAATGCTCTCAAAACCAAACTGAGTCAATAATTTTGTTGCAGTACTAGCAATTCCTTTGCCCCGCATCGGAGCAGTGAGCCAATAACCAATTTCTGCCACATGTTCGCGCAGATCCATGCTGTGAAAGGAGAACGCACCAGCAAACTGAGAATCATCACCATTGCCATATTGCACAGCAAGCTGGAGTTCGGTTTGATTCGCAAATGTATTTGGAGATCGCTCTCGCACGTAGAACTCGGCATTGGCCATTGAATAATTCGAAGGAATTCGCGTAAAGATTGGAATTATTGGATCTTGTGCGCCCTCAAATATTTGGGGGATATCGCGCTCTTCTGGCGCGCGCAGAGTAATCAGACCATGTGAAAGCGTCGGTACTTCTGTGGGCCACCAGATCATTTAGCAAGTATGGCAGTACTTCTAGCCCTCTTGAAGTTCAGTCGGTGCTCCGTGAACATCAAGGACATCGGCGGCTTTTGAATCCCCACCAAGCTTGGTTCCGGCACCACTTCTATTTATAGGCTTTGTCGCATCTTCTTTGTAAATAGCTGGAATGGAACCCAATAAACCATTTTGGAAGTCTTCAAAAGCCTGTAGAACTTCGCGCTTAGTGTTCATAACAAAAGGACCCATCCATGCAACAGGTTCCTTAATTGGTGCACCGCCAAGAATAAATAACTCCATTTCAGGAGATCGTGATTCCTGATTATTTGCTGCGCGGACAACGATTGTGTCGCCATCGCCAAAAACAGTTAATTGGCCAGTATGCACTGGGCGTTCTTCATCGCCAACAAATCCATGACCAGCCATTGTGTAAACAAGAGCGTTGTAATCACGACGCCATGGCAGACGAAGTTCTGCACCCGCTGCAATAGTGGCGTGAATTAAAGTAATTGGTGTTTGTGTTGTTCCAGGACCTGCATGCCCACCGACTTCACCTGCGATTACGCGGATTAATGAACCGCCATCTGGCGATGAAAGCAGAGCAACATCTTTTGCGCGAACATCTTGGTAAGCAGGAGGTGACCATTTCTTAGCTGCAGGAAGATTTACCCAGAGTTGGAAACCATGAAACAGTCCACCACTCATTACTAAATGCTCTGGAGGAGTTTCGATATGCAAAATTCCAGCACCAGCAGTCATCCATTGTGTGTCGCCATCAGAAATTGTTCCACCACCGCCGTTGTTATCTTTGTGGTCGAAAATTCCGTCAATAATGTATGTAACAGTTTCAAAACCACGGTGCGGATGCCAAGGCGTTCCCTTTGGTTCACCTGGCGCGTATTCAACTTCGCCCATTTGATCTAAGTGAATAAATGGATCGAGCTCTGCTAAATCAACTCCAGCAAATGCACGGCGAACAGGGAAACCTTCACCTTCAAAACCTTGAGGCGCAGTAGTGATGCTTTTTACCGACCGAGCGCGCGCACCAGCAACTTCACTAACACGTGGCAAAATAGTTATATCGGCAACGCTTACTGCTGGCATTTAATCTCTCCCTTTTCCTAAACCAAGGTTAGTTGAACATTCAACTACCAGCAAGTTGGATTCATTAGTAGAGATTTACGCTGTTAAGAATTCGTAGAAATCGTATCTCTGACTCGACCAACCTGACACGTACACGCTATTTGAATCATCAGGTCACTGGATTTCGAAGAACTCTTAAAAAGGAAATCGGTGGCCTCATTCGAGGCCACCGCCAAGAGAATTAAAGCGCTTTGAGTGCTGAGACAACCTTTGTTAGTGAAGCCTTTGCATCGCCAAATAGCAACATAGTCTTTGGATCATAAAGCAGTTCATTTTCAATTCCAGCAAAACCTGGACGCATTGAACGCTTTAAAAAGATGATGTTGGCTGCTTGATTAACTTCCAAAATTGGCATTCCATAAATTGGGCAACCTGGAGACGTTTGCGCAGCTGGGTTAACAACATCGTTAGCACCAATAACAATGGCCACATCAGTTTGGCCAAATGTTGGATTCACTTCATCCATTTCAGCCAACTGCTCGTAAGGAACATTTGCTTCTGCAAGCAAAACATTCATGTGTCCTGGCATACGACCTGCAACTGGGTGAATTCCATATGCAACATCTATGCCCTTAGCAATCAACATATCTGCAAGTTCGCGAACCGTGTGCTGTGCTTGTGCAACAGCTAAACCAAATCCAGGAACAATCACAACACGTCGTGCATAGTTGAGCAAGATTGCAACGTCATCAGGTGAACCTGATCGAACTGGTCGTTCTTCTGCAGAACCAGAAGCATCTTGTGGCTTTGCAGTAAATGCACCAAAAAGAGTTCCAAATAATGAACGTCCCATTGCTTCAGCCATTTTGCGAGTCAAAATTGTTCCTGACGCGCCAACCAAAGTTCCTGCAATGATTAATAAAACTGAATCAAGTACATAACCACTTGCTGCCACAGTTAAACCAGTAAACGCGTTCAAAAGTGAGATAACAATTGGAACATCTGCGCCACCAACAGGCAACACGAAGAGAACACCAAAGAGTAAAGATAGACCAGCTAGGACTAGCAGGGGTGTTGTTCCAAGTGCTGATACAACCCATCCGCCAACTCCAATAACGCTTACCAAAGTAGCCGCAATAATGAATCGGCCGGCTGGGAAAATAACTGGGCGAGTTGTCATTAATTCTTGAAGTTTCATAAATGTAATAACTGAACCGCTGAATGAAACACATCCAACAATTACTGTAAAGACCGTGAATACAACCTCAGCAGTAGTTGCCTCTGCACCAAGATGGAGATATTCAACAATGGCTACTAACGCAGCTGCGCCGCCACCCACACCATTAAATAAGGCAACAAGTTGTGGCATCTGAGTCATTTGAACTTTACGAGCTGCGGGTACGCCAACAAGTAAACCAACGACCATTGCGCCAAGAATCCACCCTAAGTTATTAAGTGGAAGAGATGAGCCCGGATTGGCGTAGAAGAAGACAACGAGCGTTGCCAAAGTGGCGCCAAATGCACCAATTAAATTTCCACGACGTGCAGTTTTTGGGTGGGATAGGCCTTTGAGCGCCAGAATAAATGCCACACCAGCGGCAAGACCTACTAGGTCGTATAACGTGCGGCTCATTTCTTATTTCCTTTGAACATTTCAAGCATTCGATCGGTAACGACGAAACCGCCGACCATATTGATTGTTGCTAGAACGATTGCAGCTACTGCGAGGCCAAGTTCTAAATTAGTTGAACTGTGGTCGGCAACGATGATTGCTCCAACCAAAATAACTCCATGGATTGCATTTGCACCGGACATAAGTGGTGTGTGCAAAGTCGAGGAGACTTTAGATACGACTTCAAATCCAACGAAGACCGCTAATACAAAGATTGAAACGATTGCCATCGGTTCCATTTACTTGGCTCCTCTTCGTGATCCGCCATGCGTTACTGCGGCGCCGTTAATAATTTCATCGTCAAAATTAAGGTCAAAGGCAACAGGTTCGCCTTCTTTTGGTGCTTTTGTAAATAACGTCAATAGATTAACGACGTTACGTGAGTATAAGAATGATGCGTGGAATGGAAGTTGGCTTGGAACATCTTTGCCGCCCCAAATCTTTACTCCACCTGCTGTTGTAACAACCTCACCAGGTTTTGAACCTTCAACGTTTCCGCCAGTTTCAGCAGCTAAGTCAACGATTACTGTTCCTGGCCCCATCGAATCAACCATTGCTTGTGTCATTAAGCGTGGTGCTTGACGACCTGGAACTGCAGCAGTTGTAATAACAATGTGAGACTTTGCAATAAATGGAGTTAAGAGTTCACGTTGCTTTGCTGCACGCTCCTCTGTCATCTCTCGTGCATAACCACCAGCGCCTTCAAGTGATTCAAGTTCTAACTCAATAAACGTAGCGCCCATTGATCGAACTTCATCAGCAGATGCAGGACGCACATCGTATGCAGAAACAACTGCACCAAGTCTGCGGGCGGTAGCAATTGCTTGAAGACCTGCAACACCTGCACCTAGAACAAGTACTTGTGCTGGAGTAACTGTTCCAGCAGCAGTCATAAGCATTGGGAAAAATCGTGGAGACATTTCTGCACCAACAAGGACCGCGCGATAACCAGCGCAGAGAGCTTGTGAAGTTAGTGCATCCATTGACTGAGCACGTGAAATACGTGGAACAAGTTCGAGTGAAAAGGCAGTTACTCCTGCAGCAGCAGCGGCATCAATTGAATCAACCGCAGTTACAGGTGAAAGAAAGGAAACAGTGATTGCACCTTTTTTCAGCTTAGCCATTTGGGCCGGCGTTAAAGGGGCTACTGATAGCACCGCATCAGCTGTGCTGAGTACTTCACCATCGGAAATCGTTGCACCGGCTGCTTTGAAATCAGCATCAGTTGCTTGTGCATGGATTCCGGCTCCGGATTCGATAACAACATCTAATCCAAGTCGAGTTAATTTATTAATAACATCGGGAACAAGCGCCACGCGCTTTTCACCATCTTTAATTTCTTTCGGGACGACTACACGCATGAACAGAATGCTAGTGCTTGATGCCTTTCAAGTCACCCCTGGTCAGGTGAAATAACACTGATTGGATCGTTGTTCGGCGATGATATGCCTCACGCCAAATAACTGAACGAGGCCCATCAATTACAGAGGCCTCAACCTCTTCGCCTCTGTGGGCTGGTAAACAATGCATGAATATTGAATCGCTATTGGTTAGCGAAAGTAAATTCTCAGTAACAGCAAATGGGGAGAGTGCCAGCACCTTTTCACTGCGCTCACTTTCAGAATCACCCATCGACATCCATACATCGGTATATAAGACGGAGGCATCTTTTGATGCGAATTCTGGGTCATGAACTACTTCTACTTTTCCACCGCTTTTTGCCGCAATTTTTTTTGCAATCTCAACAATTTTTTGATTTGGTGCCCACTTACCTGATGGCGTTGCCGCAACAACATGGGCTCCCATGATTGCGCCCATTATTAGCCAGGCATGCGACATATTGTTTCCGTCACCCAAGTAAACAAATTTTCTACCAGAAATATCTGTGCCAAAGTTTTCACGGATGGTCAACCAGTCGGCAAGTAATTGTGTTGGATGATCATCATCAGTCAAAGCATTAATTACTGGAATTGAGGCGTTAGCGCCAAGTTCCTCTACGTCGGCTTGAGCAAAAGTACGGATAATGAGTGCGCTGCAATATCCACTAATTATTTTTGCAGTATCGGCAATAGTTTCTCCGCGCCCTAGTTGCAGTTCATCTCCGCGGATAAAAATTGGCGTACCACCCAAATGTGCAACTGCAGTTTCAGATGACAGGCGAGTACGGGTAGAAGGCTTTGTCATATAGATAGCTACGGTTTTATTTGCCAGAGCGGTCTTTGAACGCAGAGGATCTTGTGCAAATTGCGCGGCAGTTTCCAGCAACAGCTCGACATCATCGCGGCTGAGATCTTGTGTGCGCAGTAAGTCCTTCATTTGCCAATTCTACTAGGTAGTTTTGCCTTCACCAAAGGTATTCTTATCTACCTCATGGGCCTCTTTGGAAAGCGCGGAATAGAGACGGAATTTGATACCGATCTCTTAACTAGACCTGACCTTGAAGAAGATGACGGTGGACACGATCGATTTGCTCATTATGTAAAGAAGGAAAAAATCACTGAATCAGCCGTTACTGGAAAATCAGTGAGAGCGCTTTGTGGCAAGAAATGGATTCCTTCCCGTGATCCAGAGAAATATCCAATTTGCCCGACATGCAAAGAGATTTACGCAGGGTTAAAGCCCGAGCCTGAAGATAAGTAATTATGAGGCGAAGCTCATACGTCCTACTTACTTTCTTAATGATTCTTTCATTAGTGTCACATGCGTCTGCGGCAGATAACCAACCTAGGAAAATTGTCTCGGGTTGGATTCCTTATTATTCAGTCAAAACAGTTATGCCATTTATTAAAAAACTTCCTACCTTGCCAGCCGCTGTTGCAGGAGCACCAGTCACATGTCAAGACAATGAATATTCAAATGAAGATTTAGCTCTGCTTAATTCGTCTTATCTTTTCACTAACAAGGATTTGATGAAAGAAGTTATGCCTTTTTGGTACTCACTCAAAAGCCCAACACTTATTAGAGATGATTACACAACTGGGAATCCATCGTGGCCAATCGAGGACACACTCTGTTTAATGCGCAAAAGTGGGTTGAAGTTAATTCCAACGATTACTGACGGCACAGATAAATTAGTTTTATCAGGTTATTTGGCCAAACCAGAGACTAGGTCAACAATTGTAAAAACTATAGTTGACCTTGTAAATAAATATTCATTTGATGGAATTGATTTGGATTTTGAAGGCTTTGCTTTTGTTGATGGCAATACAACCTGGTCAAAGACTGCGCCCAACTGGGTTTCATTTGTTAAAGAATTGAGTATCGCTCTACATGCTCAACAGAAATTACTTTCGATATCTGCGCCGTATTCTTTCAATCCAACGGAAAAGCAAAAGGGTTATTACGTATATTCATGGGCAGAGATTGCATCAAGTATTGATCGCCTGCGAATCATGACGTATGACTTTTCAGTAGCTAAAGCTGGCCCTATAGGTCCTATCAGTTGGACTGAAAAAACTCTGCAGTATGCAATTTCGATAATGCCTGCATCTAAAGTTTTTGTTGGCCTTCCAGGTTATGGTCGCGACTGGATTACATCAGTAAAAGGTACCTGCCCCGTAACTGCACCTCCGGGTTTAATTGGTGGAGCAAAAGCTGCAACTTTTAAAATGAACTACGCCGCTGCTAAGGCCGTTATAGATCAAGCAACGCCAATCTTTGATGAGGCAAGTAGTGAAGCCACTTATTCATATGTGCAGAGTTTTAATGGTTTAACAGCCAAAGGTGCAGCAACTTCGTGCACAGTTAATCGAACTGTTTGGTATCAAAATGATCGTAGCTATTTAGAGCGCATGAACTTGGTAGCTAAATACCGTCTAGGAGGTTCCGCCCTATGGACTTTAGGAATGGAAGATCCTGCAGCAACTACAGCGATGCGCAATGTCGCCTTAGCCATTGCTCCCGATACAGTTTTGAGCACACTCTCAATCGAACAAGTAAATACTAAGGGCGCTTTTTACGGGGGAGTATTCACTGTTAGCGGTTCACTTACCCTTAAAGACAAATCACCTGTTGCTGAAATTCCAGTCAGCCTTGAAATTAAGCGAGCAAATGAAAGTTCTTGGACATCTATTGCAGAAATGACAAGTGGCATGGATGGCAAGGTGAGTGTGCCCGTAACTATAGGAGCAAGCGCATCCTTTAGGTTTACTACACAAGGAACGTGGGAGCGCGCTGAATCAATAAGCAATCAAGAAAACGTTGTTTTACTCTCTCAAATAATCCTAGATCGCCCGTCAACAGTTAAACATGGTCAAGAATTATTGATTAAAGGCGTTGTTCTTCCAATTGAAGCAGGACAAGGTGTTGTTCTTCAAAAATTTGTAGCCGGAAAATGGCAAAATATAGGAAGTGCAATGACAGGAAATGTTGGAGATTTTTCAATGAGCTTTGTTGAGAGCAAGAAGGGAATTGTGAAATTGCGAGTTCTGGTTAATACAAAGAATGAACAAGTTCTAACTCCAGAGTTTTCGGTGGTGGTTCGCTAATCATGGTTAAACTTGATGAAAAAATTGACGAAGCAATAAAAGAAATCTTCAATGGCGATAAACCCTGGATTACAATTGTTTGGGATGATCCAGTTAATTTAATGACATATGTTACGTATGTATTGATGGAGCTCTTTGGGTACTCGAAAGAAAAAGCCCATGAGCTAATGATGAAAGTTCATACTGAAGGTAAAGCAGTAGTTTCAACAGGTAGCCGTGAAGAAATGGAACATGACGTTGCACGTTTACATGAATATGGCTTATGGGCAACTTTGCAGCGGGGTGATCAAGGGATATGACAGAGCAGGATTCAGGGGAGCAACATGGTTTCCACCGTCACGGGGATAATGCATTTGTCGCCGAATTCTCGCAATCAGAGCGGGAAGTACTGATCAACTTAGTTGAACAAATAATTGAACTTCTTGGTGAACGTAGCGATAACCATGTTGATGATCCCCTTGCCGCAATGGTCGGCATAACAACGCATGATTCACCTCCAGAGGATGATGTTCTATTGCGCTTATTGCCTAATGCTTACGCTGATCAGGTTGATGCAGCTGAATTTCGCAGATACACAGAATCAACTTTGCGTGCAAAAAAATATAGCCACTCAATGTCTATGCGGATCACTCTCAAAAGTGCAGTAGATGGAATTATTGAAGTTGATCACGATGGAGCAAATGACTGGCTAGGTGCCATGAATGACATTCGTTTAGCCCTTGGCGTTAGATTAAAAGTTGAACAGACAAGCCATGAAGAGTTAGAACTACTGGCACCTGATGATCCAATGCGCGGGGTATATGCCGTTTACAGTTGGTTGGGTTGGCTGCAAGAATCCTTAATTGTCGCGCTTATGGATGAAGCTATTTAGTTTTCACTTCACGCTCACGATAGGCTTAGCCTGTGAGTAATGCACCCATTGGAATCTTTGATTCAGGAGTAGGTGGTCTCACCGTTGCCAGAGCAATTCTGGATCAACTTCCAAATGAATCGACTATCTATATTGGCGATACAGCACGTGGCCCTTATGGCCCAAGGCCACTAGCCGAAGTTCGCGAATTTGCATTAGAAACTTTAGATTTTCTAGTCGAGCAAGGTGTTAAAGCTTTAGTTATTGCTTGCAATACAGCAAGTGCGGCAATGTTGCGCGATGCGCGCGAACGTTATTCAATTCCGGTTATAGAAGTTATACAACCAGCGGTTCGCCGTGCAGTTGCTGCCACTCGCAGCGGTCATATTGGAGTTATTGGCACACGAGCAACGGTTGATTCAAGAGCCTACCTAGATGCCTTTGCTGCAGCGCCACAGTTAGAAATAACTTCAATTGCCTGCCCGCTTTTTGTTGAATTCGTTGAACGTGGTGAAACTTCAGGGGTTGAGATTACAAATATTGCCCGCGACTATTTGGAACCAGTAATGGCGGCAAAAGTTGATACGTTGGTTTTAGGTTGCACTCACTACCCGCTATTAACTGGAGTAATTTCTTACGTTATGGGTGAGGGCGTGACCTTAGTTTCTAGTGCTGAAGAAACAGCAAAAGATCTTTACCGAACGCTGGTTGAAAATAACTTATTGCGAGATGCGCAAAGCGGAGCACCAACACATAAATTCTTAGCAACTGGCGATGCTCAAGCTTTTGAGAGCTTAGCTCGACGTTTCCTAGGGCCAGAAGTAACTCGAGTAGAACACCAAGATCTCTAACAACTAGGAGCAACACATGGCACGCAATGATGGACGTCAAGTTAATGACCTGCGCGAAATTAAATTCTCTCGCGGCTGGCTAGATCATGCCGAGGGTTCTGTTCTCGTCGAATTCGGTAAGACTCGCGTTTTATGTGTCGCTTCATTTTCCCCAGGAGTTCCACGTTGGCTAAAAGATTCTGGCAATGGCTGGGTCACATCAGAGTATTCAATGTTGCCACGAGCAACTCATACACGTTCAGATCGTGAAAGCGTTAAAGGAAAGTTAGGCGGGCGTACCCAAGAGATTTCGCGTCTTGTCGGTCGCTCACTTCGTGCAATTGTTAATATGAAAGAACTTGGCGAAAACACAATCGTGATTGATTGCGATGTTTTGCAGGCCGATGGCGGTACTCGCACTGCAGCTATTACCGGGGCATATGTCGCACTTGCAGATGCAATCACTTGGGCCAAAGCTCAAGGCCACATTAAGGAAACCGCAAATCCACTAAGTGATTCAGTGGCTGCAGTAAGTGTAGGAATTATTGATGGCGTGCCAATGCTAGATCTTTGCTATGAAGAGGATGTGCGCGCGGGTACTGACATGAATGTTGTTGTTGCTGGAGATGGCAGATTTATTGAAGTTCAGGGAACTGCTGAAGGTGAGCCATTTGATCGCGACCTACTTAATCAATTACTTGATTTAGCCGTCAATGGTTGCGCAACGCTCAGTGCGCTCCAAAAAGAAGTTCTAGCTAAATAGTGCTTCACACTCTTGTTCTTGCTACACGCAATAAAGGGAAAGTTATTGAGTTTCGAAGGATTCTCGATGCATTGGCACCAGGTGAAATCAATTTAATTGGAGTCGACGAATTTCCTAATTTGATTGATGTCGAAGAAACAGGTTTAACATTTGAGGAGAATGCTTTACTTAAAGCGCGCTACACCGCACATACAACTGGCTTACCTTCTATTTCTGACGACTCTGGATTAAGCGTGGATTTCCTGAACGGTGATCCAGGTATTTATTCAGCTCGTTGGGCTGGTGCACATGGAAATGACCAAGCCAATTTAGAAAAACTTCTAGATCAATTAATAGATGTTCCAGATGAAATGCGTGCAGCCCACTTCACATGCGTCGCAGCACTGGCATTGCCAGATGGGCGAACCCATGTTGAAGAGGGGTTATTTCATGGGCGCATTTTGCGTGAAGCAGTAGGAGATGGTGGCTTTGGTTATGACCCAATTTTCTCACCCCTAGGAATGAGTATTTCCAGCGCACAAATGAGCGCCGAAGAAAAGGATGCCATCAGTCATCGTGGAAAAGCTTTGCGCCTAATTGCGCCGCATGTCATCCAATTGCTTAGGAGCCTGGGGTAGCCTTGTCCTATAGACGCACGTTATTAGCGTGCGCACCGCTATCCAAGGAGTAATCGTGGCCGTAAAGAAAAAGAGTGCAGCAAAGAAGGTTGCAAAGAAAGCACCTGCAAAGAAAGCTGCTGCTAAAAAAGCTGTAAAAAAATCAGCAGCTAAAAAGAAAACTACCGCAAAGCGTGTAGCTAAGAAGGCACCTGCTAAGAAGGCAGCAACAAAGAGAGTTGCAAAAAAGGTTGCTAAGAAAGCCCCTGCTAAACGAGCGGTTAAGAAAAGTGCATCCAGAACTTCAACTTCAAGAATTTCAGTTCCGCCAGTACCTCTAACTTCATCACGCCCGGCACCAATTACATCACCATCAATACCGAAGCCACTTGCCGCAAAACCAAGTGCAGCTCCTAAGCAAGGTGCATCAAACCGTGTTGTTTTTGCAGTAGTCGTAGGAATCGTTTTGCTTGCAGCAATTGTTTGGTCTAAGTCTGGTTCAAATAGTGATGATGCAGCAGCTCCTGCACCTTCAATCTCGCAATCTGCAGAACCAACGCAAACTGCATCAGCTTCACCATCAGAATCTGCTGCAGCTGTCGCTGCAGTGGAAGCTCCAACAAAGTTTGTTGCACTTAAAAGCGCAGATGGATTAAATCTTCGTTGGATCGCTCCAACTGCAACTGATGGACTAACTGGCTATAACGTTGAGACACGTGCTAATGGATCTGGTGATTGGACAACAATCGCCACTGTTCCAGCAACTGCGCTGACTCAAGCAGTTACAAAGAGTGGTGATGCTGGTTGGACTCAATTCCGAGTTTCATCTGTGTATTCAGATGGACAAACTGCATCAGCAACCGTCTTTGGAATTCCAGGGGAATTTAAGTAAAAATTAGATAGTAAAAAAACCCACACCCTACGGTGTGGGTTTTTTTATTTAAATAAAATTGATTCTTATTACAACAATGCTGTAATGGCATCAACGTAAGCACGAACCCCGGCAGGTACTAAGTGGACTCCGTCGGGCGCAAAGTATTCGGGATGCCCTGTAGAAATCAGCGCCCAATCAATAACCTTTGCACCATATTGGACTGCATACTTAGAAATAAGGGCGTTGTTCTCATCTCTCCATCCCCTAGGAACAGCAGTATTAACAACGATAATTTTGGGTTGGTTTTTGACTACCTCAAACACAGCAACAACTTGTTCAGAAGTTAATTTGTTGTTATTACCTAAATCAAAAATGACAGTAGAATCTCTTACATTAGCTTTGTCTTGTTGCATGACAGTGATGAGTTCTGAAGCCTGGCGCCCTACTCGGGCATTTATGAGGGCAATGTGATTGCGGGTTTCAAGTTCATAGTGAATTCCAAGAATTACTGAGTCACCAGTCACCCACAGACCGCCAGGCTCTGCAGGTGAAATTTCTGTTGGCTTAAATGGTTGTTCAAGTTGCTTCTTTATTGCTGCCATCTTTTTATCACTTTTAGATATTGCGTTTGCACTCATTAATGAAGTTCCAATAAGCACAAGAATAATTGAAAGCGCGACTGCAATTTTTTGTCGCTGTTGAACTTTTTTCGTTCGGTACTTCATGCCTTTAAACCAATACTCAACTAACCCGTTTCGAATTGGAAGTTCAACCAAACGAAGCGAGATATCGGCTAATGCAAAAACAATTAGAACTCGTAATGTATAGAGTGCCCAAGCTGACCCTTCAAGATCTACTGCTGGCCGGGTTACTTGAAATACAACCCAGTGCCAAAGGTAAATTGCGTATGAGCGTTCACCTATCCAGACTGCGGCTTTACTGCTCAGGATTGGCGCAAAACGAGATGCGGGATGGACGATGCTTGTCAGAATTGCGCAACCGAATAATCCGGCCAGTGGGAACGCTAATTTATAAAGTGTAGGGTCACTTTCATTTACAAACAGGAAAGTTCCAATCAATCCAACAAAACCAACTACGCCAATTCCATCAATGAAATCCTGTGCGCGTTTATTAACTTCTTCTTCTAGGTTTTGCGGCACCCAGCTCACAGCAAGGGCCGCGCCTAAAAACAAGCCAATACTGTGTGTGTCAGTTCCGAAATAAACGTGACTTACTTGCACAACGCTTGCTGCGTCTACAGTTAATGAAACAATAAAAAGAGATACACCAGAGATTGTTGCAATTAGCAACGCAGCTCCAGGAATCTTACTTTTTCCAAATTGCCGAAGCACCAAAAGTAATATCAAAGGCCACACAAGATAGAACTGTGCCTCAACTCCTAACGACCATGTGTGCTGCAATAAAGGAGGACGCGCAATCGAATCAAAATAATCCGTATGGCGGAAAACTAACCACCAATTCATGATTCCGGAGAGTGCAAATGGGCTGTCACTAACAAAGCGGCGCATAGTTTCTGGTGCCCAGATACCAATGTAAATGATTGTCATGAAGATCATGAACACAAGCGGCGGGAATAATCTTCGAATTCTGGCCTTATAAAAAGCCCGTAAATCTAATCCGCCACTTCGTGCAATTGAATCTAATAGTAAACGCGTAATTACGTAACCAGAAATTACAAAAAACAGATCTACCCCAAGAAATCCACCGGGTATCCATGAAAATCCTAAGTGATACAACATCACTGCAATCACAGCCACTGCACGCAAACCATCAATGGCAGGGATATAACGGATACCGCGGGCAGTTGCCATGGCTAATTACTTACGTGGAGCAGATTTCTTTACTGATGCTTTCTTCGCTGTTTTATTACCTGAAGCTTTTACGTTTTTCTTTGGAGCAGAAAGAGCAGGTTTTGTGCGTTCACTAGCTACACGAATTGGGCCAGTATTGATGATTGTGTCATCAGGGTTTAAGTTTTCAATGACGCTACGCTGTAAATCGGCAAGTCGAGTGAATGCTGATTCAAGACGTGCGCGTGATTGATGAATCGCAGATTCAGCTGCATCAAGAGACTGTGTTTGAATCTTATATAGGCGTTCAGCCTCACCAATCACACCGTTGAGCCACTGGCGATAATTAGAGACTTCACCAGTTGCACTACTAATGATTCGTTCACCCTCACGGCGAGCTGCAGTAGCCAATGCACTTATTTCACGCTTCTTACTTTCCACCAAAGCTTCAGCTTCTGAATCAGCTTCTGAAATTCTTTCTTGAGCTTCCATCTCTGCTGCTTGAATGTATTTGCGGCCACGAGATTCAGCACTACTAAGAATTGAGCGTGCTTTTGTATCGGCGGCTTCAATCTCTTCTTTTGTTGTGCGGTTAGTTTCAGCAATTAATCGAGTAGCAATTGACTGAGCCTTGCTCTCACGCGCTTGTGCAGATTTGATCATCGACATCGCTGTTTCAGTTGCGAGAATTTCAAACTCTTCTTTGCTCAAACTAGTGATGTCGCGTCGAGATTTAAGGTCAACTAATGCGGCTTCGAGTTCACGAATGCGGTCGACGGAAGAAGGTGCTTGCTCTTCTTCGCCCTTAAATCCGACCCAGTTAAGGAAGGAGTTTTTATCGGCCATAGTTGTACCTCGCTTCATGTTGGAAAGAGAGCCTAAGGTTAGAGCACGGCCTTACTTACTGTAAATCGCCACTGAAATCGCTATGTACTGCGATATCCAGGCTGCGAGAACGAATATGTGGAAGAGCTCATGAAAGCCAAAGTACTTTGCATCGCGGCCGGGACGCTTGAGCGCATAAAAGATGGCTCCAATGGAGTAAAAAAGCCCACCAATGACGATCGGGAGTAACACCCAAAGACCACCCTCACGATAGAGGTCGGGGGTATAAACGACTGCAACCCAGCCAAGCAATAAATAATTTGCAACGTATAGCCAGCGGGGAGCATTAAGCCAAAACACTCGCAGCCCAACACCAATAGCTGCACCAATCCAAACTATGAATAACAAAATATTTCTATTGCGCCCCTCAAGGAGTGCAACCGCAAATGGAGTATAGGAACCGGCAATTAATAAATTTATATTTGCATGATCCCAGCGCCGCCAGATTTTCTTTTTTTCTGGTGACCATGGCACACGGTGATAGACAGCTGAAACACTAAATAACATAATTGCAGTCACTGAATAAATTGCAACCGCAAATTTTAGAGATTCTTTACTCAAAATAAATAAAACGAGCGAGGCGATTATTACTGCTGGAGTTGCACCTAGATGAAACCAACCGCGTAACTTGGGCGGTACGACAGGCTGCTGTGTCATGGCATGAGGCTACTAGGTAAATTGTGTGCTTTATATCGACAAATGCGCGGCGCGCTGATAAGAATCTCCTATGACATTTAGATCTCCTATATTCGAACTCAGCCATACTTTCATCGATGATTCAGCGGCCTTGAGCCCAATGGATTGCACCTATTTAGGTAATGGCTTAAACCAAGACAAGCTCGACGACTTCTCAATTTCTGGAGCGGAAAAATCTGCAGCGTTAACCCGCGAAACATTAAAGAAGCTTGTCGCAATGAATCCAATTGATGAGATTGATCGAATTGCCCAGACTGTTATGCAAGAACGTTTGGAATCATCGTTAGCTCTACACGATAGCCAGGAGTCGTTTGTATTGTGGAATGTTCTTACATCCCCTCCGTCAAATGTGCGCTCTATTTTCGAATTAATGCCAAAGAATAACGATCAGGATTTCGAGAATATTGCAAAGCGTTTAGCTGCAGTCGATGGTGCATATAAGTCTTGGACTGGCGCAATCATGGAAATTGCAAAGAGTGGTAAGACAACTGCGCAACGCCAAGTTCGTGGAGTAATCGAACAACTAGAAGGTTATGCCAATGGTGGCTTTAGCACGATGTGTAAAAACTTTGACGTCGAAGGTAAATATCCAGCGATGCATGCAAATGCCAAATTGGCTGAGAAAGCTGCGGCGGAGACGGCTAGTTTTCTAAAAAATGAATACCTGCCAATTGCAACGCCTAATGATGCAGTTGGTGCGGATCGTTATGCAGTCTGGGCACGCTATTTCACCGGCGCAAAGTTAGACCTTCGCGCAACGTATGAATGGGGAATGGCAGATCTAAAAGCTATTAACGAGCGCATGTGGGAAATTGCTGGGCAAATTAAGCCAGGGGCTAAGACGCTTCGCGAAGTAGCGGATCATCTAGATCATGATCCAAAGTACGTGATTAAAGGCAAAGATAATGTTGTTAAGTATCTTCAAGATTTCACTGATGCGGCAATTAAGCGCATGGATGGCGAATACTTTGAAATTGATGATCGCATCAAAATTTGTGAAGCACGCCTTGCACCAGAAGGCAGTGCATCTGCCCCTTATTACAACCCACCATCTGAAGATCTTTCTCGTCCTGGTACTACCTGGATTCCAATGTTGGGTAAAGATGAAGCCAGCAGCTGGCATTTAGTTTCGACGTGGTACCACGAGGCAGTGCCAGGCCACCATTTGCAATGTGCGACTGTTGCAATAGAAAAAGATCGCCTCTCACGATTCCAAATTAATGCAGCGTGGATTAGTGGTTATGGAGAAGGCTGGGCGTTGTACGCAGAGCGGTTTATGAATGAACTAGGCGCATTTGATGAGCCAGGAATTGAAATGGGCTACTTATCTGGGCAAGCATTACGTGCCGCGCGAATTGTCGTAGACATTGGAATGCACCTTGGGTACACAGATTTCGATGGCAATGTTTGGAATGCAGAATCTTCGCGCAAACTTCTCAATGAACAAGCTCTCCTAGATGAGGATCATTCACGAAGTGAAACCGATCGCTACTTAGGCTGGCCTGGCCAAGCCATTTCTTACAAAGTGGGAGAGCGCGTTTGGATGAAGGCACGTGAAGATGCAAAAGCCCGTCTTGGCGCTGCATTTTCATTGAAGAAATTCCATACTTTCTCACTCAAAATTGGCCCAATGGGCCTAGACCCATTTGCTGCAGAATTAGCCAAGTGGGACGGCAAATAACCCATAGTTGGGGTATTGCACGCGTGAAATTCTTGGGTTTTTTAGAAAATCCTGAGTTTCATAGTGCAAAAAGCGTATTTGTCCTTCAGAATAATCCTGCTAAAGCGCGATGAGGCGCCTCGAGGTCCTCATAAGCGCCAAAGCACCAGGTGCCAGTAGGCGTCTGGGAGACTTAAACCTCATGGAGGCATAGTTACATGCTAAAACTCGATAGCAATCAATGGAACCTGGTCTATAACATCTTTTCATTTGGACTAGTTTCAATGCTCGCATGCACTATCTATACGCTCGTTTCACAACAACGCGTATTACCTAAGTACCGTAACGCTCTAGTGATGTCATCAATGGTTACATTCATTGCTGGTTACCACTACATGCGTATTTTCAACTCATTCAATGAATCATCTGCAGACATGACAGTTAATGTTTCAGGTGCTCAGGGTTCATTCAATGAGGCTTACCGTTACGTTGACTGGTTGCTCACAGTGCCACTACTTCTTGTTGAAGTAATTGCAGTACTTGCACTAGCCAAGGAAGTTTCAAGTTCCCTCATCATGCGTCTAGTCCCAGCTTCTGCTGCGATGATTGCGCTTGGATACCCAGGTGAAATTTCTGCTGATAAGAACACAGCAATCCTTTACGGTGTTCTTTCAACAATCCCATTCCTTTACATCCTTTACGTATTGTTCGTAGAGCTTGGTAAGTCACTTGAGCGTCAGCCAGCAGGTGTTGCAGAGACTGTAGGACGTTTGCGTCTGCTTCTCATTGCAACATGGGGTGTTTATCCAGTTTCATACATCCTTGGCATGAATCCAGCAACTGATATGACAGTTGCAGGCCAGCAGTTTGTTGGCGTGCAGGTCGGTTATACAATTGCTGACATTCTGGCAAAGTGCGTATTCGGTCTTACAATTTTGAAGATCGCACGCATGAAGTCAATTGCTGAAGGCATGAAGGAAGATCACTAATTTAATAGTTCGAAGATGGGGTGTCGAGAAATCGGCACCCCATTTCTATTATGAGGAGAAAAAATAATGAATAGCAATCTTTTAAATAACTACCGTATGGGTGCCTATCTGCTGATTGCGATTGGACTAATCAATCTCCGATATCAAACTGGACAAAACGGAGTTCTCACACATAGTTTGACGATCATTATTCCTGGAGCTGTTTTGCTTGCTATTACATGGGTACCAGCCATAGCCAAGAAGTTAGAAGCAAAAGCAGTTCAGGCGGTATTAATTACTCTTGGGCTAATTCTTATCGCTTATGCAGTAATTAATTAGCTAGGTGCTTGCAAAAGCTATGCAATAGGAGCAGAGTAAATTGCATGAGCGAAAACATTGAATGGTCTTTTGAAACCCAACAAATCCACGCAGGTCAAGTTCCTGATTCAGATACGGGATCTCGGTCTCTGCCGATTTATCAGACTACTGCTTACCAATTCCGTGATACCCAGCACGCAGCCAATCTCTTTGGAATTGCAGAAGCCGGAAATGTTTACACACGTATAAATAATCCAACGCAGGATGCTGTTGAGAAAAGAATTGCCATCCTCGAAGGCGGTGTTGCATCACTATTGGTTGCATCAGGGATGGCAGCAACAACTCTTGCAATAATGAATGTTGCTCAAGCCGGTGATCACATAGTTTCAAGCTCTAATGTCTACGGTGGAACCTTTAATCTCTTTAATTACACGCTCCCTAAATTTGGCATTGAAGTTACATTCGTGAATGACACAGGAAATATGGATGCATGGCGGGCCGCAGTTAAGCCCAATACGAAGGCTTTTTTTGGCGAAGGAATCTCAAATCCATTAGGCGCAGTACTAGATCTTGAAGCTATCGCCAATGTTGCCCATGAAGTCGGGGTTCCGTGGATAGTTGATAACACGATTGCTACGCCATATGTAACTCGGCCATTTAATTATGGCGTCGACATAGTGACTCACTCTGCAACAAAGTTCTTATCTGGCCATGGAAATGCCATGGTTGGAGCCATTGTAGATTCTGGTAACTTTGATTTTGCTAAGAATCCCGAGAAATTCCCAGGCTTTAATGAGCCAGACCCAAGTTATAACAATATGGTTTATGCAAAAACTTTAGGTGTTGGTGGCGATTTTGGTGCAAACCTTGCTTATATCTTTAAAGCGCGGTTGCAACTACTTCGTGACTTCGGTTCTTCAGTTTCTCCGTTTAACGCCTGGTTATTATCGCAAGGCCTTGAAACACTTAATTTGCGAATGGATCGTCACCTTCAGAATGCACAACAACTTGCAGAGTGGTTAGAGAAGCAACCCGAAGTTGAGCATGTTAGTTATGCAGGACTTACTTCTTCACCTTGGTATGCAACAGCTAAGAAATACGCACCCAAAGGTGCAGGCGCTGTCTTTACCTTCGAAGTTAAGGGCGGAGCACCTGCTGGGCGAAAATTTGTTGAAGGTTTGAAATTGTTTAGCCATGTGGCAAATATTGGCGACGTGCGTTCACTAGTCATTCATCCTGCTTCTACAACTCACTCGCAACTCAATCCGGACGAGCAGTTAAAAGCTGGAATTACACCAGGAATGATTCGTGTGAGCATTGGTCTAGAAAATATTGAAGATATCAAAAACGATGTTAAGTTAGGTTTTGCAGCCGCAAAGTAGAAATTAATTACTTTCGGAAAGATAAATCTGCTTTTTTCATTTCTGCAACCAGGATTCTGATTGCATTTGGTCCCATGCCATCAAGTTCTTTGAGGGCGGCTAATGAAGTTTTGCGTAAATCACTCACACTAAACAAGCCATCATCAATGAGCGCATGCCGTGCAGAAGCGTCCAAACCTATATGGCGCCATTGACTATCGAGGGCCTCATATTTATCTAGCTCTTGCGCAGCATGTGTTTGCGGATTCGCACTCGCTGTTTTCTCAGCTCGGCGCTCGGCCGCTGCTTTTTTCGTAGCAGATGCCAACATTTTTGTACGAGCTGCAGATTGTTTGGCCACAGGAATAGTTTAACTTTTAGTTCTTGTTGACAACAGATATCAGTGTGCGGGAGAAGGGACTTGAACCCTCACGTCCGAAGACACAGGTTCCTAAGACCTGCGTGTCTGCCATTTCACCACTCCCGCAAACCCAATTGGAAAACCTTGCGGCTTTCATATGGATAGGACACAAGATTAGAGGTAAGTTAGCGATGTACAAAACCAGCGCGTAAGGGAAGGCTCAACTCCATGTCACTCACACCAACACCTGCAGATAAGTTCACTTTTGGTCTTTGGACCGTTGGATGGCAAGCACGCGATCCCTTTGGTGATCCCACACGCGCCGCCCTCGATCCAGTTCGCACAGTTAATGAGTTAGCTGCTCGCGGTGCCTATGGTGTGACTTTCCACGATGATGATTTAATTCCATTTGGAAGCGATGAAAGCGCACGTCGTGGACATATAGATCGCTTTAAAAAAGCCTTGGCAGAAACTGGCATGAAAGTGCCGATGGCAACAACAAATCTTTTCTCTCATCCGGTCTTTAAAGATGGAGCGTTTACTTCAAACGATAAAGATATTCGCCGCTTTGCAATTCGCAAGGTAATGAAGAATATTGAATTAGCCGTTGAGCTAGGCGCAAAAACCTATGTGTGCTGGGGTGGTCGTGAAGGTGCTGAATCAGATGGTGCCAAAGATGCCTATGTTGCGCTAGATCGTTTCCGCGAAGCTTTTAATACTTTAGGTGAGTTCGTTACCGACAATGGTTATGACATTAAATTTGCAATCGAACCAAAGCCAAATGAGCCACGCGGCGATATTTTCTTGCCAACAATTGGTCATGCACTTGCTTTTATTTACACACTCGATCGCCCAGAGTTAGTTGGCTTGAATCCAGAAGTTGGTCACGAACAAATGGCCGGACTTAATTTTGTTCATGGAATTGCGCAAGCGCTATGGCAGAAGAAGTTGTATCACATTGATCTCAATGGGCAGCATGGTCCAAAGTTTGATCAAGATTTAGTCTTTGGTCATGGTGATCTAAAGTCTGCATTCTTCTTAGTAGATTTGCTTGAGCGTTATAAATACGATGGACCAAAGCACTTTGACTACAAGCCAGCACGCACCGAAGATGACAAGGGTGTATGGGAATCGGCAACATCAAATATGCGAACATACTTAGCCCTCAAAGAACGTGCTGCAGCTTTCCGCGCTGACCCACGTGTAATTGAGGCCATGAAAGCTTCAAATATTCCAGGGCTGACTGAACCAACACTTGGTGCAGGCGAGACATGGAGAGATCTAGCTAAAGATTCCTTCGATGCCGAAGCTGCGGGCACACGTGGTTATGGCTATGAACTAGTTGACCAGCTAGCCCTAGAACATTTAATGGGAATTAAAGCCTAATTAGCTGCGGCGCCGCGGCGTGAAATCGCATCAACGCCAGCTGAAATCAGCAATACAAGTCCAGTAACAATGAACTTGATTCCTGCTGCATATCCCAAAAGACCCATGCCGTTATCAATAACAGCAACTACTAGGCCGCCCAGAATCGCATCGCGCATCTTGCCCTTGCCACCAAATAATGAAGTTCCACCAATAACTGCTGCACCTACTGCATACAAAAGCGTTGAACTTCCACCAGTTGTAGGAGACACCGAGTTTTGACGAGATGCGAAGATCATTCCGGCAATTGCGGCAAGACCTGAACAAATCATGAAGGCAGCAATTCGTACACGCTTCACATTAATACCTGCGCGACGTGCAGCTTCAGCGTTTCCACCCACAGCGTAGATATGGCGCCCAAATGCTGTTTTGCCCAGAACAAAAGTGCCAACAACTAGTAACAAAAGGATGACAGGAACTACATATGGGATTCCCTTAAGGCTTACCAAATCTGGATTATTACTTCGCTCTAAGTTCAGTGCAAAAACTGCCGCACCTGTTATGCCAAGCAATCCAGCTGTTTTTAGTACCCATAGTTTGATGAGTTCGGATTTCAATCCAGCTTTGCGACGAGCATTAATGCTCCCGAGCCCCATAAGTACGTAGACTACTGACACAGTCACAAAGAAGACCCAACTCAGTAGCGGTGAAAGATTTGAGTTTTCAACTGCCAAGATTGTTTTATCTTCAACGCGAATCGTTCCACCTTCACCGGCAAGTAAAAGCAAGATTCCTTGGAATGCTAGGAAGGCGGCTAATGTAACTACGAACGATGGAATTCCAAGGCGCGCAACTAAAGTTCCCAAACCAAAACCTAGAATGACGCCAACAATGATTGAAACTAATAGCGCCGCATACCACGGCACATCATGATTGGTAATCAAGATAACAAGTACGGCTCCAGTTACACCCGCAGTAAAGCCAGCCGATAAATCAATTTCGCCAAGCAGAAGCACAAAGACTAAACCCATTGCAATAACAATGACTGCAGCTGCCTGTGTCAAAAGATTTGCAAAGTTGCCTGGAGTTAAAAAGACGCTTGATAGTGATCCAAAGACAATACAAAGAACTATAAGTCCGAGAACCGCGGGAAGTGAGCCGATGTCCCCAGCTTTAACGCGTGCCCAGTAGTCACTCATGGAGCCTTTGATAGTCGCCTCTTGCTGCTCAACAACGCTCATTACTTGGCTCCCTTGTTTGCGGCTGGTGCTTCGATGCCGGCAGATTTTCCAGTGGTAATTAACTCAATAATTTGGCGGGGGATGACTTCATTTTTATCAACCTGTGCCGCCATATTTCCTAAATAAAGGGCGGCAATGTTGTCTGCAACTTCAAACACATCGTTGAGATTGTGGCTAATTAAAACAACTGCTAATCCATTGTCTGCAAGGCGACGCACTAGATTAAGAACTTGTTCAGTTTGGGCAACACCTAAAGCTGCAGTTGGCTCATCCAAAATAACGACCTTGCTATTCCACAAAACTGCGCGAGCAATTGCCACAGTTTGGCGCTGGCCACCCGAAAGTGAAGAAACGGTTTGACGGATAGATTTAACTGTTCGAACACTCAAACCATCTAGAGTTTTCCGGGCGAGTGATTCCATTGACGTTTCATTTAATACTGCGCCGCGCTTTTGTTCACGACCTAAAAACATATTGTGGACAATGTCTAAGTTATCGCACAGCGCTAGATCTTGATAAACGATCTCAATTCCAAGGGCGGTTGCATCACGTGGTCCATGAATATCTACGTTATTACCCTCAAAGAGAAAATCACCAGTCTCGGGTGTGTAGATTCCGGCGATGCATTTAATGAGAGTGCTTTTTCCCGCACCATTATCACCAACAAGTGCAGTTACTTTTCCAGCTGCAATGTCAAAATTAACATCCTTTAATACGTGCACCGGACCAAAAGATTTATTCACACCACGGAGTGAAAGAATCGGTGTACTCATGTCTTTGCCCACTTTTCTTTAGAAGCTACTAATTACTAAACATTACCGGTATTAAACACCCAAATAAAGAAGTTGCGGCTCAGGGAAAGATCCCCGAGCCGCAACCTACGTTTTATCTCTTAAATAGCTCGGAAATTAGATTCCGTTAGCTGTGCAGAGATCTTCGATGCCCTTACAGACATCTTCCTTCTTCTGGAAGCCATCAGCAATAACGTCCTTGACGTTAGCCTTAGTGACTCCAACTGCTACCAATAGAACTGATGGGACATCAGTTGTTCCGTTGTTGACAGAACCTGTAGCTGTTGTTGCATCTTCACCCTTAAGCAATGCGATTGCAAGAGTTGCTGCACCTTCAGCTTCAGCCTTGATGGCCTTGTAAACAGTGTTTGAAAGGTCACCTGTAAGGATTGCGCGCAATCCATCAACAGTTGCATCTTGTCCAGATACACAGACCTTGCCGTTTAGCTTGTTCTTCTTAA
>WLQG01000017.1 GCA_009698445.1 Actinomycetota bacterium
TCGATATGTGGGTGTTCCGAGAAATCCTCGGATCACGGTCTTCCTCTTGCGCCAGCGATACCGAATATGTGTTACATGAAACGGGTACTGATTAAGCGTCCGACTAAGGTGAACTCTACCGCCTACTGACCCGTATGCCTAAAGTGGGGCTGGACAGTTTGAGCGTGAACGGTGTTCAATTAAGGCACTAGTAAGAGCAAATGCAGCTGGGGAAGGTCGCATTTGGCGCCCTTGCTAGGAGATCATCATGCAACGTCTTGTTACGCCGTCTGCCCATACATCGGTGCAGGGCTTATTAACCATTCATTCAGCACCGTCTGCTTTGCGTCGCCATATTGATTGGGCAATTCAAAATATTGTGGGCGCTGATGCACAGTTGAATTGGTTGCCACAAACTTTGATGCCAGGAACATATAAAACTACTTGTCAATGGCGCGCAAAACAGGGAGCAGCTGCAGAGGTTGCAAGCACGTTGCGAAGTTGGCATTACTTAAACTTTGAAGTTTTAGAACGAAACGACAATGGGGCAGAGTTATTTAGATTTACGCCAGAGCTTGGAATTCACAGAGTTCTTACAGATTCGAGCGGGGGAGCAGTGCTGAGCGAACATCAAATCAATAATGTGCTGCAGAGTTCATTTGATGAAGATGCTATTCGCCAAGGATTGGCACATGCAATGGGTCAGCCGTGGGATGAGCAGTTAGAAAAATTTAGGGGTGCTGGCATGGCCGAAATCGCTCGCTTGCATGCGATCTAATTAGATATCATTAACCCATGAGCCAACTAAATGAATCGCCAATAATCACAGTAGAGCGCCGCAAGGCAGTAACAATTATTGTTTCATCAGTAATTATTGCGCTCGCACTCGGCGTTGGGTTAACAAAAGTTGGAACTGGTTTTGCAACTCGCGCTGGCAATGGAATTACAGTAACTGGATCAGCCAAGACAACTGCAAATGCAGATAACGTTGTGTGGACTTTATCGGTCAATCTTTCTTCTCCAACAGTAGCGGCTGCAATAAAGAAAGTTGATTCAGATGTTGCGGGCCTTTCTGACTACTTGACCAAGGGCGGAATCGCAGCTGATGCACTGACTCTTGGGCCAGTTTCAACATATGCCAACGAAGAGTACGTCAACGGTAATTCAACAGGTCGAATTCTTTCTTATCGTGCACAACGTGATGTCACCGTGCGCACTAAGGATGTGCAGTTAGTTTCAAAACTTAGCCAAGGAATTGGTGCGCTTCTTCAAACTGGAATTAATGTCAACAACTATGGACCTCAGTACTACATCTCTAATTTGCCCGAACTTCGTCCACAGTTAATGAGTGAAGCGATGCAAGATGCAAAACTTCGCGCAGAAACTATGACAAAGGCAGTTGGCGGTTCACTTGGATCTTTGGTGAATGTAAAAGCCGGGCCGATTCAGATCACAACACCTGATTCAACAATGACTTCTGATTATGGTTCTTATGACACCAGCACAATTGAAAAAACTGTTTCAGCTACTGTTTCAGTAACTTTTAATACTCACTAAAGCGGAATATTGCCGTGAGCTCCACGGCGATGCGGTGCATCTGCAATTACTTTAGCTAGAGCGCTGCGGGTCAATGTTGGTTGGATAATTTCATCAACTGCGCCAATTTCAACGGCTCGACCAACTCCACCTGAAATCTTGTCGTGTTCGGCGGCCAGTTCTAACTCCATGGCCTGGCGCTGTTCGGCCGGAACATCAGCCAAAATACGGCGATGTAATACACGTACTGCGGCAACTGCTCCCATAACTGAAACCTCTGCTTGTGGCCACGCAAATACGCGGGTTGCGCCTAACGCTTTTGAATTCATTGCAACGTATGCACCGCCATAAGCGCGGCGAGTAATCAAAGTAACGCGGGGAACAACGGCTTCACCAAATGCGTGCAAAAGTTTTGCTCCGCGACGGACAGCGCCTTCCCATTCTTGACCAGCACCTGGCAAGAAACCCTGCACATCTGCGATAACGATGAGAGGAATTCCAAAAGCATCACAGGTGCGGACAAAGCGTGCAGCCTTTTCTCCTGCAGCAGCATCAAGTGCTCCGGCAATATGTGCTGGATTATTGGCAAGAACACCAACGGTTGCACCACCTAAACGCCCCAGCACTGTTGTCATATTTGGCGCCCACATTGATAAAAGCTCTATGTGTTGTGAACCTTCATCCAGGATTGCATCAATCAGCGGATGAACTTCATAGGTTCGCACTTTAGAATCAGGGACAAAGGTAGCCAAATCAATATCTTTTACATCAGGGTTCATGAATCCTTGGTTAGCAAAAAGATCAGTCAATGCGCGGATATCATCAATTGCTTCTTCTTCACTTGCCGCGATGATGTGGGCAAGACCGCTATTTTTACGGTGAGCTTCAGGGCCACCCAGTAAAGCCATGTCGGTATCTTCACCGGTAACACTTTTAACAACATCGGGACCTGTTACAAAGATTCGACCTTCGGGGGATAACACGACAATATCGGTAAGCGCCGGTCCATATGCACCGCCACCAGCAGTTGGTCCAAGAACAAGTGAGAGCTGTGGAATGCGTCCACTGGCTGAAATCATTGATTGAAAAACTTCACCAAATGCATCAAGGGATGCAACACCATCACTTAAGCGCGCACCACCTGAGTGCCAGATACCAATAATTGGAACTTGCGCACCCATGGCAGCTTTGTAGGCAGTAACAATTACTTTAGAACCATCAACACCAAGGGCACCGCTTTTTATTGTGGCATCGGATGCAAAGACAACAACTTTGTTTCCATTGATATCTCCAGTTACGGCAATCATTCCGCAATCTGTGCGCGGGACTAAGAATTCAAATTTTCCATCATCGAGCAATCGAGCGATTCGGCTTTCTGGATCGCGTGGGTCTAACTGCGGGGTTGGCATTTATATGCTCTTAAATACCAATACAACATTGTGGCCACCAAAACCGAATGAATCATTAAGAGCTGCGATATCTCCGGCAGGTAAGGCGCGTGGCTTATCACGAACAACATCGACAGTAACTGCTGGATCTAAATCTTCGATATTAATTGTTGGGGGAGCCAAGCGATCTTGCAAAGTCTTAACAATGAAAACTGATTCAATGGCACCTGCTCCACCAAGTAAGTGCCCAGTCATAGATTTTGTGGCAGAAACTGCAACATGGTCGGCGTCACTGCCAAGGGCTGCGCGTAATGCATTTGCTTCGGCAACATCACCTGCTGGAGTAGAAGTAGCGTGCGCGTTTAAGTGAACAATGTCTTTTGTTGTAATTCCTGCATCACGAAGCGCAAACTTGAGCGCACGCTGCACACCAGCGCCATCTGGATCAGGGGCTGCAATGTGATATCCGTCTGAAGTTAAACCTTGACCTGCTATTTCGCAATAAATTTTGGCACCGCGTGCAATGGCGTGTTCGTACTCTTCAAGTACTAATACACCGCCGCCTTCACCTAAAACAAAGCCATCACGGTTTAAATCATAAGGACGTGATGCTCGCGCTGGTTCATCATTGCGCGTTGAAAGCGCCTTCATTGCGGCAAAGCCCGACATCGGCATTGCATGAATCGCTGCTTCTACACCGCCACTAACGACAATATCTGCGCGATCATTTCTAATCATGTCTAATGCGTAACCAATTGCTTCGGCCCCAGATGCACATGCACTGACAGGGGTGTGAACTCCGGCTCGGGCCTGCAGTTCAAGACCAACATTTGCAGCCGGTCCGTTAGGCATCAACATGGGAACGGTGTGTGGACTTACAAGACGTGCACCTTTTTCGCGCAAAATGTCATATTGATCAAGCAACGTTGTAACTCCGCCAATACCTGATGCGATAACAACACCGAGGCGCTCTTTGTCTATTTCAGGTGCGCCGGCATCTTTCCACGCTTCGCGCGATGCAATAAGTGCAAATTGTTCAGAACGATCTAGGCGTCTTAATTCAACGCGCTCCATTTGTTCTGATGGTTCAACGGCTACTCGCGCGGCGAAGTGCACTGGAATAGTTTGTGCCCACTCCTCGGTAAGGCTGCGAACACCACTTGTGCCAGCAAGTAATGCTGACCAAGAAGTTGTTACATCCCCACCAATAGGAGTTGTGGCGCCTAGTCCAGTTACGACAACGCGACGGCGAGACATAAAAGTTAAGCTCTTACTGCTTACTTAGCTGCGTTGACGATGAAATTAACTGCATCGCCAACAGTGACAAGGTCAGTTACTGCCTCATCAGGAATCTTCACGCCAAAGCGCTCTTCTGCAGCAACTACAACTTCAACCATGCTCAGTGAATCTACTTCTAGATCCTCTGTGAAGTTCTTATCAAGTTCAATTGATGCAGCTGGAATGCCGGCTACTTCTTCAACGATCTCTTTAAGTCCTGCTAGTACGTCTGCTGGTGCAAGTGCCATGAGATGTATTCCTTTTCTTTTTACGTGAGTTCAATGGATCAACAGGTGGTAATTCTCTATTAAAGAGGTGCTTACTTACGAGTATTGACAGGCGTAAGTGTCATAAATCTCAAGGCGCAGGGGGTAACTGCACCACTTGGCCCGCATAAACCAGGCCTGCCCCGTAGCCGATGAGCAATGCTAATTTTCCATGCATCTCGGGGTGTTGCTCTAAAAGTATGTCCATTGCAAGTGGGATGGATGCTGCAGAAGTATTTCCATTAACCCGAATGTCATCGGCAACTAAAACTGAATCAGGCAACTTCATTTCCTTGACCATTGTTTCAATGATTCGAATATTTGCTTGGTGTGGAATAAATACATCTAAATCATTAACTGTTAATCCGGCAGCCTCCAACGCTTTAATTCCAACTTTACTCATGGAATAAACGGCCCAACGGAAAACAGTTTGACCTTGCTGAGAAATATTTGGCCAGCCTAACTGTGCAACACCTTTATCAGGTGCGTTTCTAAATTCGGTATAGGCGGGATTTAACATGATGGCATCGCGCGAGTCGGCATCAGAACCCCAGATGGTGGGCCCGATTTTTGCTTCTGGACTTTGACCAATAACAACTGCGCCAGCACCATCAGCAAAGATAAATGCTGTTGCGCGATCATCTGGATCAGTGAAATCTGAAAGTTTTTCAACCCCAACTACCAAAACATTTTTAGATGTACCGCCACGCACTAAATCATTTGCCATACCCACGCCATAACAAAAACCAGCACACGCTGCACTGATATCAAAGGCAGCAGCTTTTGGGTTACCTAATTCATTGATCAGTTCCGTCGCCGCACTTGGTGCCTGAAATGGATATGAAATAGTGGAAAGAATCAAGGTATCGATATCGGCCATCGTTAAGTTAGCCCGCTTGAGTGCGCTTTCACATGCAGCCTTTGCCATAGTGATGACAGTTTCATCTGCGCCGGCAAATCGTCGTGATTGAATTCCGGTGCGCTGCTGGATCCATTCATCACTTGATTCAATCCGATCAACAATTTCAGAGTTAGGAACTAAACGCTTGGGGCGATATGAACCAACAGAGAGAATCTGAGCATTGCTCGTTGGTGATGATTTGATAATCATGCGTGCCTTCCTGCAAATTCTCTAGCTGCAGATACATCATCGGCAGTTTTAAGGGCGAATGTTTCGATCTCTGGTGTACCGCGCTTGAGTAAGCCAACCAGAGTTCCCGCTGGTGGCAATTCAATGACACCCGTTACTCCCAAGTTTTTCATCGCCTGCATGCATAAATCCCAGCGCACGGGGTTAGCAATCTGATTGACAATGCGATTTAAAACTTCGGCCCCATCGCTCACAACTTCTCCATCTTTATTAGAGATAACTGAAATTATGGTTGGCACAGTGGTAATAGTGGCAGCCATTGCGCGAAGCGGCGCAACTGCAGGTTCCATAAAGCGGGTATGAAAAGCGCCAGCAACTGCAAGTGCGCGAACGCGTGCACCTTCAGGCGGGTTTTCTGAAAGTTGGGCTAAGGCGGCTAAATCACCTGCAGCAACAATCTGCCCACCACCATTGTCATTAGCGGCAACAAGATTGAGTTTGGCTAACGTGCTCAACACTAAATCGCGATCTCCACCTAAAACCGCAGACATTCCAGCAGGGGATAGTGCAGCAGCTTTCGCCATTTCAATTCCTCTAGCGCGCACTAATCGCAACGCATCTTCATTTGAAATTGCCCCGCTTAATGCAGCGGCCGCCAGTTCGCCAACAGAGTGACCTGATGTGTAAGCAAAATCTTTAATCCCAAGTGCATGCGCACCTAATAGAGATGCCGCGACAATAAGTGGCTGAGCATTGGCAGTGTCTTTAATTTCATCGGCATCGGCAGTTGTGCCGAGTCGAATTAAATCTAAATCGATACGCATTGACCATTGCGATAAGAGTTCATGAAGCGCAGGGTTGGTTACCCAAGAAGCAAACATTCCTGGAGTTTGGGAACCTTGTCCCGGAGCAATGATTGCTAACACATTTAGAATTTTACTCGAGTAGGTCGATTACTACCTAGTACGCGTAACTAGCCAGACTTGTGCACTGTGTTGGGCAACAGCAATTATTGCTTGCGGCGCAGCAATGACTGGTTCGTATGAAGCGATATCTTTTGAAGCATCAAATATGCAACGAAACGCTTCACCCCATGTGTTATCTGGCAGGGTAAATTCTGTTTGGGCATTAGAGGAGTTCATTAGTAAAAGTAATCCACGTTTTGGATCGGCTTCAACAAAAACTGTAATGCTGCGCTTGTCACCGTCTTGCCAGTGATCATCGCTCATTTCGCGACCGCCTAAAGAAAACCAAGCAATATCTTTTCGCTTAGTGCCCTGGTCAACGATGCCAGTGAAGAATTCAGATGCCACATCGGCCAGATACGTTTGTCGAATTTTTGCTAACTCTTGTACCGACGCCAAAATATCTTTTTCATTCTCATTTAGATCCCACGATAAAGCCCAACCGCCATTAAAAGTTGATTCATTTTCTTCTTCAAAATCCAATGGGAGTGAGTAAGCATTATTAGAACCATTTTGTGAACGACTGACTTCATCACCCATATTGATCATTGGGACTCCCGAAGAAAGCATGAGCGTTGCTAACATTGATTTTTTGAGCCAATGGCGAATTGTGTCTACACCCAGATCTTCGGTCTCACCTTCAATGCCAACGTTCCAAGATCTATTGGTATCGCTGCCATCGGCATTGTTTTCAGCGTTAGCTTCATTGCGCTTGTTGTTATAAGTAACCATGTCATGGACAGTAAAACCATCATGGGCTGCGATGAAGTTAATCGAAGATGTAGGACCTCGGTAATAGAAAATTGAACTAGAGCCGCTGATGCTGTTGGCGATATCTGAGACACCTTCACCGTATCCACGTTCTAGATCACTTAACCAGAATTGGCGCACAGAATCGCGATAGGCATCGTTCCATTCACGCCAAGGGTGCGGGAAATCTCCCAGTGCATAACGCGATATATCCCAGGGTTCTGCAATCATTTTTAAATTACGCAAAACTGAGTCAGATTCGATAGCCGACATGAGTGATGAATTAAAGGCGCTATTGCTTGTGTACAGCGCAGTTGTTAAATCAAAGCGGAAACCGTCTACTCCAATGACTTCTACCCACCAACGCAGCGAGTCAATAATCTGACGCACTGAATGTGGATTGCTTGCCGCAAAAGTATTTCCACAACCGGTTACATCTACGTAATTGCCATCGGAATCTTGGCGGTAGTAAGCCTTGTTATCTATTCCCTTATAAGAAAGCGTTGGCCCACCAATACCGCCTTCGGCAGTGTGGTTATAAACCACATCCAATATAACTTCGATTCCTGCATCATGTAATTGATCAACTGACCACTGCAATTCGCTAATTGGGTCATCGGTAGCGGCATATGCGGCATGCGGTGCGCTAAATGCCAAAGAGTTATAGCCCCAATGATTCTTACGTCCTCGTGCATAAATTGCAGGCTCGGTAATAGATGCAGCGATTGGTAAAAGTTCTAGCGCAGTGATTCCAATGGATTTTAGGTGAGCAATAGTTGATGCATGGCCCAGGCCTTTATATGTGCCACGTTCATGTTCAGGAATCGCATTATTTTTTGCGGTTAAACCTTGAACGTGTGCTTCATAAATAACTGTCTTGGCCCAAGGCACAAGCGGGCGCTTAATCTCGCGAGCGCGATGATCAGTGACCACGCTGTAGGGAACTTTGCCTGCGCTATCTCGATCATCACGAATAGTTAAATCACCGCTGCCAATTGCATCAGTTGCACTATGCCCATAAATTTCGGGAACATAGTGAAGTTCTCCATCTAATGCATGTGCATAAGGATCAATTAAAAGTTTGGCCGCATTAAATCGCACGCCATGTTCTGGTTGCCATGGACCATAAACGCGATATCCATATTTCTGACCCGCACGCACTCCAGCTAAGTAGCCATGCCAAATAGGTCCGTTGCGATGTGACATCGCAAATCGCGTTTCTACTAACGCCCCGTTGACTTCATTAAATAGGCACAGCTCCACGGCATCTGCGGCGTTGGACCAGATGGCAAAGTTTGTTCCGCCATCGGTAACGCTTGCACCAAGGGTTCGGGGATCTGCGGGGAGCACGGCGCAATACTGCCTTAATAGATGGTATTTGCTCGCTCATTTGTTGGCCTTTCCAGTTACTGGCCAGTAACATTGGCCTATGAAGATCGCGGTGTGCGTTAAGCAGGTCCCAGATTCATGGGCGCAAAAGAAGATGGTGGGCGGATTACTTGATCGCGCCAACGTCGATGCCGTTCTTAACGATCTCGATGAATATGCAGTTGAAGAAGCGTTGCGAATTGCCGAAGCACATGGCGGTAATGAAGAAGGTGGCGCCAATACGGTCACGCTCATTTCTATGGGACCAGAGCGAGCAACTGAAGCACTACGTAAAGCTTTATCTATGGGTGCCAACGATGCAATTTTAATTAGTGATCCAGTTTTTGTTGGCGCGGATGCTCTTCTTACTGCAAACGTTTTAGCCAACGTTATTGAAAAAGGCGGTTTCGATATCGTGATTTGCGGTACTGAATCAACAGATGCCCGCATGAGTGTTGTGCCAGCGATGATGAGTGAAAAACTGGGATGGGCTCAATTAACTTTTGCTTCCAAAGTCGAGGTAGATCCAGGGGCCAAGAAGACCTCGATTACACGAGTGACTGAATCTGGAGTTGATGAAATCTTCGCTCAATTCCCATGCGTCATAAGTGTTGTAGAAAAAATTAACGAACCGCGCTATCCATCTTTTAAAGGCATTATGGCTGCTAAGAAAAAAGTAATTGATATTCAAGGATTTGCAAGTACTGGCGCAGAGCTCACTCAATCATGGTCAGTTGTAGTTGATGCCGCGCCGCGTCCAACACGTGCTGCCGGTGTTGTAATTACCGATGATGGCAACGGCGGAGTCAAACTTGTTGATTTCTTGGGCGAAAAGAAGTTGATATGAGCACTGTATTAATTCTTGCTGATTTTGTCGGCGAAAAGGCAACTAAATCAACGGTCGAGTTAGCTACAGCTGGCGCTGGCATTGGTGAAGTAACTGCGCTAGTTCTAGCTCCTGCAGGAAAAGGCGCGGCACTTGCTGCCACCATTACTCAAGGGGCAATTGCAAAAGTAATTGTTATTGAATCAGATGATTTTATACAGCACGGCGTAGCAGCATCTGCCGATGCGCTTGCCCACGTCACAGATCAGTTAAAGCCAGCCGCCCTTCTTATCGCCTCACATGCTTTTGGAAAAGAAGTTGCAGGACGCGTTGCTATGAAACTTGTCTGTGGAATTATCACTGATGCCGTTGATGTTGCACCAGATTGCACAGCAACACAATTAGTTTTTGGTGGCTCAACTACTGTGCATTCGAAAGTTCCACAAGGAACTGCAATTATTACTGTTCGACCAAATACCATCACGGCAGATTTTGTGGCAGCTAATCCAGTGATTGAAAACGCAACTGCGCAGATTTCTGATGTAGCTAAGAAAGCTACGGTTACTTCAACTCAACCGCCTGTAAAAGGTGGTCGCCCAGAATTAACTGAAGCCAACATTGTTGTATCAGGTGGGCGTGGAACAAATGGAGATTTTGGCGCAGTTGAAGCTTTTGCAGATTCATTAGGCGCAGCAGTTGGTGCATCACGAGCTGCAACTGATGCCGGTTGGTATCCACATTCACATCAAGTGGGCCAGACCGGAAAAACTGTTAGTCCCCAGCTCTATGTTGCATGTGGAATCTCAGGCGCGATTCAGCATCGTGCGGGTATGCAGACAAGCAAGAACATCGTGGTCATTAATAAAGATCCTGAAGCCCCACTCTTTGAATTAGCTGATTTTGGCGTCGTAGGCGATCTCTTTGCCGTGCTGCCACCTGCCACCGAAGGCGTTAAAGCGCACAAAGCCTAAGATTGCCTCCATGTCATCTATCTATCTAGACCATGCGGCAACAACACCCATGGTCGAGGACGCACTAATTGCGATGACGGCTCAATTAGCACAACTTGGAAATCCATCGAGTTTGCATACACATGGACGTGCAACACGTAAAACTTTAGAAGATGCGCGCGAAGTTATCGCAAAAGAAGTTGGATGTTTACCTAGCGAAGTTATTTTTACCGCGTCGGGAACTGAAGCAAATAACACGGCATTAAAAGGTTTGTATTGGCAGGGGCGCGATAACGGTCGACATGTTGTAGTTATAAGTGCAATCGAACACCATGCAATTATCGATCCTGCTCATTGGCTGCAGGAACATGAAGGCGCAGAAATTATTACTATCCCCGTAAATGCTGGTGGTGTGGTTGACCTAGATTTTCTATCACATCTGATTGCCACCAGAGGCAACGAGATTGCAGTTATATCTATCATGCATTCCAATAATGAAACTGGCGTATTACAACCAATCCGCAAGGTAGTAGAAATAGCTGGAGAAATTCCAGTGCACACTGATGCGGTACAGAGTTTTAAGAAGACACCGCTGTCATTTTCTCAACTGGGTGTTTATGCGATGACGCTAAGCGCACACAAAATTGGCGGCCCATTAGGAATCGGTGCTTTGATTTTACGCAGAGCAGTAGAAATTCCTGCGCTCTTGCATGGTGGGGGACAAGAACGCGAAATACGAAGTGGAACGCTCAATGCACCGGCAATAGTTGGATTTGCTGCAGCAGCTAAAAGTAAGCACTATGACGTTGCGCATGTTGCATCACTTCGAGATTCATTTATTGCCGGAATCAACGCTGCAATTCCTGATGCAACGATTAATGGTATTTCTTCAGACCGTTTGCCTGGAATCGTCAACGTAACTTTTCCTGGAACACAAAGTGACACATTACTTTTACTCATGGATGGCCAACGCGTTTCTTGTTCAACGGGATCTGCGTGCAGTGCTGGGGTTCATGAAGCAAGTCACGTACTTCTTGCCATGGGACATAATGAAGTAAGTGCGCAATCATCGTTGCGCTTCTCCTTTGGCGCCACAAGCACATATGCCGACTGCGATTTTGTAGTGTCAGTACTGCCTGATGTAATTACCCGAGGACGGGCGGCGAATTTTTCATGAAGCTAATTGCAGCAATGAGCGGTGGGGTTGATTCAGCAGTTGCTGCTGCCCGCGCAGTTGAAGCTGGGCACGAAGTCATCGGTGTTCATTTAGCGTTGTCGGCAAATCCTCAGAAATATCGCTCAGGTGCACGTGGATGTTGCACAATCGAAGATTCACACGATGCTCGTCGCGCTGCAGATGTCATCGGAATTCCTTTTTATATTTGGGACATGGCCGAAGAGTTTCACGATGGCGTTGTTGAGGATTTCTTATCCGAATACGCCGCAGGTCGTACGCCTAATCCATGCCTTCGATGTAATGAAAAGATTAAATTTGCAGCCGTGTTAGATCGCGCCCGAGCTATGGGCTTTGATGGAGTTGTTACTGGACACTATGCCCGAACCGAAATTACTGATGCTGGAAAGACATTGCATCGTGCAGTTGATCATTCAAAAGATCAGTCCTACGTTCTATCTGTTTTAACCGTGGAACAGATTTCAGGTGCGATATTTCCATTAGGTGATACAACTAAAGTTGATATTCGAAAAGAAGCCGAAGCCCGTGGGTTAGCTGTTGCACAAAAACCAGATAGTCACGATATTTGTTTTGTTCCATCGGGTGATAACGCAGGTTGGTTGCGCGATCGTTTAGGCTCTGAAACTGGGCCAATCGTTGATCAAGATGGCATAAAAATTGGCGAACACAAAGGCGCGTACACATACACAATTGGCCAGCGCAAAGGTTTAGGGCTAACGGTCCCAACGGCAGATGGTTCACCACGCTTTGTTTTAAAGATTGAACCAGTAAGTAACACAGTTGTTGTTGGAGCACGTGAAGACTTA
The DNA here is from genome assembly GCA_009698445.1 of Actinomycetota bacterium. Taxonomy (GTDB): domain Bacteria; phylum Actinomycetota; class Actinomycetes; order Nanopelagicales; family Nanopelagicaceae; genus Planktophila. The sequence goes on from WLQG01000017.1 coordinate 12,398, forward strand.
GCTGTTACGAAAATGCGTGGAGAACGCCCAGTGTGGTGTGGGCCTGCAGTAACAAATCAAAAGCTTCGTGGTTTTGTTCAAGTGCGTGCACATGGTGCTGCGCTTGCTTGTTCTTATTTCCTTGATGGCGCTTTGCTTGTGGCCGAACTTAATGAACCGTTACTGGGTCTAGCCACTGGTCAAGCCATGGTTATTTACGATGGTGATCGCGTTGTTGGTTCGGCAACTATCTGCGAGACAGAGTAATGAGCAACATTGCCCGACACAGAATGGGCGAACTAATTAATGAGATTCGCGATCACCAATTTAAATACTATGTATTAGATGCGCCAACGTTAACTGACGCGCAGTTCGATGCACTCCTCATTGAACTAAAGGCATTAGAGGCTAAATTTCCGCAGCTTCGTGAAGCTGATTCTCCAACACAAAATGTAGGTGGAGGATTCTCGACGCAATTTGAACAGCGTGATCACATCGAAAAGATGATGAGCTTAGACAACGTCTTTGATACAGAAGAGTTAGCGGCATGGTTTGATCGGGTGGAAAAAGAAGTCACTAAGCCTACGTATTTGTGTGAACTTAAAGTTGATGGCCTGGCAATTAATCTCACCTATGAAAATGGGCAACTCGTCCGTGGCCTGACCCGTGGAAATGGTGTTACTGGTGAGGATGTAACACTCAACGTTAAAACAATTAGAAATCTGCCACACGTATTGAAAGCGGCAAATCCACCTGCACTCATCGAAGTCCGAGGCGAAGTTTTCTTTCCATTGGCTGCCTTTAATGAACTCAATGATTCATTAGAAGAATTAGGTAAACCACTCTTTGCTAATCCGCGAAACGGTGCTGCCGGCTCGCTGAGGCAGAAAGATCCACGTGTGAGTGCCCAACGTCCACTTTCAGTTGTGGTCCATGGTGTCGGTGCGCGCGAAGGAATTGAATTTGATTCACAAAGCGATGCATATGCACAGTTAGCAAAGCTTGGCTTGCCAACCAGCGATCGCTTCAAAATATGTGCCACACGTGCTGAGGTAGAAAAATTCATTAAATATTACGAAGAACACCGTCATGATGTTGAACATGAGATTGATGGAGTAGTAATTAAGGTTGATTCAATAAGTGAACAGCAACAGTTAGGTTTTACCTCGCGCGCACCTAAGTGGGCTATTGCTTTTAAATACCCACCGGAAGAAGTAACTACAAAACTTTTGGATATCAAAGTCAGTATTGGTCGTACGGGTCGTGTTACACCATTTGCATTTATGGAGTCGGTCAAAGTTGCTGGGTCAACTGTAACTAATGCAACGCTACATAATGCCGAAGAAATTGTTCGCAAGGGTGTCCTCATTGGCGATGTAGTGGTCATTCGCAAAGCTGGCGATGTAATTCCTGAAGTATTAGGTCCTGTTGTCGAACGACGAACTGGCACCGAACGTGCTTTTGTAATGCCAACGCATTGCCCAGAATGTGCATCCGAATTACGCGCGATTTCTACGGGTGATGTAGATATACGTTGCCCTAATACTCAAAGTTGCCCGGCTCAGTTACGAGAGCGCATTTATTACATTGGTTCGCGCGCAGCGCTAGATATCGATGTTCTTGGTTTTGAAGCAGCGGTAGCGCTATTAGATTCCAAAATTATCACTGACGAATCTGACCTCTTTGACTTAACTGAAGAAAAATTAGCTAAAAGTGAATTCTTTGTGAAAAAAGATGGCACTGCTGGTGCAAATGTTGCCAAACTTTTAGCAGCGCTTGAGGAAGCTAAGAAGCAACCGTTATGGCGCACATTGGTTGCACTATCAATTCGCCATGTTGGTCCTACAGCTGCGCAAGCGCTAGCAACTAACTTTGCATCCATTGAAAAGATTTCACAATCAAACGTTGATGAGTTAGCTGCCGTGGATGGCGTTGGGGCAACAATTGCTCAGTCCATAGTTGAATGGTTCGCAGTTGATTGGCACCGAGAAATTATTAAGAAGTGGACTAAGGCTGGAGTAACTGTTGTACAGAAAGAAACCGCACAACTTCCTCAAACTTTGGCAGGGTTAACTATTGTAGTAACTGGTGGTTTGGAATCTTTCACCCGTGATGGCATCTCAGAAACAATTGCCGCCCATGGCGGAAAAGCGGCAAGCGCGGTATCTAAAAAGACTGATTATGTATTGGTGGGCACTGATCCTGGATCTAAGTTAGCCAAAGCGCAGGAAATTGGGGTTCCAGTAATTGATGAAGCCCGTTTTAAGCAATTACTTCTTGGCACGGCGTAGTAAGGTTTACACATGATCAACGTAGCTGCCGAATCTATTCGCGAACTTCCAATGCCCGCCTATGCATATGGCCTCATTGGTTTTGCAGTACTTTCATTACTTTTGTATTTAACTCTTCGCTTAGACCGGGATTAATTTGTCCCGAGTTGGAATTTACGGCGGAACTTTTGACCCAATTCACTTAGGTCATCTGCATGTAATTACCCAGCTCTTTGAAAAGGATTTAGTCGATCAATTATTAGTAGTTCCAGCAGGGCAACCATTGCTACGCGATTCACAACCTATTGCTACTCCTGAACAACGTCGCATGATGTGCCAACTAGCTGTTTCAACTTTACCTGTGGCAATCAAAAGTAAAGTCAGCGTTAATCCGATCGAGATTTTGCGGCAAGGTCCAAGTTATGCAATCGATACTGTTGAAGCGATCAAAGCCACATACCCGGGCGACCAAATCTTCCTAGTAGTAGGCGCCGATGCTTATGCAAAAATTCATAACTGGCACAGAAGCGATGAACTTCAGGCGATGGTCTCGATTATCTGTATTGATCGACCAGGATATGCATCACAAGGAATAGATATTGCAGCCCTAGAAGTAGCGGCAACAACAATTCGCCAAGGATTAAGCGTAGATGTACCGGAAATTGTGGCGGCATTTATACGAGAGAATGGTCTCTATGACAATTAGTAGCAAGACCCACGAGATCACACAAGTAGCAGCCCATGCCATTATTGAAAAGATTGGTACGGACTTAATTGCTATCGATTTATCAGATCAGTTAGTTCTCAGTGAAGTCTTTTTGATTGCAACCGGACAAAACTCGGCCCAAGTAGATTCAATAGCTGATGAAGTAGAACGCAAACTTCAAGCTATTGGAGAAAAGCCAGCACGTCGCGAAAAAGGGGCAGAGTGGATTTTGCTTGATTACTCAGATTTAGTTGTACATATTCAAAGCGTTGAGCTCCGCAAGTACTACATGTTAGATCGATTGTGGAATGACTGCCCAACAATTGAACTTGATGCAGTTAAGGATGCCGCGGTACATGGTCGGTAATCGCATCGTAGTGTGGCGTCACGGTCAAACTGATTGGAATAAAATCAACCGTTTTCAAGGGCACTCTGATATTCCGCTTAATGAAGTTGGAAAAATACAAATAACGCATGCTGCACAGATTTTAGCTGGCATGAACCCAACTCAGATTATTTCAAGTGATTTAGGGCGCGCAGTTGAAACTGCACAGGCCTTAGCGGATTTAACTGGTCTTACAGTGTCTACACATGAAAGTCTGCGCGAAACTAATGGCGGTTTGTGGGAAGGCAAAACTGGTTCACAAAATCGTGCAGAAGATTTTCATAATTTCATTCGTTGGATTGATGGAGATGACAACCCCGCCGGAACAACAGGGGAGCGTCGCAGTGAAGTTGCATCACGAGCAGTTGGACAGATTCTTAAATCACTCGAAGGTAAAAGCGATCAACTTTTAGTAGTTGCTACCCATGGCGGTACCGCGCGTTGCGTACTTGGAGAATTACTTCAACTTCCACTTTCACATTGGGGAGTTTTAGGCGGGCTATCAAATGCATCATGGTCAGTACTTCAAAGAAATCCCCGTCAATGGAATTTAGTTGAACATAACGCTGGATCTATTCCAGAACCGGTCTATGGCGAAGAAAGCGGCGCAACTTTCGTTTAAAACTACTGTGCATGTATGCGGTAAGGTCTGCACTTGAAGTAAATGGGGCTATAGCGCAGCTGGTAGCGCACCTGCATGGCATGCAGGGGGTCAGGGGTTCAAATCCCCTTAGCTCCACATATGAACAACAACGTGAATGACGAGCGCGAGCACGCGGCATACGACTTTGCCTACGTGCAAGAAAAATGGCTGCCCGTTTGGGATCAGTTACAACCATTTAAATCTGGCCGTGCCGATGACGCTCGTGAAAAGAAATATGTCTTGGATATGTTTCCTTATCCATCCGGTGATTTACATATGGGCCATGCCGAGGCCTATGCACTGGGCGATGTAATTGCACGTTATTGGATTCAAAAGGGTTTCAACGTAATGCACCCAATCGGTTGGGATGCCTTTGGTTTACCGGCTGAAAATGCCGCCATTAAACGTAATTCAGATCCACGTATCTGGACGTATGAAAATATCGCTGTGCAAAAAGCATCGATGCGTCGCTTTGCATGTTCTTTCGATTGGGATCGTGTTTTTAATACCTGCGATCCAGAATACTACAAGTGGAATCAATGGCTATTTCTTAAACTTCATGAACGGGGCTTGGCATATCGCAAAGATTCAGCGGTTAACTGGTGTCCTGGCTGTCAAACAGTTTTAGCTAACGAACAAGTTGTCGCTGGGTTATGCGAACGCTGTGATTCCACGGTAACTAAAAAGAAGTTAAACCAGTGGTATTTCAAAATTACTGACTACGCCGATCGACTACTCGATGACATGGCACAACTTGAAGGTCAGTGGCCTGAAAAAGTATTAATGATGCAACGCAACTGGATTGGGCGCTCAAGCGGAGCAAATGTCTCTTTTGTTATCGAAGGTCGCAAAGAGCCTGTGACTATCTACACAACTCGCCCCGATACTTTGTTTGGCGCAACTTTTATGGTGGTTGCAGCAGATAGCGAATTAGCGGCAGAGCTTGTTGTTGGCACTGGTGTCGAAAAAGAGTTCGGTGCCTATCTTGAAAAGATTAAGGCCGATAGCGATATTGATCGTCTTGCAACCGATCGCCCAAAGAGCGGCGTCTTTCTTAATCGCTTTGCAATAAACCCAGTTAACGGTGCGCAATTACCTATCTGGGCAAGTGATTATGTATTAGCTGATTACGGTACAGGTGCAATCATGGCTGTGCCTGCCCATGATCAACGCGATTTAGATTTTGCCAAAGCTTTTAATCTGCCAGTTGTAGTAGTTGTCGAAACTGGCGAAGAAGACCCAAGCGTTAGCGGTGTAGCAACTGGCGGCGATGGAAAATTGATTAACTCTGGCGCACTCAATGGGCTCAATAAGGCCGAAGCAATTGCCGCAATTAACGTACAACTTGAAAAAGATGGACTTGGAAAATCTGCACGTAATTACCGCCTGCGTGACTGGTTAGTTTCACGTCAGCGTTATTGGGGAACGCCAATTCCAATTATTCATTGCCCATCATGCGGTGAAGTTCCTGTCCCCGAAAATCAGTTGCCATTAACTTTGCCAGATGCCGAAGGTTTAGATTTGAAACCAAAGGGAACATCACCACTGGGTGCTGCAACTAATTGGGTAAATGTTGCGTGTCCCAAGTGTGGCGCGCCAGCAAAACGCGATCCCGACACTATGGATACTTTCGTGGATTCGTCCTGGTATTACTTGCGTTATCCATCATCGACCGTGCACGATCAGCCGTTTTTGAAAAAAGATATCGAAACATGGTTACCGGTCGATCAATATGTTGGCGGCGTAACACATGCCATCTTGCACCTTTTGTATAGCCGCTTTTTTACTAAAGTCCTGAATGACATGGGAATGGTGAACTTCAACGAACCTTTTACGCGCCTATTAAATCAAGGCATGGTTGTAATGGATGGCTCAGCGATGTCTAAGAGCCGCGGTAACTTGGTACGTCTATCTGATGAACTAGAACATCATGGCGTCGATGCGATTCGTTTATCTATGGTTTTTGCGGGTCCGCCTGAAGATGATGTTGATTGGTCAGATGTTTCGCCATCAGGTTCGGTTAAGTTCTTAACTCGTGCATGGCGTTTATCAGGTGATGTAACTAGTGCGCCTGGAGTTGATTTCAGTTCCGGTGAGCTCTCACTACGTCGCGCTACACATAAAGCCCTCAACGATGCCTCATTTGCTGTTGAATCTTTTAGATTTAATGTAGCCATTGCCCGCGTCATGGAATTAGTAAATGCTACGCGCAAAGCCATTGATTCAGGGTGTGGCCCGGCAGATCCTGCAGTTCGCGAAGCTGTTGAAGCAACTGCAATCATGCTCTCACTCGTTGCACCATTTACTGCAGAAGAAATGTGGGAACGTTTAGGCCACAAACCTGCAGTCGCACTTGCCGGTTGGCCAGTAGTTGACCCTCAACTGCTTGTAGCAGATTCAGTAGAAGCCGTTATTCAAATTAATGGAAAGATCAAGGAACGTATCGATGTACCGCCAACGATTACTGATGCCGAACTTGAGGCATTGGCTCTTGCACATCCAACTATCGTTGCTGAACTAGGGGCAAACGCACCGAAAAAGGTCATTGCGCGCGCGCCAAAATTAGTTAATATCGTCGCTTAATACCCGCGCACGTAGTTCCACAATGTGAAAGGCAATGTCAATGAAGACAATTCTGGATGCAATCGGTAATACACCTTTAATTAATATCGAAGGCATTTGGTGCAAGATGGAATATATGAATCCATCTGGTTCTATTAAAGCGCGTATTGCAAAGTACATGATTGAACGTGCCGAGGCAGAAGGTTTATTAAAGCCTGGCGACACAATTGTTGAAGCAAGTAGCGGTAACACTGGAAATGCAATGAGCATGGTTGCAGCAGTTAAAGGGTACAAAATGTTGGTGATCATGCCGGATGGAATGAGCCCAGAGCGCACCGCAATCTCTGAAGCATTTGGCGCTGAAGTTCACACCATGGGAGATTTTCACGTTAACGATGCGTTAGAAGAAGCGCGCCGACGCGGAGCAATGCCGGGATTTTTTGCCCCACAACAATTTGATAACGACTGGAACGTTGAAGAAAATCGTGAATGGTTAGGTCAAGAGATCTTGCAGCAGATGCCGGTACTTCCTGATTTAGTTATCGGAGGCGTTGGTACTGGCGGAACAATCATTGGTGTTGGTCAAGCTTTTAAAGCTGCTAACCCTGCATGCAAAGTAATTGCACTAGAACCATCTGAATCATGCACAATTTTATGTGGTGAGGTTTCAAAGCATTTAATTGAAGGTATTGCAGATGGTTTTATTCCAGGGATTGTTTCTCGCCATCATCACGAGCTCGACGGTGTAGTCGATGTGGGTTCAGAGGAATCCATCGAAGAAATGCGTCGCTTAGCTCGCGTCCATGGCATCTTCGTTGGCCCTTCTTCTGGCGCGCACTTAATTGCTGCCAAGCGCTTAAAAGCGCAGTACGGTGTGGAAAACGTAGTCACTTTCTTCTGTGATGAGGGCGAAAAGTACATTAACGATTACTGGATTAAGAAGTAAATATCCACACCTGATCAGGTGCTGTAAAGCGGGTATTTGCTAGCCAATAACTATTGGCACATGGAATATTTCGCTCAACTCTTTGAAAGCTTATCAACCTGGTGGTTTGACCTTAATTTCACATCGCTGCAAAAGCGCGCACTTCTTGCTATGTCAGGCCTAGTAATTCTCTTATCTATATTCATTGTTGTTCGGGGCAATACGCATAAAGTTATAGCACCGCCCGTTGTCGTTACAGAAATTGCCGCCCCACAGATATTTGTAGATGTAACGGGTGCGGTCAATAACCCTGGCGTTTATACGCTCACCGCAAATTCTCGGGTCATTGACGCGATTAAAGCTGCAGGAAATTCTGGCCCCGGAGCGGACTTAAGCACAATTAATTTGGCTCGAGTTTTGGCTGATGGTGAACAAATTTATGTTGATGCAGCAACAACAAACAGTAAAGGCATACGAGTAAGCACACCAACGCATAGTGGCCCAATCAATATCAATCGCGCAACCGTGCACGACTTTGATTCACTCGATGGAATTGGTCCAGTGATTGCATCGCGAATCGTTGCTTATAGAAAAGCTAATGGCCCGTTCACAACTATTGAGGATCTGCAAAAGGTGAGTGGAATAGGTGTAGCCAAATTCGCACAAATCAAAGCCAAGATCCGCGTGTAGTTGATTACAGAGCCTTAGCTCTGGGTGGCGCGATTTGGCTTGGCGCTCTAGTTCAAAGTGCAACGTCGCCATGGCGTATCTGTATTGCAGCACTAGCTCTAGGAATCTTTGCTTTTGCCAGCAAGCGTGCACGCTTCATAGTATTAATCTGCGCACTTCTTTTTGGTTCAACAGTTATGTCTATTCGTCAAGCATCACTTGCGCATTCGCAAATAACTAGATTTTTTAGTCAAAGTGCAACAATTACGGGACAAATTGTGACCGACCCTAGCCAGACAGTTAACGGCATTTATTCTTTTATTGCCCGTGCCACAGTAATTAGTAATAGTTCCATTAGCTACACACTTCGTGTACCCATCAGGGTTATTACGCCACGATCAGATGTCACTCATTTGCTTCCAGGGCAATCTTTTAAAGCACAGGCCCGAATTGTTGCTAGCAAGGAAGCACGAGTAGCAGCGTTGGTATTGATTAGTGGTGATATTGAAGTACTGACACAAGCGTCGAAGTGGGCGCGCGGACTTGGTGCTATTCGATCTGGTTTGGCGTCATTATCTGGTGGAGGTGATGCGGGAGCATTAATTCCGGGAATGGTTTTGGGGGATACATCAAAACAAAGCACGGCCTTTAAGGCCTCAATGAAGCGCTCAGGATTGACACATTTAGTTGCTGTTAGTGGCGCTAACTTTGCCCTTGTCTCAGCTTTTGTTTTATGGATTATGCAGTTTCTTTTTTCAACAATGAAGTTTCGATTATCAGCAACGGCAATTTCGCTCATTGCATTCATCGCACTTGTTCGACCTTCTCCATCAGTATTGCGTGCTGCAGCTATGGCTGCCGTTTTATTGGTTGCACAAGGCACCAAACGCGGCAGAGACTCGCTGCCGGCTTTAGGTTTTGCAATGGGGTGTGTGGTTGCAATTGATCCGTGGCAAGCACGAGATGCAGGGTTTGGACTTTCAGTTTTAGCAACAGCGGGCCTACTTTTATTTTCACCGGTCTTGGTTGAGAAATTATCAACACATTTCCCGAAAAAACTGGCCCAAGCGCTTGCGCCACCAATCGCGGCGATAGTTTTTTGTTCACCGATTATCGTTGCGTTGTCAGGTTATCTCGCCCCCATGAGTGTGATTGCGAATTTACTGGCTGCACCATTTGTTGCTCCCATAACGATTTTGGGATTTATTGCCGCATTATTTTCACCTTTTGCACCCCTAATTTCATCGGTACTTATCTGGGTGTGCAGGTTTCCCGCAGCTGCGATAGCTGCAATTGCGCATTGGGCATCAGGGTTTTCAGTTCTCAACCTAAGCACTGGAAGAACTGGATTTATTATTGTTGCGCTTTTTACGGTTTTGTTGTGGGTATTAAAGAAATGGTTTAAGCAAATCATCGCCTTGACCTTGGTAATAATTATTGCAATTACATGGTTACAAAGGTGGCCAGGAGGGGACTGGCAGATTGCTAACTGCGATATAGGTCAGGGAGATTCGATGGTCATCAATCTTGGTAATCACCGTGGATTAGTTATTGATGTTGGGCCTGATGCAGTTGCTGAAGATCGCTGTCTTAAAGCCCTTGGAATTAAGGAAATACCGTTGCTCATTTTGTCGCACTTTCATGCAGACCATGTCGCAGGTTTACCGGGTGCGATCAACAACCGAACAGTTGGTCAATTGTGGGTCAGTGTTAATGCCCAGCCAATTATCGAGAGCACTATGGTGAAATCTTCTGTGCAAGGAGTGGACATAGTCACTGCAGTGCGCGGCATGAGTGCGGGCCTTGGTGATTTAACAATAAAGGTCCTGTGGCCAACATTGAGCGCAACAAGCTTTATTGAAATGCCGGGTGAGGGTTCACAGATAAATAATTCAAGCATTGCAACTTTAATTAGCAGCCCAACATTTACTATTTTCACGGGTGGAGATTTAGAGCCCCCGGTTCAACAGATATTGATTAAAGATCTCACGCCAGTAGATATATATAAGGTCTGCCACCACGGTTCTAGATATCAAGATCCTGGCTTTATGGCCGTACTCCACCCGCGTCTATCCATTATTTCTGTAGGAGCGGGAAATACATATGGGCACCCAGCCGTGCAAACTGTGGATGCGCTGGCTAGACTCGGCTCAGAAGTTGTTCGTACTGATATTGATGGCGCAATTGCAGTAAATGTTCGCAATTCCAGATTGTTAGTACGAAAAGCTAAGGGCAGGTTTAACTTAATTCGATGGGGGTAGATAAAACGTGAATTCTTTCTACCTCATTCTAGGTTCCGAAGGCGCACTTTCTGATCGAGCGTTAACAAAGTTAACCGCACAGTTACATGATGAAAAATGCGAAATCACCAACCTTTTTGCCAGCGATGTTTTAGTCGGCGATATCGCTGACGCCCTTGCTCCTTCATTATTTTCTGAGCGACGAGCTTTGATAATTCGTGACTTACAAGATTTGCCTGAGGATTCCAAAGATGAAATTACTCGCTACCTAGATTCACCAGATCCAAGTACAACAGTTGTATTTGTTCACAAAGGCGGCGTTAAGGGCAAAGGGCTTTTAGATGCGATTAAGAAAACCAAACCTGAACTCATTGCTTGTGATCCGATAAAGAAGGAAGCTGAAAAGGAAGAGTTTGTTAGAAATCTTTTTCTAGATCTCAAGCGTAAAGCAACTCCGGGAGCGATTTCTGCCTTGGTTGGTGCTCTCGGAAATGATCTACGTGAACTTCAATCTGCAATAAGCCAGATTGCAGCCGATGCCCCATCCGGAACTATTGATGAAGTTATGATCGATAAGTTTCATCAAGGTCGCGTAGAAACAACAGGATTTGATGTTGCTGATGCAACTCTTGACGGAAATTTATCCAGCGCCTTAATTGCACTGCGCAGTGCATTAGAAACCGGTACGGATCCAGTGATGATTACTAGTGCAATCGCATCATCGCTTCGCTCACTTGCCAAAGTTTCCGGAGTTAATCGCGCAGTTAAATCATTTGAACTTGCTGGGCAGTTAGGAATGGCGCCGTGGCAGATTGATAAAGCTCGACGTCAGTTAAATAACTGGTCACCTGCTCAAATCGCAGATGCAGTTGGGGCTATCGCCCTTGCAGATGCCGAGGTCAAGGGAGCGGCGAGTGATCCGGTATATGCCTTAGAAAAGGCGCTCACCCGCATCACTTCTAGCTATAGGGGCTAAATTCCCTAATTTGACCCTGGGCGTGAGGTTCCGTACCCTTAGCGTCTGCCCGAAGGAGCCAGAAGTTCCTGATGTGGGCTAAAAATGAACTGGAGTTACACGTGTACGCAATCGTTAAAGCTGGCGGCCATCAGGAGAAAGTGGCAGTTGGAGACACAGTAATCGTCGATCGA
>WLQG01000018.1 GCA_009698445.1 Actinomycetota bacterium
GTTAAGGGCGGACTAATCGTCGACATCGGACTTCGCGGCTTCTTGCCAGCATCCCTTGTTGAAATGCGTCGTGTTCGCGACCTTACTCCTTACATTGGCAAGCAGGTTGAAGCTCGAATCATCGAACTTGATAAGAACCGTAATAACGTTGTTCTTTCACGTCGTGCATTCCTAGAGCAGACTCAATCTGAATCACGTACGACTTTCCTTAATCAGCTACAAAAGGGTCAAGTACGTACAGGCGTTGTCTCATCAATCGTTAACTTCGGTGCATTCGTTGACCTTGGTGGCGTAGACGGACTTGTTCACGTATCAGAGCTATCTTGGAAGCACATCGATCACCCAGGTGAAGTTGTTGAAGTTGGCGATGAAGTAACTGTAGAAGTTCTTGAAGTTGATTTCGAGCGTGAGCGCGTGTCACTTTCGCTTAAGGCCACACAAGAAGATCCATGGCAGGCATTTGCCCGCACTCACACAATCAATCAGGTTGTTCCAGGTGTGGTTACAAAGCTTGTTCCATTTGGAGCTTTCATTCGTGTACATGAAGGCATCGAAGGCCTCGTTCATATTTCAGAGTTGGCCGAACGCCACGTTGAAATTCCAGAGCAAGTTGTTCAAGTTGATGACGAACTATTTGTAAAGATCATCGATATTGACCTAGAGCGTCGTCGTATTTCACTTTCATTAAAGCAAGCCAACGAAGGACATGAGATTGAGATCGAGGCATTTGATCCAACTCAATACGGAATGGCTGCACGTTATGATGCTGCTGGAAACTTCATTTATCCAGAAGGTTTTGATTCTGATTCTCAAGAGTGGAAGCCAGGATATGAAACACAGCGCGAAGAGTGGGAAAAGCAGTACGCCCAAGCTCAAGAGCGATTCATGGCACACAAGAAGCAAAAGGCAGAAGCGAAAGCTGCCGATGCTGCTGCAACTCCAGCAGATGAAGCCGCAGCCGAAGAAGTTCCAGCTGCAGAATAAGTAGGTTCGGTACTCCAAAAAAAGGAGTCCAGCGAAGACGCGAGAAAAGATTCTGAACCTCGCTTACTTCTACTGGGCTCCTTTTTATTTCCCCACAGTATCCTTGCGATATGCGAGTGATTGGTTTGACGGGTGGAATAGGTAGCGGCAAGTCTCTTGCTGCCGAATATTTTGCTGACCTGGGCGCGCTAGTAATTGATGCTGATCAGTTGGCTCGTGCGGCGATAGAACGAGGTTCAACTGGCTTTGATGAAGTCGTTGCAACCTTTGGGGATTCAATTTTGAAAAATGGCGATATCGATCGGCGTGCGTTGGGAGAGTTGATTTTCAAAGACCCTACATTGAAAATCAAACTTGAAAACATTATTCATCCGTGGATTCGCAATCAGTTCGAAGAAGCCGTCGCATCGCTAAAAGCTGATGAAGTTTTAGTGTATGAAATTCCGCTTCTATTTGAAACAAAGGCCCAAGATCGCTTTGATATCGTAATCACCGTTGAAGCTAGTATGGAAAATCGGATTGCACGGCTTCGAGCTAAGGGTCTGCGTATCTCTGAGATTGAATCTCGAATCGCTGCCCAGGCAACGAGAGAACAACGCGAGTCCGTAGCTGATTTCCTTATTGAAAACGATGCAAGCGCTGATGAATTACTGCGTAAAGTTGAAAATATCTGGGAAGAACTCGCGGATAGGGATGTTAAAAAGTAGGCTTACCGAATGCGCCCGATCTCTGAACTCCAACGAAGAGTCGAGCCCTTTCAAGTAATTAGTGATTACGTTCCAGCCGGTGATCAGCCCGAAGCGATTGCCGAGATAGCCCGTCGCCTTAATGCTGGCGAACAAGATGTCGTACTTCTTGGTGCAACTGGAACGGGAAAATCAGCGACCACTGCATGGCTCATCGAAAAGCTACAACGACCTACATTGGTGTTAGCGCCAAATAAAACATTAGCCGCTCAGCTGGCTAATGAGTTCAGAGAACTTTTACCTAATAACGCGGTTGAATATTTTGTTTCCTATTACGACTATTACCAACCTGAAGCGTATGTTCCACAGACCGATACTTTTATTGAGAAGGATTCGAGTGTTAACGATGAAGTGGAACGCTTGCGCCACTCGGCTACTAATTCTCTTTTAACCCGCCGTGATGTAATTGTTGTCGCAACCGTTTCTTGTATTTATGGTCTCGGTACGCCTCAAGAGTACGTGGATCGAATGATCAAGCTGCGTGTAGGTGATGAAATTGAGCGAAATGCGCTGCTACGAAAATTCGTTGAAGTTCAATACAAGCGCAACGATGTGGCTTTCGAACGTGGCACTTTCCGCGTTCGTGGGGACACCATCGAAATCATTCCTATGTATGAAGAGTTAGCGATTCGCATCGAAATGTTCGGCGATGAGATTGAAAAGATCACCACGTTGCACCCATTAACCGGGGAGATCATGCGCGATGAGATTGAGATGTATATCTTCCCAGCCACGCATTATGCGGCAGGGCCAGAAACAATGAAGCGCGCCATTGGCGATATACAGGATGAGTTACAAGTCCAGCTAAACCTTTTGGAAAAACAGGGAAAATTATTGGAGGCGCAACGTCTTCGAATGCGCACGACATTTGATATCGAAATGATGGAGCAAATTGGATTCTGCAGTGGCATTGAAAACTATTCACGCCACCTCGATGATCGTGGACCTGGTTCGGCTCCTAACTGCCTGCTGGACTATTTTCCAGAGGATTTTTTAACAGTGATCGATGAAAGTCACGTAACGGTTCCTCAGCTGGGAGCAATGTTTGAAGGCGACGCTTCACGTAAGCGCACACTTGTCGAACATGGATTTAGATTGCCAAGTGCGTTAGATAATCGCCCTCTTAAATTTCCGGAGTTTCTTGAGCGCACAGGACAAAAACTTTATCTTTCAGCGACCCCGGGAAAGTATGAGATGGCGAAAGTGGAAGCCGATGTAGTTGAGCAGGTCATCCGCCCCACAGGCTTAGTGGATCCACAAATTGTTATCAAGCCAATTAAAGGCCAGATTGATGACTTGCTCAATGAAATAACCATTCGTGCAGAGAAAAATGAACGCGTGCTTGTTACGACTCTGACTAAGAAGATGAGTGAAGATTTAACTGACTATTTGCAAGAGAAAGGTGTGAGAGTTCGCTACTTACACTCGGAAGTCGATACGTTGCGCCGAGTTGAGTTACTGCGAGAACTGCGCACTGGAGAATATGATGTACTTATTGGCATCAACTTGCTTCGTGAAGGCTTGGATTTGCCTGAAGTATCTTTAGTAGCAATTCTAGATGCCGACAAAGAAGGCTTCCTACGTTCTGCAACATCTCTGATTCAAACTATTGGTCGTGCTGCTCGAAATGTCTCGGGTGAAGTGCACATGTACGCCGACAACATCACAGCATCAATGGAGAAAGCTATCGATGAAACAAACCGTCGTCGGGCCAAGCAGGTTGCCTACAATCTAGAACGTGGCGTAGACCCTCAGCCTTTGCGCAAAAAGATTGCCGATATCACCGACCTCATCAATCGAGAATCAGATGACACTGACGAGTTGATGGCCTCCAATAAGAGGGCAAATCAAAAGAGTGCAACAACACCTGGGTTGTATGTCAAAGCTCTAGGTTCTTTGCCGCGCCAAGATTTAATGGCGTTGATAGGCTCGCTCACTGATCAAATGCGCGCGGCGGCGGGCGATCTTCAATTCGAGGTCGCTGCACGTTTGCGTGATGAGATAAAGATTTTGAAAAAGGAACTACGTTCAATGGAAGAGGCTGGAGTTTAGTGACTATCGATAAACTGATTGTTCGTGGCGCCCGCGAACACAACCTCAAAAATGTTTCCATAGAACTGCCTCGTAACGCGCTCATCGTTTTTACGGGATTGTCTGGTTCTGGAAAATCATCATTAGCTTTTGACACTATTTTTGCTGAAGGACAACGCCGTTATGTTGAATCCTTATCAGCATATGCCCGTCAATTTTTAGGCCAAATGGATAAACCTGATGTCGATTTCATCGAAGGTTTATCACCGGCGGTCTCTATTGATCAGAAATCAACTAACCGAAACCCACGTTCAACAGTTGGAACAATTACTGAGGTTTACGATTACCTACGACTACTCTTTGCGCGCGCAGGCCGCCCACACTGTCCCACTTGTGGCAAAGCAGTAACACGACAATCCCCACAACAAATTGTGGATCAAATTTTAACGATGCCTGCAACAACAAAGTTTCAAGTCTTGGCACCAATTGTTCGTGCGCGCAAAGGGGAGTTCGTCGACCTATTTGCAGATCTGATCACTCAAGGTTTTTCCCGTGCTCGAGTCGATGGCGAAGTAATTCAACTGACCGATGTCCCGAAGTTGAAAAAGCAGGAAAAACACACGATTGAAGTTGTAGTCGATCGATTAACTGCAAAAGCTGAATCAAAAACACGACTTACTGATTCGATTGAAACCGCGTTGCGCCTAGCCTCAGGAATCGTCCTTCTCGACTTCGTTGATGCAAAAGGCGCCGAGAAAGAGCGCACATACAGCGAACACTTGGCCTGTCATGATTGCAATCTTTCATTTGAGGAGCTTGAACCTCGATCATTTTCTTTTAACTCACCTTTTGGCGCATGCCCTGAGTGCTCTGGTATCGGAACTAAGTTAGAAGTAGATAACGAACTCATCATCCCTGATGATTCAATCTCAATTAATGACGGCGCAATCGCGCCATGGTCAGGTGGGCAGTCCTCTGATTACTTTTTACGCCTTCTTGAGGCGTTGGCTAAAGATGTGAGTTTTTCCCTTGATACTCCTTGGAAGAAGATTTCAGTCAAAGCACGTGATGCCATAATCAATGGTTACGAGTATGAAATTAAGATGAAGTACAAGGGTCGCTACGGTACAAAGAACTACACCACCGGATTTGAAGGTGTTGTTCCGTTCATTCATCGTCGCCATAGCGAAACTGACAGCGATTACAGCCGTGATAAATACGAGGCTTATATGCGCGAGACTCCTTGCGATGTGTGTAAGGGAGCTCGCCTAAAGCCTGAAGTTCTTGCAGTAACTCTGGGCGATAAAAACATTAGTGAAATCACTGAGCTGTCGATTATGGATTGCGCCGAATTCTTAAAGGCAATCAAACTCAACAAGCGTGAGGCTCAAATCGCTGAACGTGTGATGAAGGAAGTTCATGCGCGTCTTGGTTTTCTTCTCGATGTTGGCTTGGACTATTTGTCACTTGCGCGCCCGGCAGGCACATTGTCAGGTGGAGAAGCACAACGTATTCGCCTTGCAACTCAGATCGGTAGCGGCTTAGTTGGAGTGCTCTACGTTTTGGATGAGCCAAGTATTGGACTACATCAACGCGATAACCGTCGTTTGATCGATACGTTAACTCGGCTTCGCAATTTGGGAAATACACTCATTGTTGTAGAACACGATGAGGAAACAATTCGTACCGCTGACTGGGTTGTAGATATTGGCCCAGGTGCAGGTGAGCATGGTGGCGAAGTTGTAGTTTCTGGTAGTTATGAAGATTTGATTGCTTCGAAAGAATCGATTACTGGCGCTTATCTCTCTGGCCGTAAATCAATCGCGATTCCGGCAAAACGTCGTCCGGTCGATCCGAACCGTCAACTAGTAGTAAAAGGTGCAAAAGAAAATAACCTTCAAAATATTGATGTTGAAGTTCCCTTGGGCGTCTTTGTTTCAGTTACGGGTGTGAGTGGATCCGGTAAATCAACGTTGGTGAACGATATTTTGTATACCGTTCTTGCAAATAAGTTGAATGGTGCACGCATGGTTCCAGGCCGTCACCGAACCGTTTCTGGAATTGATTTGCTGGATAAAGTTGTTCACGTTGATCAATCACCAATTGGGCGTACTCCGCGTTCTAACCCAGCAACTTACACGGGCGTCTTCGATAAAGTACGTGCACTTTTTGCAGAAACTTCAGAGGCAAAAGTTCGTGGCTATCAGCAGGGCCGTTTTTCATTTAACGTTAAGGGCGGTCGCTGCGAAAACTGTTCAGGGGATGGCACAATCACAATTGAGATGAACTTTTTACCTGATGTATATGTTCCTTGCGAAGTATGTCATGGCGCACGTTATAACCGTGAAACGTTAGAGGTTCATTACAAAGGTAAGACAATTGCGGATGTTTTAGATATGCCAATCGAGCATGCGGCAAACTTTTTTGAATCTGTTCCAGCGATCGCACGATATTTAAAGACTCTCAATGATGTTGGACTTGGGTATGTTCGTTTAGGGCAATCCGCCCCAACACTTTCAGGTGGTGAAGCACAACGTGTCAAGCTTGCAACCGAATTACAGCGTCGTTCAACAGGTCGCACGATCTATGTATTAGATGAACCAACAACTGGTCTGCACTTTGAAGATGTCAGCAAATTATTGGGCGTCCTTAATCGTTTAGTCGACACCGGCAACACCGTTGTCGTTATTGAACATAACCTTGATGTCATTAAATCTTCTGACTGGGTAATTGATATGGGTCCTGAAGGTGGATTCCGTGGGGGATTAGTCGTTGCCGAAGGAACTCCTGAGGATGTTGCTAAAGTGAAGGCAAGTTACACGGGCCAATTCTTGGGTGAAATTTTGGCAAGTAATCGCAAAGTGGCGACAAAGAAGTAAGCGACATGGCAGATCCCCAAAGCTATCGGCCAACGGATATTCCGAAACTTCCGGGGGTCTATCGATTTTATGACGCCACCGACACCGTTATCTATGTTGGCAAGGCGATTAATTTAAAGAATCGATTAAGCACTTACTTTCAAGGCAATTTGCTTGAAAAGACGCATCGAATGGTTCATCAAGGAGTCCGCGTTGATTGGACGATCGTTGATACCGAGATTGAAGCGCTGCAGTTAGAGTTTTCTTGGATTAAACAGTATGCCCCGCAATACAACGTTCAGTTTCGCGACGATAAGTCATATCCATACTTGGCCATCACTAGCAATGAAGAGTTCCCACGGATCTTTATCACTCGTAAATCCAAGCGTCCCGGGATTTCATATTTTGGTCCCTTCACTCATACATGGGCTTTACGCAGTACCTTCGATGTCATCCTCAAAACGTTTCCTATTCGCTCATGCACAACCAGTAATTTTCAACGTGCGCAGCGCAATAAACGTCAGTGTTTACTAGGTGATATCGGCAAATGTGCAGCACCCTGTGTTGAATGGATTAGCAAAGAAGATCATAAAGAGCTCTCAAACCGCTTAGTAAAATTCATGTCCAATGGGAATGCAGATATCGTCCCAACACTTAAAGACGAAATGGCACTTGCATCGAGCCGTGAAGAGTATGAACGTGCCAGCAAAATTCGTGACTCGATTGATGCAATTGAACGGGCACAAGAATCAGCCGAGGCGGCGTTGCCCGAGAACCTCACCGCAGATATTGTTGCAATCCATCACGATGGTGCACACGCAGCTGGTTCGATATTCATCGTTCGCGGGGGAGCCATTAAAGGTTCGCGCTCTTGGATCGTTGATCAAAGTAAGTCCCTTGAAGGCGATGATGAGATGGGTGCACTTTTCTACTCTATTTATAGTCAAAGCTCGCCAAGTGATATTCCCGCCGAGATTCTTATTAATGAATTACCCCTAGATGCCAAAGCCTTGGAAACATGGCTTACCCAACTGCGCGGAGCACCAGTTTCTCTCAAGGTTCCACAACGCGGGGAAAAGGTTGAAATTCTCGCAACTGTTAAACGCAATGCGCAGTACTCACTCATTCAATTCTTAAGTAAGAGAGCCAATGACGCAGCCGTTAGTGGCAAGGCTTTACTTGAGATTGAAGAAGCGCTTGACCTCGAAAGAACTCCCTTACGTATTGAGTGCTTCGATATTTCAAATATCTCAGGCACATCAGTTGTTGCTTCGATGGTTGTTTTTGAAGATGGTTTAGCTAAGAAAAGCGAGTATCGCCGTTTCATCATTAATACAGATGAAGGTTTTGATGACACGCGCGCAATGCACCAGGTAATTACACGCCGCTTGAAACGCTTACTTGATGATCGCTCAGTAGATGCTGCCGAAGTCGCAGAACTCGGCGGTAAACTGAGCAAATTTTCATATCCTCCACAACTCATTGTTGTTGATGGCGGAGCGCCTCAAGTCAACGCCGCAGCGCGTGCTTTAGCTGAACTAGGCATTACTGATATTGCATTGTGTGGCTTAGCAAAAAGATTAGAAGAAGTTTGGGTTCCTGGTTCAACTGACCCACTTATTCTGCCTCGTTCAAGTGAGGGACTCTATTTGCTTCAGCGAATTCGCGATGAAGCACATAGATTTGCAATTACTTTTCACAGATCTCGGCGTTCGAAAGTTATGCTCGAATCGATTCTTGATGAGATTCCACAGTTGGGCCAAGCGCGCAGAAAAGCGTTGTTGGAACGATTTGGATCGGTAGCTGCGATTAGGAAGGCGAGCGTTGAAGACATAGCTGCAACGCCTGGAATTGGTTCAAAGATTGCCACAGTAATTAGTGAGCACCTTGTTTCAATGAGCTCTGTCCAAGTGAAAATGACTACTGGCGAAATAGTGGAGACGAAGTAGTGAGTACAGATTTCTTTGATTCAACAAGTCAACAGCAAATAGAGTCCTTTGCTAAGAGTGCACGAGAAATACTGGCTGAGTATGGTTTGCATGACGTTGAGATCACGTGCATTAATTACGAGTTCAACGCTACCTTTAAAGTTGTTACGGGCAATGGTGATAAATATGCGTTGCGTATCAATGTGAATTCCACCCGTACTCCAAGCAATATGCAGGCTGAAATTGAATTCGTCAATTTTGTATCGCGGATTCCAGGTCTAAAAACGCCAAGGCCAATTGCAAATAATGAGGATCGATATATAACTTCAGTTCTGCATGCCGAATCAGGCAGGACAGTCCATGGAATTCTTTATACCTGGCTAGAAGGCGAAGAGATTGGCGATGAACCAAACTATGAGCAATTGGTTACCGTTGGAGCAGCTATGGCAACGATGCATCAAAGCTCACGACAGTTCAAACCCTCTGACATGGCCGAGCTTCCAACTTTTAGTGATTGGTTGTGGGGGACGGAAGATTTTTTACTCAGTGATAAATCGCGCTTAACCCCGGAGCAATTCGCTGCAATAAAAGATGCGATTGCAATCATTGAAAATGACACTCGAAATCTCTTTTCTTCCAACCCGATTCAAGTAATTCATGGTGATCTTCATGGATGGAATCTGATGTGGCATGAAGGCGAGCTATCCATTTTCGACTTTGATGATTGCGGTTATGGCATCCCACATCAAGATTTGGCCGTTACGTTCTATTACTTGGATACGCCAGAGCAAGCTGAAGCGATTCTTGAAGGTTACAGATCTATCTGCGAGATACCTGCGTATTCCAAAGCCCAGATGAGTTCATTACTTTTACAGCGTCGGTTGGTCTTGCTCAACTACCTGTATGAAACGAATAACCCCGAACATAAAGCGATGTTGCCGGCTTACCTGGAAAAGACCATGGAGCGTGTTGGCGGGTTCTTGACAGATGTAAGAGGATAAAGCCATGACAACCAATGAAGTTCTAGTGCTGACAGGAATGTCTGGTGCGGGTCGCTCCACCGTTGCTCACGCACTGGAAGATCTTGGTTGGTATGTGGTCGACAACTTACCGCCCTCACTTTTACCTGCGCTAGTTAATAAAGGTGCGGGACCTGAAGGCAAAGAGTACGCAGTTGTAGTCGATGTTCGTGGCGGACATTTCTTCGATGAACTCACTGCGGCGCTAGCAGAGTTAAAAAAGAATGGTTCGGCTTATCGACTGGTATTTCTAGATGCCACTGATCAAGCTTTAGTGCAACGATTTGAATCAACACGCAGACCACATCCGCTGCAAGGTGGAGACCGGATCGTAGATGGGATTTCCCGTGAACGCGCAAAGTTAGAAGACGTCCGTTCCGAATGCGATATTGCAATTGATACAACTAATCTCAATGTGCACCAGTTAGAAAAACGTATTGATGAGATATTTGGTGGTGGAAAGAATCAAGGTATTCGCATTAACGTCTTATCCTTTGGTTATAAATATGGAATTCCAGTTGACTCTGACTTAGTCCTAGATTGCCGATTTATCCCCAATCCTCATTGGATTCCCGAACTTCGCCCACTTACCGGACTAACTAAAGAAGTCAGTGAAAAGGTTTTGGGCAGTGAAGGTGTCAGTGAATTTGTGAAGGACTATGTGGCGCTGATCAATTCAATGATTCCTGGATATATGAATGAAGGTAAAAAGTACGTAACTATTTCAGTTGGATGCACCGGTGGAAAACACCGAAGCGTTGCAATAGCTGCAGAGATTGCGCGGGCACTGAACGCAGATGCCGTTAGCGCCCATGCAACTCACCGAGATGTTGGGCGAGAATAAAAGTTGCAAAAAGTAGTTGCACTTGGTGGAGGTCATGGCCTTGCTGCAACCTTGTCGGCGCTTCGCCAACTCACTAATGAAATTACGGCCGTTGTAACGGTCGCCGATAATGGTGGTTCTAGTGGACGTTTAAGAGAAGAACTTCCAATCCTTCCTCCTGGGGATTTGCGAATGGCATTGGCAGCTTTGTGCGCAGATGATGAATGGGGTCGCACATGGGCAAACATCATGCAGCATCGCTTTGAAAGTGATGGTCCGCTCAATGGTCACGCGATGGGAAATTTACTGCTCGCATCACTATGGAACGAGAATGAGGATCCAGTAGTGGGATTAGATCGAGTGGGTCAACTACTCAAAGTTATCGGTCGAGTTTTGCCAATGGCATCAATTCCTTTAGATATTGAGGGAACGTTTAATACGTCAACGGGCCGCATTGTTGTTCGCGGACAAAAAGAAGTTGCAACAGCTAAGGGAAGAATTGAATCCCTGCGAGTAATTCCTGAAAATCCAGAGGCGCGTTTAGAAGTTTTGAATGCGATTCGAGTAGCTGATTGGATAACAATGGGACCAGGATCATGGTTCTCATCAGTGATGCCACATTTGATGGTGCCTATGCAACAGGATGCATTACTACGAACAAAGGCGCGAAAGATTTTGATTCTTAATCTCGATGCTACAAATACTTCAAATGGTGATGAGTTTGCGGGCTCGACCCCTGAAGAGCATCTTGATTTCTTTCACTCATATGCTCCACAATTACAAATCGATTATTGTCTGGTCGATTCATCGGTAGTCCGAAACTCTTCAGCCCTTGATGCAGCGGCTGCAAAAATGGGTGGACGGGTCATTACAGCTGATATTCGCAAAGCCCCGGGGAGTATTCATCACGATGTATCAAAATTAACTCTTCATTTAGGCCACATCATGGGCCCAAAACTGGTTGGATAACACCATGGCAATGACAGCATCGGTCAAGGACGAACTCAGTCGTATTTCTGTGACTAAACCCTGCTGCCGCAAAGCTGAAGTTTCTTCATTACTTCGCTTTGCTGGAGGATTGCATATTGCGGCAGGAAAAATTCTTATTGAAGTTGAGCTCGATACTTCGCAAAGCGCACGTCGTCTCCGCAAAGATATCGCCGATATTTACGGGCATGGTTCAGACTTAGCAGTTCTATCATCGAGCGGTTTGCGCAAAGGTTCACGCTATGTTGTTCGTGTAATTGAAGCTGGTGACGCACTTGCACGCCAAACAGGTTTAGTAGATGCAAATGGTCGCCCAGTTCGCGGACTACCTCCACAAGTTGTATCCGCAGCAATCTGTGATTCCGAAGCTGCATGGCGCGGTGCGTTTATCGCACATGGTTCACTGACCGAACCTGGTCGCTCTTCCTCTCTTGAAATTACGTGTCCAGGGCCTGAAGCCGCGCTAGCTCTAGTCGGTGCTGCACGCCGTATGGGAATCGTCGCAAAAGCACGTGAAGTCCGCGGCGTTGATCGAGTGGTTATTCGCGACGGTGACGCCATTGGTGTTTTGCTAACCCGACTCGGTGCACATGAATCTGTTCTTGCTTGGGAAGAGCGCCGTATGCGCCGTGAAGTGCGGGCAACTGCAAATCGCTTAGCAAATTTTGACGATGCAAATCTTCGTCGCTCTGCACGTGCTGCAGTTGCAGCTGCGGCGCGCGTTCAACGCGCCATGGAAATTCTGGGCCCAACCATTCCTGATCATTTAAAAGAAGCGGGGGAGCTTCGCATTAATCATGGGCAAGCATCCCTTGAAGAGTTGGGATCGCTAGCGGTTCCGCCGATGACTAAGGATGCAATTGCGGGGCGTATCCGCAGGTTGCTTGCGATGGCCGATAAACGTGCCGGGGAACTCGGTATTCCTGATACTGAAAGCGGACTTTCCCCTGATTTGTTGAATTAAACCCCGCCGCTTTCGCAATTTTCAGCCGAAAGCCACTGATAGGATTACGCCCAAGACCCCAACGTTGTGGCAGATTTAAAGCAGATCCCAACGTTTGGGCTTTTTCATTTATGGCCCCATTAGTAGCAAGGACACAGATCGTGATTAATGTCGGAATCAATGGTTTTGGACGCATCGGACGTAACTTCTTTCGTGCATCTCTCACAGACCCTAATATCAATATTGTCGGAATCAACGACCTCACACCTAATGAAACTCTTGCCCACTTGCTCAAGTACGACTCAATCTTGGGTCGCTTAGGACTGGATGTAACTTTTACGGATGATTCAATCACCGTTGGCGGAAAGACAATTAAAGTTTTCTCAGAGCGCGACCCAGCAAATTTGCCATGGGCCTCAGTAAAAGCTGATGTTGTTGTTGAGTCAACCGGTATTTTCACAAAGGCAGCCGATGCTCAAAAGCACATTACTGCCGGAGCCAAGAAAGTAATCATTTCTGCTCCAGCAACTGATGAAGACATCACTATTGTGATGGGCGTTAACCATGAAAAATATGATGGTTCAAAGCACAACATCATCTCAAATGCATCATGTACAACAAACTGTTTAGCTCCGATGGCTAAAGTACTTAATGATAATTGGGGCATTGTTAAGGGCTTGATGACAACCATCCATGCCTACACAAATGACCAAGTAATTCTAGATTTCCCACATAAGGATCTTCGTCGTGCACGTGCAGCGGCAACTAACATGATTCCAACATCAACTGGTGCTGCAAAAGCGATTGCATTAGTTCTTCCAGAGCTCAAGGGTAAATTGGATGGTTACGCAATGCGTGTTCCTGTCCCAACGGGATCTGCAACAGATTTAACTGTTGAACTTGCTAAAGAGGCAACTGCGGCAGAAATCAATGCTGCAATGAAGGCAGCTGCAAATGGTGAACTTAAGGGATTCCTTACCTACACAGAGGATCCAATTGTTTCTTCAGATATTGTCACTGATCCTTCTTCATGTATTTTCGATTCAGGTCTAACTAAAGTAATTGGTAATCAAGTCAAAGTTGTTGGTTGGTATGACAACGAATGGGGTTACTCAAACCGCTTAGTCGATCTCATCGCATACGTTGGCAAAACCCTTTAATGTCAGATCTTGCACACTTTGATGTAGCCGGGAAGCGAGTTTTTCTTCGTTGTGATCTAAATGTTCCATTGAAAGATGGAGTAATAAAAGATGACGGCCGGATTAAAGCTTCGCTTCCTACTATTCAATCACTGATTGAAAAAGGCGCCTCACTTGTTATTGCTGCCCACTTAGGACGGCCAAAAGGTGAAGCAAAACCTGAATTATCCTTAGCTCCTGTTGCAAAGCGTTTAGGCGAACTTTTGGGATGCGAAATTATTTTTCCTGGACAAGTGATTGGGGAAGCAGTAACAACTGCGGCTCACAATTTAAAGCCTGGCCAAGTTCTTCTCCTAGAAAATATTCGATTTAATGCAGCAGAGACCAGCAAAGATGAATCAGAGCGCGCTGAGTTTGCGGCGCAGTTAGCCAAGCTTGCTGATGCTTATGTTGGTGATGGTTTTGGGGCAGTCCATCGTAAGCATGCATCTGTATTTGATCTTCCTAAACTTCTGCCACATGTTGCAGGAAAATTAGTAGCTGCTGAAGTTGAAGTGCTTAAAAAACTCACTCAAAATCCGCAACGGCCTTATGGGGTTGTGTTAGGTGGGGCAAAGGTTTCTGACAAATTAGGTGTGATTGAGAATCTTTTGGGCAAAGTGGACGTGTTAGCTATCGGCGGCGGAATGGTTTTCACATTCCTCAAAGCCCAAGGTAAGGAAATTGGCACCTCTCTTGTTGAAGATGAGATGGTGGATGTGGTTAAAGGATTAATTGCAAAGGCTCAAGAAAAGGGAGTGAAGTTAGTTCTTCCAACTGACATAGTTGTTGCTCCCGCGTTCTCAGCAGATGCAACACCTACGCTGGTCGCGGCCGATGCAATCCCTGCAGACCAAATGGGGTTAGATATTGGACCGGAATCAGCTAAGGCTTTTGCCAATGAAATTGAAAAATGTAAGACAGTATTTTGGAACGGTCCAATGGGTGTATTTGAATTTGCAAACTTCGCCGCTGGTACAAAAACCGTTGCTACAGCGCTAACGAAAGTATCTGGAATCTCAGTCGTCGGTGGGGGAGACTCTGCTGCAGCCGTACGAGCTTTAGGCTTTGCAGACTCTGACTTTGGTTACATTTCAACTGGTGGTGGAGCTTCGTTAGAATATTTAGAGGGCAAGGAACTTCCTGGCCTTCAAGCACTTGGCTTATAGGGAGCAATAATGCGTAAACCATTGATGGCTGGAAACTGGAAGATGAACCTCAATCACCTCGAGGCGATTGCAGTTGCCCAGAAGCTGGTTTATTCACTTGATGATAAAGATTATGACGTAGTTGACGTTGCAATCATTCCTCCGTTTACAGACATTCGATCCATTCAAACGTTAATCGACGGAGACCGTCTACGACTTACATATGGCGCGCAAGATCTCTCACCTGAAGCAAGTGGTGCATTCACTGGCGATATCGCGGGATCTATGCTGCACAAACTTGGTTGCAGCTATGTCCTTGTTGGCCACTCAGAGCGCCGCGCAATTCATAACGAATCTGATGCTCTTATCAATCGTAAGATTAAAGCCGCACTTGCTAATGAAATCACTCCAATCTTTTGTGTCGGCGAAGAGTTAGCAGTTCGTGAATCTGGCGCACATGTAAGTCATGTAGTGCGCCAACTGCGTGCCGGTCTTGAAGGCTTAACTAAGCCAGAGCTGAAAAAAATAGTGATTGCTTACGAACCGGTGTGGGCTATCGGAACTGGAAAAACTGCAACACCAGAAGATGCTCAAGAAGTGTGCGCAGCTATTCGAGAAGAGATTGAAAATATTGGTTCGGCTGAGATTGCATCAAATATGCGAATCCTTTACGGCGGTTCTGTGAAATCTTCCAATGCTGCAGAAATCATGAAAATGGCGGATGTAGATGGCGCCCTTATCGGGGGAGCCAGCCTAGATCCAGAGGAGTTAGCCAAGATTGTGAAGTTCCACGCGCAATCCGAGTAAGGGGTAGCCGGCTTTTGCAGGTATCCTTAGCGTCTACGAAACAAGGAGTACGACAACGTGAAATTAGCTCTATCAATCTTGCTCGTCATTACAAGCGTCCTGATGATTCTTCTCGTCCTGCTTCACAAGGGCAAGGGCAGCGGACTCTCTGATTTATTCGGTGGAGGCATTTCAACAAACTACGGCGGGTCATCAGTTGTAGAGCGCAATCTAGATCGCATCACAATTGTGGTTGGCGGCCTTTGGTTCGCACTTGTAGTTGCACTCAGTCTTGTTCTTAAGTAAATCTTTTAATTACATATTTCTAAAGGAGTAATACATGGCAAGTGCAATTCGTGGAAGCCGAGTCGGCGCCGGCCCAATGGGCGAGGCAGAACGCGGTGATTCGATTGCTCGCGCATATGTCTCATATTTTTGCGCGAATGGACACGAAGTGCGTCCATCATTTGCCGTAGAAGAGACTGTAGTAATTCCAGCTGAATGGGATTGCCCAAAGTGTGGATACCCTGCTGGACGTGATCGCAATAATCCTCCTAGCCCAGTTAAAAATGAGCCTTACAAAACTCACCTTGCTTATGTAAAAGAGCGTCGCACTGATGCTGAAGGTGAAAAGATTTTGGAAGATGCACTTCGCAAGCTTCGTGGAGACGACGAAGACTAAAGTATCTGTATCGCTTCAAGAAGTTGGTCAATGCCCGCGCTGCGATTGGTTAGATTCAATCGAAGGAGTGGGTATTTTCTTGAAGCAAGAGCATTGCCATCGCCGAGCGCCTGAGCTGAGAATAAAGTTTTAAATCCGAATATCTGTCCGGGAATATCAATGTCATGCGATGGAGTTCCAGTAATTTGTAAGAAAGCTCCATTCTGTTGGCCACCTTTGTGAAATTGGCCAGTTGAGTGCAAAAAGCGTGGCCCCCACCCAAAAGTTACAGGCTTACCAATTTTTTCAGAAAGCAGTGCTTGTATGCGTGCAATCTTTGCGTCATCTTTGCGATCCAAGTAAGCCATGATTGCAACGTAGCCACCTGGGGGCACGGTGTTTACAAAAGATTGAAGCGCATTAACTAAACCAGTTCCTGTACCAAATATTTCAACCGCTGCATCAGTTTTATCTGCAATAAATGAGGGAAGTACCCCAGCCCATTGCTTGAGCAGTGCGGAAGTTTGTTCCTTAGCTTCAGTGACATTCGGTTGATTGAATGGATCAATGTTCAACGCTGCGCCAACAAGGGCGGTGACCCATTCCCAGATAATGAATTGAGATGCTAGATCGGCTTCTACAACTAAATCGGCATTACCTGTGTAAGCGATTGAAAAAACATCTTTTGAGAATCCATGGGTTTCAATGACTACTGGCAGACGTCCTACTTGATTTTTTCCTGTGGATTCAGCCACTAGTTGTTCTACCCAGTCACTCATACCTGGCATGCCAGATCCTTCATCAGTAAATGAAAGATATTGACCTGCGCAGTATGCGAGTAAGTATGCAATATCTACGACTGTCGTTGCGTCATTAAGAAATGCAGCTTTGGTATCACTTGCATTATCGAGAAGAATTGATACATCTACGCCAATAAGTGCGGCGGGAACTAATCCAAAAGCACTCAGGACGCTAAAACGTCCACCAACGTTTGGATCCGCGTTAATGACGCTAAAACCCTCGGCGCGTGATTGCATATCCAATGGGGAGCCAGGGTCAGTAACTATGACCATATGGTTCTGGGGCAAGAGACGTGCTTGAGTAAATTGACTTTGAAATAGTGAACGCTGTGAAGCGGTTTCAATTGTTGAACCCGATTTAGAACTGACAATTACGAGTGCGCTGGATAAATCGCAATCAAGTGCATGCTTGACATAGTTTGGGTCGGTTGAATCGAGAATGAAAATTGATTTCTTAAAACTGGCAGCTATTACTTCCGGCCCGAGTGATGAGCCTCCCATTCCGCACAAAATAATTGTTTTCTTATCACGATGCTTGGCATAGAGAGCATCAAGTGCCGGAAGTAGATCCCTAGAGCTTTCCGGTAAATCAATCCAATTCAGACGAATTGCAGCTTCAGCTTGAGCATCTGGTCCCCAGATTGTTGGATCTTTCTTTGCTAAGCGTTCATGAATAGCCAATAAAGCTTTATACCGTGGGTCTTTACGGTCTACTTTATTGATTGCATTACCCGAGGTTCTGATCATCCTTGCAGGGCTACTTTCACATTCTCTAAAAGTTCATTCCAGGCTTGGGCAAACTTCTTTACCCCATCGATTTCTAACTCAGTTGTAACTCCATCCAGCGAGATATTGAGCGCTGATAAAGCTTTGAAAACATCTACTGCGGCGGCGTAGTTTGCAGTAATCGTGTCACCACGAACTACACCATGATCAATGACTGCATCCAAAGTTGCTTGAGGCATCGTGTTGACAGTGTCTGGCGCAATGAGTTCAACTACGTATCGAGTGTCATCGTATGTTGGATCTTTTACACCAGTTGATGCCCACAATGGACGCTGCCTAAGCGCTCCGCGTTCAACCTGCTTGCTCCATCTTTGAGATGAGAACTTTTCTTCAAAGAGTTGATATGCAAGGTGAGCATTAGCGATTGCTGCTTTACCGAGTAGTGCTGTGGCAGCTTGCGATCCATCTTTTTTCAAAAGGGCATCTACCGCTGAATCGATACGACTAACGAAGAACGAAGCAACTGAATGGACATGACCCGGATTTGTTGCTTGCTCAATTCCTGACATGTACGCATCAATTACTGCACCATAACGCTTGACTGAAAAGATTAAAGTTACGTTAACGCTAATGCCTGCAGTAATGAGGGCAGTAATTGCCGGCAACCCTTCAATAGTTGCGGGCACTTTAATCATCAGATTTGGGCGATCAATAATCGACCACAATTCTTTGCCTTGTGCAATTGTTGCTTCGGTGTCATGGGCAAGGCGTGGATCAACTTCAATACTCACGCGACCATCGACCCCCTTTGTTGCAGAATAGATATCTTTGAAGAGATCACACGCTGATCGCACGTCATCGGTGGTGAGTTTCTTTACTACCTCATCAACAGTCGCATTCTTCATGGCTGCAATATCTGCGGCGTATTCTTTAGCCCCTGCAATTGCGGCGCCGAAAATCGAAGGATTAGTTGTAACCCCTACTACGCCAGATTGGGAAATTCGAGATGGTAGTGAATGGGGATCAGTTCCAGAAATCTTTGCCCGAGAAAGATCATCAAGCCAAATAGAAGTTCCACCGTTTGATACTTCTGCAACGCTCACTACATGGCCGCCTTAATTTTAGAAACTATTGCCTCGACCGAGAAGCCGAACTCTTTGAACAATCTCTTTGCATCAGCCGATGCTCCGTAATGTTCCAGAGAAATTGCAATTCCTGCATCACCAATTAATTGATGCCACCCTTGCGCGATTCCAACTTCAATGCTGACTTTCAACTCTATTGAACGGGGGAGTACCGAATCTTTATAGGCTTGGTCTTGTTCGGCAAACCATTCAAGACACGGTGCACTTACTACTCGGACGGCAATGCCTTCGCTAGCAAGAGCTTTTTGAACATCCATGGCAAGTGATACTTCAGAACCAGTCGCAATTAAAATAGCTTGTGGGTTATCTGCATCTTTGAGAATGTATGCACCCTTAGAAGTACCTGTCGCAGATGCGCAATCCGTACGATCAAAAACTGGGAGATTTTGACGAGACAAAAGAATGCCCGCTGCTCGTCCACGCTTGAGAATAGTTTTCCAACTCTCAGCTACTTCATTGGCATCTCCAGGTCTTACAACATCTAAACCAGGAATAGCTCGAAGGGCGGCAAAATGTTCAATAGGTTGATGTGTTGGGCCATCTTCACCAACGCCAATTGAGTCATGTGTCCAAACAAAAGTTGATGGGATATTCATCAACGCCGCTAAACGAACTGCGCCTCGCATGTAATCACTAAATACTGCAAAGGTTCCACCAAAAGAGCGAGTTAATCCGTGCAACGCAATGCCGTTAAGAATTGATCCCATTGCATGCTCACGAATACCAAAGTGGATAACTCGACCGTAAGGATGTGCATCTTTGATCGCACTTGTTGCTGGTAAAAATGAACCTCCACCGTCAATGCTCGTGTTATTTGACCCTGCTAAATCAGCTGAACCTCCCCAAAACTCTGGCAGGGTTTTGGCAATTGCATTAATAACCTGACCTGACGCGGCGCGTGTTGCTACATCCTTGCCTGGGGCAAAAGTTGGAATTTCACTATCCCAACCTGCTGGGAGTTCTTTGGCGCGCAAACGCGCTAGCAATTCTGCGTGTTGCGAATTATTGGCTGCCCATGTTGCAAATTGTGCATCCCATGTTGCGCGCACAAGAGCACTTCGCACTTTTACTTGGCGAGCATGCTTCAAAAGATCATCTGGCATTGCAAATTTTTCTTCGGGATTTAATCCCAGCGCAACCTTTGTTGCAGCAATCTCTTCATCGCCAAGTGCTGAACCGTGCGAACCAGCCGTGCCTTGAGCTTTAGGTGCTGGCCATGCAATCACAGATTTCATGCGAATCATTGTTGGCTTAGACGTTTCTTTCTTAGCCTGCGTCATTGCATTATCTAGAGCAATAATATCAACACTGCCATTAGCTGATGCTGCAACATCGATTACATGCCATCCATAAGCGCGGTATCTAGCTGATACATCCTCTGTAAAAGCGTTGTGGGTATCGCCTTCAATGGAAATACGATTGTCATCATAAATAACATTCAAAGCGCCAAGTTGCTGTGTTCCTGCTAGCGAAGAAGCTTCAGCACTTACTCCTTCTTGGAGATCGCCATCAGAACAGATAACCCAGATACTGTGATCAAAGATTGAAGTTCCAGGTTGTGCATCTGCATCTAGTAAACCTCGTTCATAACGCGCTGCCATTGCCATTCCTACTGCAGTTGCAACACCTTGGCCAAGAGGCCCAGTTGTCATTTCTACACCGGCAGTGTGACCGTATTCTGGATGGCCCGGTGTTAATGAATCCCATGTACGAAATTCCTGCAAATCTTTCATCTCAACTCCGTAACCACTTAAAAATAGTTGGATGTAGAGAGTTAAAGAAGAGTGCCCACAAGACAATATAAATCTATCTCTTCCAAGCCACGTAGGATCAGATGGGTCATGGACTAAATGCCGCTGAAACAAGGCGTAAGCAACTGGGGCCAGTGACATAGCGGTACCAGGGTGACCATTGCCCACTTTTTGTACGGCATCAGCAGCCAACGCGCGGGCATGCGCAACTACGAGATCATCGAAATCTGACCAACCTGACATTGAACTCATTGAGATATTTCCTTTGTTTTGAATTGAACAGATAACCAAATACGCCAGGCTGCAATCCAGACCACCGTTGTTCCGATTAGATGCATGCCGACTAATAGTTCTGGTACACCCTGTAAATATTGGATATAGCCAATTCCACCCTGCGCTAGGCTAATTCCAAGAAATATAGCAAGTCGCTTTCTAGTTAAGTTTGAAATATCCTTACGCAAGTAAAAAGAAATTGTGAATAACAAAAGTATGGTTACTGCGCCGCCATGGAACATTGCTGCATCTTGAATTCTAATTTTTAGACGAGGTGCATTGATATCCCCCGCATGTGGTCCTGCGCCGGTCACAAGGGTTCCCAAAATAATTACAATACTTGCCCACATGATGTGGGTTTTGGAGAAGCTATTTACGGTTCCTTTAATACCAGTTTTTACCGCAGGAGTTTTGCGGCGCGAATGGAGTGAAGTTGCAGCTGCTATCAAAATTGTTGACAACAAAAAATGGCTAGCAACCGCTAATGGATTCAAATGTGTGAGCACAGTGATTCCACCCAAAACGCCTTGCCCAAATATTCCTAAAAATTGTCCAGCAGCAAGTAGGCGTAGATCTTTTCTACCTGCTCGTAAAACTGTTATTAAAGTAGCCAACGCAAATGCAACAAGAACAAATGTGAGCAACCGGTTTGCGAATTCAATCCACGAATGCAGCGTTCCTTCTGCCTGATTCTTGATCGGTCGATAAGAACCGGGTGTGCATTCTGGCCAGGTAGGACATCCCAACCCTGAACCCGTGAGGCGTACTGCTCCGCCAGTCACAACGAGTACGGCCTGGAAGATAAGTAGGCCTAGAGTCAGGGGAGTAAGTGCTCGGGCCCAGCGCATCGATGCCATGTCCCAACCTTATGGCTAGTGGGCAGGTAGGCGGGCCGAGTGGCTGAACATGTCGAATTACGACACAATAGTGTTGTGAAAATGAATGGCCAGACCAGCCCCGTTCCAGGTGATGATCTACGCACCCGAGATGTAGTGGCCCGTTCCATTTTGGAGAATGGCCCTTCTACAGCAGCAGTTTTAGGCCAGCGTTTGGGATTAACACCTGCTGGAATTCGTCGCCACCTTGATTTATTGGTTGCTGATGGAGTTTTAGTAGCGCGTGAACCACATTCAGCGATCATTCGCGGAAGAGGAAGACCTTCCAAGGTGTTCGTAATGAGCGACAAAGGACGCGAAAAATTTGAACATTCTTACGATGATTTAGCGGTAGCTGCATTGAAATTTATGTCTGCGCAATCAGGAGAGCATTTAGTTTCAAACTTTGCACAATCTCGCGCAGAAGATCTTGAACGAAAAGCCACCATTGCGATTTCTAAGAAGAGTAATAAATCGCAAGCTCTTGCAGAATTTTTAACTGAACAAGGCTATGCCGCAAGTATTCAAGAAAAGCCAATGGGTGAAGAACTCTGCCAACATCATTGTCCGATTGCCCATGTTGCTTCAGAGTTCCCGCAATTATGCGAGGCAGAAACTGAAGCGCTCTCACGTCTACTAGGCACTCACGTCCAACGTCTAGCAACAATTGCACATGGCGATGGCGTCTGCACAACTTTTATTCCCAAAACAACGGCAACTACAAAGCGAAAGGTACGCGCATGACTATCGCACATCCAGAACTCGAAGGTATCGGCAACTATGAATACGGTTGGTCAGATAAGAGCGATGCAGGTACTAACGCTAAGCGCGGCCTTAATGAAGATGTTGTGCGCGACATCTCAGCCAAGAAGTCTGAACCGCAGTGGATGCTCGACCTTCGTTTAAAAGGTCTTGCGCTATTTGAAAAGAAGCCAATGCCAAACTGGGGCTCAGATCTATCCGGAATTTTCTTCGACACGATCAAATACTTCGTGCGCTCTACAGAAAAGCAAGCTGCAACATGGGATGACTTGCCAGATGAAATTAAGAACACGTATGACCGTCTTGGAATTCCTGAGGCTGAAAAGCAGCGCCTAGTTTCAGGGGTTGCGGCTCAATACGAGTCAGAGGTCGTTTATCACTCAATCCGTGAAGATTTAGAAAAGCAAGGCGTTATTTTCCTTGATACAGATAGCGCACTCAAACTGCATCCTGAACTATTTAAAGAGTACTTCGGAACAGTTATTCCAGTGGGCGATAACAAGTTCGCAGCACTGAATACTTCTGTGTGGTCGGGTGGTTCATTTATCTATGTTCCAAAAGGTGTTCACGTCGATATTCCTCTACAGGCATATTTCCGCATTAACACTGAAAACATGGGTCAGTTCGAACGTACGTTAATCATCGCTGATGAAGATTCTTACATTCATTATGTTGAGGGTTGTACTGCACCTATTTACAAGTCTGACTCACTGCACTCTGCAGTTGTTGAAATCATTGTGAAAAAGGGCGCACGCGTTCGCTACACGACGATTCAAAACTGGTCTAATAACGTTTATAACTTGGTTACAAAGCGCGCAACATGTGCCGAAGGTGCAACCATGGAATGGGTAGATGGAAACATCGGCTCCAAAGTAACTATGAAGTACCCTGCGATCTTTTTAATGGGCCCACACGCAAAGGGTGAGACTTTGTCTCTAGCCTTTGCCGGCGAGGGTCAACATCAAGATTCAGGCGCCAAAATGGTGCACGCAGCGCCATACACATCGTCTTCTGTAATCTCAAAGTCAGTTGCACGAAATGGCGGCCGCACTTCTTATCGTGGACTTGTTCAAGTCCAAGAAGGCGCCCATCACTCAAAGAGCACAGTGAAGTGCGATGCACTTCTAGTCGACACAATTTCACGCTCTGACACATATCCATATGTTGATATCCGTGAAGATGATGTTTCTATGGGCCATGAAGCAACCGTTTCAAAGATCTCAGATGATCAGCTCTTCTATTTGATGTCTCGCGGATTAACTGAAGATGAAGCTATGGCCATGATTGTCCGTGGATTCATTGAGCCAATTGCGCGCGAACTTCCAATGGAATATGCGCTAGAGCTCAATCGCCTTATTGAACTTCAAATGGAAGGTGCAGTTGGTTAATGTCTGTTTTAACTACTAATTACTTAACCCCAACTGGACGTGAGGAAGCGTGGCGTTTTACACCGCTTAAGCGA